>JALYIL010000153.1 GCA_030775825.1 Actinomycetota bacterium
GCGCGGGCGGCGCGCTGGGCCGCGACGCGCTGTTCGACCGTCGCGGCAAGTCTGGCGCGCGGACGGGCGAGCAGGACGTATGACAGGGGCACCGATAGCAGGGCCGCCAGCAACGCGCCGATGAGACCGCTCAGGCCGGCCGCGTAGAGCAGCCCCCACAACACGAGGAATAGGCCGAATCGCAGCACCGTGTAGAGCCACATCGAGCCCATCCAGGTCGAGAAGCTCGGCGAGGCCGGCGGCGGCTCCGCTTCGGGTTGGGTCACGACGTCATGACCAGACGGCCTGCGGCTCGGCCCGGCGCTGCGCGAGGGTCGCGGGCGCGTCGTACTCGCGCACGACCTGATAGCGCGTGTTGCGCTCCACCGGCTGGAACCCCGCATCCCGGATGAGGTCGAGCAAGTCGTCGCGGGTGAGCTTGTCGGGAGTGCCGTAGTGATCTGCATCGTGAGTGATCTTGTACTCCACGACCGATCCATCCATGTCGTCGGCACCGTGGTTGAGCGCAAGCTGCGAGGTCGACAGGCCGTGCATGACCCAGAAGACCTTCACGTGATCGAAGTTGTCGAGCATCAGCCGTGACACGGCGAAGGTCTTCAGGACGTCCGCCGGTTGCGCCATCGGAAGGTGGCTGAGCCGGTTGTTGTCGTTGTGGAATCGCAGCGGGATGAAGACCACGAAGCCGCCGGTCTCATCCTGGAGCTCGCGCAGCCGCAGCACGTGATCGACGCGGTGGCGAGGCTCCTCGATGTGGCCGTAGAGCATGGTTGCCGGGGTGCGCAAGCCCTTGCTATGAGCCAGGCGGTGAATTCGCGACCAGTCCTCCCAGTGCGTCTTGTGATCGACGATCTGCTTGCGCACATCCCAGTCGAAGATCTCGGCGCCGCCTCCGGTGAGTGACTCCAGACCCGCGTCGATCAACTCGTCGAGGATCGCGTCGGCCGGCAGCCCGCTGATCTCCTCGAAGAAGTGGATCTCGGTCGCGGTGAAGCATTTGAGGGCAACGCCGGGCAACGCCGCCTTGAGCTCGCGCAACACCCTCGGGTAGTACTTCCACGGCAGCGTCGGGTGCAGGCCGTTCACGATGTGCAGTTCGGTCAGACCGTCGTCCTTCATGGCGAGGGCGGTCTGGACGGCCTCCTCGACGCGCATCGTGTAGGCATCCTTCTGGCCCGGCTTGCGCTCGAAGCTGCAGTAGGCGCAGGAGGCGGTGCAGACGTTCGTGAGGTTCAGGTGCCGGTTGACGTTGAAGAACGTCCGCGTCCCGTTCTTGCGGGTGCGCACATCGTGAGCGAGGCCGCCGAGCCACGCGAGGTCGTCGCTGTCGTAGAGGTCTTCCCCGTCCTGGCGGGTCAGACGTTGCTGGGCGGCGACCTTCTCCGTGAGTTCGGCCTTTCGGGTTGGGCTCAGCGGCATTGCCCCAGCGTACGTGCGAGGCCGGGGGAGCCCCAAAGTGCCACGCGGAACCCTTGACAGCGCTAACTTACCGTCGCTAAGTTAGCGCTGTTCGGGCCGCTGCCACGGGAGGACGACATGCTCACTCGCCTCGCCGAACTCGGCATCCGCTCACCCCGGCGGGTCCTGGCCTTCGCCGGATTCCTGCTCGTGGCGGCGGCGCTGTACGGAGCACAGGCCGCCTCCCACCTCGCCTCCGGCGGTTTCTACGACACCCATGCCGCCTCCTGGCAGGCCCGCACCACGCTGTCGGACACCTTCGGCGCCGGCGACCCGAATCTCGTTCTCGAGGTGAGGGCCGCGGCCGGGGTGGACAGCCCGGCCGCCCGCGCTGCCGGGCTGAATATCGTGCGCGATCTGCGGGGACAGCAATATGCGACGAGTGTCATCTCGTACTGGACCGCCCCGAGCGGACAGGCCGCGGGGTTGCGCAGCAAGGACGGCACCGCCGCGCTCGTGGTGGCCCGTGTCATCGGCGACGACAACTCCGCCCCGAAGCGGGCCGCCGCCATCTACGGCCCCCTCGTCGGCACGCACGACGGGGTCACCGTCAGGCAGGGCGGCATCATCGCCGCCACCCGCACCGTCAACGACTTCACCAAGAGCGATCTCACCAAGTCCGAGATGATTGCCGTCCCGATCACGGTCTTGGTGCTGATCTGGGTCTTCGGCAGCTTCATCGCGTCATTGCTCCCGCTGGCCGTCGGGCTGACGGCGATCATCGGCACAATGGCGATTCTGAGGTTGCTGGCCAGCGTGACGGACGTGTCGGTCTACGCCTTGAACATGACGACTGCCATGGGTCTCGCGCTCGCGATCGACTACAGCCTGTTCGTCGTCAGCAGGTACCGCGAGCAGGTGCGGGCCGGCGCGCACCCCGACGACGCGATCCGGACCACCATGCGAACGGCCGGCCGTACCGTGCTCTTCTCGGCGCTGACCGTGGGACTCTCCCTGGCCGCCATGCTGGTATTTCCCGTCTACTTCCTGCGCTCGTTCGCCTACGCCGGTATCGCGGTCGTCACCCTGGCCACCCTCGCGGCTTTGTTGCTGCTGCCGGCGATGCTGAAGGTCCTCGGCCCGCGGGTGGACGCACTCGATCTGCGTGCCTTCCTTCGCCGACGGCTCGGCCGCTCCGCGCCGCTCGCCAAGGCCGTGGAGGAGAGCTTCTGGTACCGCTTCGCAAACGCGGTAATGCGCCGGGCGCTGCCCGTCGGACTTCTGGTCACCGCGGTCCTTATCGCGCTGGGCCTGCCCTTCCTGCACGCCAGGTTCGGCTACCCCGACGACCAGGTCGTGCCGAAGTCCCAGGCCGTGCATCAGGTCGGCGACGATCTGCGGACGAACTTCACGACGAATGCGGGTTCGACCATCAGTATCGTCGCGCGCGACATCTCCGCCGGCCCGGACAGGGTCGACGGCTACGCCCGGGCCTTGTCCCAGGTGAGCGGAGTCACCTCCGTCAGCGCGAGTTCGGGGACCTACGTCTCGGGACAGCGGGTCGGCGCCGCAGCCGCCTCGATGACGGTCGGGCGCGCGACCTACCTCGACCTGCAGATCAGCGCGGATTCCCAATCCGATCGCGCGAAGTCTTTGCTCTCCGACGCTCGGGCGGTCCCGGCGCCGTGGCCTGTCCAGTTCACCGGGCAGACTGCGATCAACCAGGACAGCCTGCATTCACTCGCGGCGGCGATGCCCATCGCGATCGGCTTGATCGCCTTGGCCACCTTCGTCTTGCTGTTCCTGTTCACCGGGAGTCTCGTGCTCCCGGTCAAGGCGCTCGTGCTGAACACCCTCTCACTGTCGGCGACCTTCGGGGCCATGGTGTGGGTCTTCCAGGAGGGCCACCTCGGCTGGCTGTTCGGAGATCTCACGACGACCGGTTACCTCGTCCCGACAATGCCGCCGCTCATGTTCTGCGTGGCCTTCGGCCTGTCGATGGACTACGAGATCTTCCTGCTGTCGCGCATCCGCGAGTCGTGGCTGCAATCGGATCGCAGCGCGCACGCCAACACTCGGGCCGTTGCCCTGGGTCTCGGCCGCACCGGGCGGATCGTCACCGCGGCCGCCCTGCTGATGGCGATCGTGTTCGCCGCGATCGCCGACGCCCACGTCTCATTCATGATGTTGTTCGGCGCAGGGCTTACCCTCGCTGTACTCATGGACGCGACCGTGGTGAGAGGAATCCTGGTGCCCGCCTTCATGCGTCTGGCCGGCCGATGGAACTGGTGGGCGCCGAAGCTGTTGGCGCGCCTGCACGCGCGCTTCGGGCTGTCCGAATCACCGAGCATGCCGGCCACGCTGATCAAGGAACCGGTCGGCGTATGAGCCTTGCTACGACGCCACGGCGCCGGCGGGCCCAGCGCGGCAGCGGCGACCAGTTGCGCGCTGAGATTGTCGAGGCGACCAAGCAACTGCTGGCTGCCTCGGCGAATGCCGACGACGTGTCGATCCGCGCCGTAGCCGACGCCGTCGGCGTCACCGCCCCGTCGATCTACCTGCACTTCGCGGACAAGAACGAGTTGCTCGGCGCTGTCGTCTCCGATGTCTTCAGCACGCTCGATGCGGCGATGCTCGCGGCGGCCGAGACCGCACAGAGCCCCATGGATCGGCTTCGCGCGTTCGGTCTGGCATACGTGATGTTCGCGATCGCCCACCCCGAGCACTACCGCATCGCCACCATGGACCCGTGCCCGCAGCCGCACGTCGACGAGGTGCTGGCGAGTTCGGCCTTCGTGCACTTCAACGACACCGTCACCGAGTGCATGGACGCGGGCATCTTTGCCCCGGGCGACCCGATGCCGATCACCCTGGACCTGTGGGCGGCCGCGCACGGGATCGCGTCGCTGATGATCGCCAAGCCGTTCCTGCCCTGGGGCGACGCCGAGGTGGTAGCCGACCGGGCCTTGTGCGCGGCCGCGCTGGGACACGCGGCACGCACGCTGATCGGCGATGAGGTCACCCCGGCGCAAGTTACCGAGTGGCTCGAGGAGCAACACCGTCGCCCGCCGCCGACGCTGGGCTGAGCGCGGTGCGGTCCTACAGCGGCTCCTGTTCGGCCGGCACGGGGTCGAACGCGGAGATGCGATCTTCGAACTTCGTGGACAGTACGACCGTGGTCCTCGTCCGCGCGACCCCCGCCATCGCGTTGAGCGCGCGGATGGCGGCCTCGAGCCCGGCCACGTCGGGAACTCGGACCTTGACGACGAAGGTCTCCTCGCCGGCCACGAACCAGCAGTGCTCGACGGCCGCGAGCGAGGCCAGCTGCTGGGCGACGCCATCGCTGTCGGCATCGTCGGTGACGAAGATCCCCACGAGGGCGTTCATCGGGTAGCCGAGCGCCTCGGGGGCAATGGCGGCGTGGTAGCCGGTGATCACGCCCGCGGCCTCCAGCTTCGCGACGCGTTCGTGCACGGCCGGGGCGCTCAGCCCGACCACGCGGGCGAGTTCGGCGTAGGTTGCGCGAGCGTTGCCACGCAACGCGTCGAGCAGCCGGCGGTCTACGGCGTCGACAGCCGAGCGCAGGCCACGTCCGCTGGTCACCGCCCTGGCCGGTCGTCGGGTGCGCGCGCTGCACCGAGCTCGCCCGTCCACCGGGTGATCAGGTCATGCTGGACGCCGAGCGTGTCCAACACCTTGGCGGCGATGAAGTCGACGAGTTGCTGTACGGACTGTGGCGCGCTGTAGAAGCCGGGGCTGGCGGGGAGCACGACCGCGCCGCTGTCGTGCAATGCGAGCAGGTGCATCAGCGTCGCCCGCGTGTACGGAGCCTCGCGAGGGACGATCACGAACGGGCGGCGTTCCTTCAGCGTCACGTCCGCGGCCCGCTGCAGCAGATCCTTCGACAGGCCGATCGCGACGCCGGCCACGGCCGCCGTGGACGCCGGCACTACGACCATTCCGCGTGCCGGGTAGGAGCCGCTCGCGGGGCCCGCGCCGAGGTTGCCGGCGGCCCAGTACTCGACCTGGCCGTCCTTCACGTCGCGACCCAGCCAGCTCTGCAGGTCCTCGCGCCAGTGTGGATCCCGAAACGTCAGTCCGGTTTCATCCAGCAGTGTCAAACGGGCGGCCCGGGAGATGACCAGATCCAAATCCTGCCCGGCGTCGAGCAGGCCGTTGACGACGGCGCGCGCGTACGGGGTCCCCGACGCGCCGGAGACCCCCACGATCCACGGTGCGCGCATCAGGAGCCCAGACCGTGCGTGAGCAGGTCAGCAAGCGCGAACACGAACAACCCGATGCCGATGACGCCGTTCGCGGTGAAGAACGCCCGATTGACCCGCGAGAGATCATCGGCGCGCACGATCCGGTGCTCGTAGACACCGATCACACCCGTCAGCCCGACGCCGACCCACCACAGCCAGCCCAATCCGGCGGCGGCACCGAACCAGACGAATGACGAGAACGTCACCACGTGAACGGCGCAGGAGGCGCGCAGCGCCGCGGGAATGCCGAAACGGGCCGGGAACGAGCGCGAACCGATGCGGCGGTCCACCTCGGCGTCCTGGCAGGAGTAGATCAGGTCGAATCCGCCGATCCAGGTCCCGACCGCGAGTCCCAGCGCGACGGCGGCCCAGCTCGCGTGACCGGCGACGGCGATCCACGCTCCGACGGGGGCCACGAATTGCGCAAGCGCCAGCAACACCTGCGGGAAGTCGGTGAAGCGCTTGCCGTAGGAGTACAGCACCAGCAGTACGACAGCGACGGGGGCCAGCGCCAGGCACAGCCAGGACAGCGCACCCGCGGCAGCCAGAAAGACCGCCAAGGCGAGCGCGGTACCCACCCACGCCACGCGAACGGACAACTCGCCCGTCACCAGCTCGCGTCGAGCGGTGCGCGGATTGAGGGCGTCGAAGCCGCGATCGAGGATCCGGTTGGCTGACATGGCCACGGTCCGCGCTGACACCATCGCAACCGTGATCAGAGCCAGCTGGGCCCAATGGACCGTCCGGGACTGCTGCCACATCGCGGTCAGCGCGGCGATGTAGGCAAACGGCAGGGCGAAGACCGAATGCTCGATCATGACGAGCGACAAGAACCTCTTCACCGCGTGCCGGCCGCGCACCGCTGCCAGCGAGGCGGTAGTGGCAGGGCTGGTCACGTGCCTAGTCTGCCAGCCAGCGCCCCTAGGCCGCTGTTATGCCCGCCGGCGGCCGATGCCGTACTCGCTCCAGCGTCGATCCACCGTCGCCGCGGTCACCTCGTCCAGGACGCACTCGGTGGGCCATCCCCCGGCGCGGTGATATCCCTCGGTGGGAAGCTTTCGGGTCGCGTCCACCCCGAGCTTGCCGCCGAAGAACTGTTCGTAGGACGCGTGGTCCAGGTGGTCGACCGGTCCGACCGTGTGCTGCACGTCGTGGGCGTAGTCGACGTTGCCGAAGGCCCGCCACGCCACTTCGGCGTAGTCGTGGACGTTGCAGTCGGCGTCAACGACGACGATCAGCTTCGCCAGCGACAACAGGCCGGCGCCCCAGATCGCGTTCATGACCTTCTGCGCGTGCTTGGGGAAGCGCTTGTCGATCGAGACGATGCAGCAGTTGTGAAAGACGCCCGCCTCCGGCAGGTCGTAGTCGACGATTTCGGGCACCGTCAGCTGGATGAGGGGGAGGAAGATCCGCTCGGTTGCCTTGCCTATCGGGCCGTCTTCCTGGGGCGGGCGCCCCACGATGATCGACTGATAGATCGCGTCCGAGCGCATCGTCATCGTGTCGATGCGAACGTAGGGAAACGGTTCCACGGGCGTGTAGAAGCCGGTGTGGTCACCGAACGGTCCCTCGGGCAGGCGCTGCCCGGGCTCGACCCATCCCTCGAGAACAACCTGCGCGGCCGCGGGAACCTGCAGCGGCACGCTGAGGCAGTCGACCATGTCGACCCGCTCGCGCTGGAGGAAACCCGCGAACAGGTACTCGTCGATCTCGGCCGGCAGCGGAGCCGAGGCAGCGTAGGTGACTGCCGGAGGGCACCCGAATGCGATCGCCACCGGCAGCCGCTCGCCGCGCCGTTCGGCCAGCGCGGCATGCGAGGTCGAGTCCTTGTGGATCTGCCAATGCAGGCTGACCGTGCGCCGGTCCTGCATCTGCAGGCGATACATACCGAGATTGCGGGCACCGGTCTGCGGATGCTTCGTATGGGTGAGGCCGAGGTTCAGGAACACTCCGCCGTCCTCGGGCCACGACTTCACCCCCGGCAGGATGTTCAGGTCGACGTCCTCGCCCCGGGTGACGATCTCCTGGCATGGTGCGACCTTGACCCGGCGCGGCGGGACCGAGCGCAGCTGGACAACTTTGCCCAGGGCGTCGCGCAAACCCCCGACCCCGTGCGGCATTTCCGGCTTTAGCAGGGCGCCGATGCGTTCGGAGATCTCACGCAGCTCCCCCACGCCCAGCGCCTTGGCCATCCGCCGTTCGGTCCCGAACACGTTCATCGCCAACGGCAGGCTGCCCCGGGTGGGATTCTCGAACAGCAACGCCGGGCCGCGTTCGCGGACCACCCGTTGCACGATGCCGGTGACCTCGAGCCGGGGATCGACCGGCGCGCTGACCCGTGCCAGATCGCCGTCGCGCTCCAGCGCGGCGAGGAATTCCTGCAGATCCGCATAGCCCACAGCGAATCAGTATCCCGGTACCGTCGCCCGCATGGCACAGGTACTGCTCGTCGAGGACGACGGTGCGATCCGCACGGCGCTCACGCGTGCCCTGCGCGACCAGGGGCACAGCGTGGCGGCAGTGTCCTCCGGGATACCCGCGCTCAGTGCCGCCGTCGAGCAGAAGCCCGATGTGGTGCTGCTGGATCTGGGCCTTCCCGACATCGACGGCGCCGACGTGCTCTCGATGTTGCGCGCCGTCAGCGACGTCCCGGTCATCGTCGCCACCGCCCGCGACGACGAGGTGGAGATGGTCCGGGTGCTCGACCTCGGCGCGGACGACTACATCATCAAGCCGTTCACTGCCGCCCAGGTGACGGCTCGAATCCGGGCGGTCCTGCGCCGGATGGGCCGCACCGACGAGGATCCGGTGATCACCGTCGGTGGCCTGGTGATCGACACCCGCAGCTACGAGGTGAGCGTCGACGATCGCCCGGTCGAGCTTGCCCGCAAGGAGTTCGAGCTGCTGCTCGCGCTGGCCCGCCGGGCCGGCGAGGTCGTAACCAAACGGGACCTGCTCTCGGAGGTGTGGCAGCTGGCGTGGGGCGGATCGGATCGCACCGTCGACGTTCACCTGTCGTGGCTGCGCCGCAAACTCGGTGAGACCGCGCGCGAACCGCGTTACCTGCACAGCGTGCGGGGCGTGGGGGTCCGCCTCGCGGCACCGGACCCGACGACACCGCAACCGGCCGCCCCGGAGCTGGCATGAGACGGCGGATCCTGCTGCTGGTCGTCGGGATGACGACGCTGGTCGTGCTCGCGTTCGCAATCCCCGTCGCCGTGCTGCTGGACTCAGCCGTTCAGCAGCGAGCGGCTCATGCCACCACCGATCAGGCCGACAATGTCGCGGCGACGCTGCGGCTGGGTGCCCAGACCACGAGCACGCTGTCCGCGTACCTGACGTCGCTGTCCGCGCGCTCGGGGCGCCCGACGTCGGTGGTTCTGCCGAACAACACCGTGCTCGGCCCTGCTCCGGCATCGCTTGCGGTGGGCGGCGCTCCATCCGATGGCGGAGGTCCCGGTGGCGGCAGCAGCGGCCCCGGTGGCGGCGCGCCGCCGACTGGAGGTGGCGCCGGCCCCGGCGACTACCCGCAGTCAACGCTGCACCCCGTCTCGGGGGGACAGGTCGCCGGGACTCAGGTCCGGCTGGCCGACGGGAACTACCTGGTGCGCGTCTTTGTCTCGAACTCGGCGCTGCACGCGGGCGAGGGCAAATGGTGGGCGCTGCTGATCGGGGCTAGCGCTGGCTTGCTCGTGCTGGGGGCGGTCGCGGGCGAACTGCTCACCCGCCGCATCGTCCGGCCGCTCACCCGGACCGCGCACACCGCACACCAACTCAGCGCCGGGGACACTTCAGCGCGCGCACCCACCGCTGGACCGCGGGAGATCGCGGAGGTCGGCACCGCTCTGAACCGGCTCGCAGACCGCATCGACGAGCTCATCGCCGAGGAGCGCGAGACCGTCGCGGACCTGTCCCACCGCCTGCGCACGCCCCTCACAGCACTTCGCCTCGATGCCGAAGCCCTCCGGGACCCCACCGAGGCCGAGCGGGTAGGCGCGCACGTCACCACGGTGGAACGAACGCTGACGGCCGTCATCCACGCGGCCCGCCGCCCGCAGCGCGAAGGCCGCTTGCCGTCCTGCGACGCCACCGCGGTGGTGCGCGACAGGATCGGATTCTGGTCTGCCCTGGCCGAGGATCAAGGCCGCGCCTGGTCGGCACAGCTGCCCGATTCACCTTTGCCGGTCAGGGCGTCCGCCGACGACTTCGCGGCGGCGATCGACGCCCTGCTGGAAAACGTCATCGCCCACACACCGGAGGGCGTCCCCTTTGCCGTCCGCCTCTGGGAGCAGCAAGACGGCGTGTACCTGGAGGTCTCCGACGAAGGCCCCGGGATGCCTGCGGACGCCCTCATCCGCGGTCGCAGCGACCGCGGGTCGACCGGCCTAGGCCTCGACATCGCGCGCCGCAGTGCCGAATCGGGCGGCGGTTCCATGACGATCCAGGCCGGCCCGAACGGGGGAACCGTGATCACGTTGCAGCTACTGCGCCCCTGAGCGCCCCTGAGCGCCCCTGAGCCACGTCGCGGTCTTGGGCCTCGCTTCCCCGCCGGGATAGCCAATTTCGGGGTCTTGGGGTGGTTTTGTCCGCGGGGAAGCTGAGCACGGTCAGGTGACGCACTGGCAACCCACACGTCGCCTTAGCAATGGCTTGACACTGCGGTGACGCGGCCCTGAGCCCAGCGCGCCCATCGTTGGCGTCATGAACGAGACATCGCGCGACCGAAACCTTCTGCGGCGCGCAGGGATAGCCGGCGCGGCCGTTGCCGCGACCGGGATCGCCCTCACGGGAACCCTGATCGCTGGTGTCAGCCACGCCACCGCCCAGAAGTCGGCTGCGTCGACGAGCGCAACGACGACGACCAAGACCCCCACCTCCAAATCCACCTCGGCCAGCCCGTCGGCGGCCGCCTCGACCTCCGTGTCTTCCGGCGCGTCCTCGAACGGGACCAGCGGCACCAGCAGCTCCATCACCGGCTCGAGTCAGAGCGCGTCGACGCAGGGCGGGAGCAACGGATCATGAGCCACCGCTCGAGTGCCGACGCCTGTCACACCATGTGTGCCTGGAGTTGCACGGTGCGCCTGGTCGTCACCGACCCGCGGCTCCTGCGCCCGGCGGCGCGCGATCTCAGCGCACTCCTGGAGCGGGTTGACGCAACCGCCAGCCGGTTCCGGGCTGACTCGGCGCTGTCGATGGCCAATGCACGCGCGGGACGTCCCGTCCCCGTGCCCGCCCTTCTCGTCGATCTGGTCGCTGCGGCCCTCGACGCCGCCGCACGAACCAACGGCGCCGTCGATCCCACCATCGGTCGGGTGATGCACGCGATCGGCTACGACCGCGACATTGCCAACCTCGAACCGGACGGCGCGGCGATCGTCGGCCGGGCGGCACGCCGCACCTGGCGCGACGTGCGGCTGGACCGTGAGGTAGGCCTGCTCACGGTTCCCGCGGGCACCGCGCTCGACCTCGGGGCAACCGCGAAGGCCTACGTCGCCGATCTCGCCGCGACGATGATCAGCGAGCGCTACGACGTCGGCACGCTCGTGGAACTCGGGGGCGACATCGCCTTCGGCGGGACGCGGCCGGGCGGCTGGCAGATTCGGGTGGCTGAGCGCGAAGACGCGCCCGGGCAGGTCGTGACCGTCCGTGACGGTGGGCTGACCACCTCGACGACAACGATCCGCCAATGGCGCCGTGCCGGCCGCCTGGCCCATCACATCGTCGATCCGCGCACGGGCCTGCCGAGCGACGGCGTGTGGCGCACGGCATCGGTATGCGCGCATTCGGCGTTGCTGGCCAATACGGCGAGCACGGCGGCGATCGTCAAGGGCACTGAGGCCGTGCCCTGGCTGCAAGCGCAGAACCACCCGGCTCGGCTCGTGGCCCACGACGGATCGGTGACGACCGTCGGCGGCTGGCCCCTGAATCCCTCGACCACGGTGTCGGTGGCGTCATGACGATCTGGCACATTGCCCGCGGCGCAGGCTTGTCCGCGGTCGTCCTGCTCACCCTTGCGACGTGTCTCGGTGCGCTGGTCAGCGCGCGCCTACCGCGGCGGCCGGGGACGCGGGTGGTCATGCAGTACATGCACCGCGCGATTGCTTCGACCGCCTTGGCGGTCCTCGGCCTGCACATCACGATGATCCTCGCCGATTCGTTCGCGCACGTCGGCGTCCTCGGTGCCCTGATCCCGTTCCAATCCCGCTACCGCGGACTGTGGGTAGGGATGGGGTCGATCGCGGCGTACGTCCTGCTGCTGGTGGCGGCGAGCGGGTTCTGGCGGTCCAGGTTCACGCGTTCGGCCCGCGCCGTCAGGGCATGGCGGGCGATCCATTCCTGCTCCTACGGAGCCTGGGCGCTGGCGATGCTGCACGGTTACTTCTCTGGAAGCGACAGCGCACTGTCCTGGGTCCGCTGGCTGTATCTCGCCTGCCTGGGCGCGGTCGCGGCTTCGGGGGCGGTGGCGCTGATCGGCAGACGGCGCCCGGCCCTCTCGCCCTCTCGAACCGTTCCCGCCCGGGACCTGGCGGTGTCGCGATGAGCGCGGCGACTGTCTGGACACCGGAGGGCACCGGGCGGCTTGCACCGAACGCACAGAACGCACAGACCCTGCCGGTGGACCCGATCTGGACGATCGGCTCCGCGCGCCTGCTCGCGGGGTTGCAGGAGCACGCGACGCTCGACTACCGCACCCATCTCGCCGTGCACGGACCGCAGCCAACGCCTGGTCTCCCAGCGCTGCTCGAACAGCTCGACGCCGCGTGCCTGAGCGGGCGGGGCGGTGCCGGGTTCCCGCTCGCGACGAAGATTCGCGCGCTTCGGGGCGAACGCCGCGAAGTCATCGTCAACGGCTCCGAGAGCGAACCGGGCAGCGCCAAGGATCGCGTCCTGCTCCGTCGCGCTCCGCACCTCGTCATCGACGGCGCGCTGGCTGTGGCCGGGGCGGTCGGTGCGCGGAGGGTGTGCATCGCCGTGCACGACCCCGCCGTCGCCGCTGTGGTCCGCAGCGCCCTCGCCGAACGGGCTGACGCATCGGTGTTGCGCGTCGTGCAGGTCGGCGGCGGGTTCGTCGGCGGCGAAGCACGAGCGCTGCTCCGGGCACTCGCGGGCGGCCCCCAGCTTCCGCCCGGACGTCGCGAGCACGCGACCGGTCGCGGGCAGCTCGTCGTCAACACCGAAACCGCCGCGCAGGTCGCGATCCTGCTGCGGATGGGGTGGCGTCGATACTGCGAAACCGGTACCCACACCGAACCGGGAACGATCCTGCTCACGGTGGGCGGCGCGGTGGATCGGCCTGGTGTCGTCGAAGTTCCCCTGGGCACCCCGTTGGGGATCGTCCTGACGGCGGCGCGGGCTCGCCACGTGCAGGCGGTGGTAACGGGGGGCTACCACGGAAGCTGGCATGCGCCGATACCGGGCATCGCGCTCTCCCGCGCCGGCCTTTCCTCGGCCGGGGGAACGCTGGGCGCTGGGGTGCTGCTCGCCGTCGACGATCAGACCTGTTTGTTGGGTGAGCTTTCCCGGGTCACCTCGTGGCTGGCCAGCCAGTCGGCGAAACAGTGCGGCCCGTGCATGTTCGGGCTACCCGCGCTGGCCCGCGACGTCGAGGCACTACGACGCGGGGACCGCTCCGCGATAGAGATCGCCCTTCGCCACGCCCATGCCGTGGACGGGCGGGGCGCCTGCGCCCATCCGGAC
>JALYIL010000154.1 GCA_030775825.1 Actinomycetota bacterium
CTAGCATCGGACACGACGAAGGCGCGTCTAGCTTTTTGGGTCACACCTCAAGCCTGAAGCGCCTTCGTCCCTCACCCACGAACGACTCGCGGACGGCACGCACCCCGCTGAAATCCGAAGAGCCGGAAACCCTCGGGGTTGGGCCTCTGAGCGGAGGATAGGGGATTTGAACCCCTGAGGGATTGCTCCCAACCCGCTTTCCAAGCGAGCGCCATAGGCCACTAGGCGAATCCTCCGCCGATGAGGATACGGCCCGGGCTGGCGGCGCCGAACCGGCCCTCCCGTAGACTCAGCGGCCGACCCCCCGTGTGGCGCTCACCCTACGAACCTCCCCAGGGCCGGAAGGCAGCAAGGATAAGTAGGCTCTGGCGGGTGCGCGGGGGGTCCCCTGACGTGGCGAGCCCCCTCAATCCCGTGTCTGAGCGGCTGACTACTGTCATCGCGTGGCGGGAAATCTGGCGCTGTATCGCAAGTACCGCTCGGCCACCTTCGCCGAAGTCATCGGCCAGGAACATGTCACCGAGCCGCTGCGGCACGCATTGGCAAATCAGCGCATCAACCACGCCTACCTGTTCAGCGGTCCGCGTGGCTGCGGCAAGACCTCCAGCGCGCGCATCCTTGCCCGCTCCGTTAACTGCGCCCAGGGCCCGACACCTGAGCCTTGCGGTGTCTGCGACTCGTGCGTGGAACTCGCGCCCAACGGTCCGGGTTCGATCGATGTCATCGAGATCGACGCTGCCAGCCATGGTGGCGTGGACGACGCCCGGGATCTGCGCGAGCGCGCGTTCTTCGCCCCCGTGCGTGACCGGTACAAGGTCTACATCATCGACGAGGCGCACATGGTCACGACGCAGGGCTTCAACGCTCTGCTCAAGCTGGTGGAGGAGCCGCCGGACTTTCTCGTCTTCGTGTTCGCGACGACCGAACCCGACAAGGTACTGACGACCATCCGCTCGCGCACGCACCACTATCCGTTCCGGCTTATCGCGCCAGGGATCATGCGCGCGCACCTCGAAGCGATCTGCTCGGCGGAGAAGATCACGGTCGAGCCGGCCGTCCTGCCTCTCGTCGTGCGAGCCGGTGGTGGGTCCGCTCGCGATTCGCTGTCGATCCTTGATCAGTTGCTCGCCGGAGCCGGTCCCGACGGGGTGACTTACGCCCGCGCCGTCGCGCTGCTCGGCGTCACTGATGGCGCGTTGCTTGACGACATGCTGGACGCGCTCGCGGCCGGGGATGCCGCGTCGGTGTACGGGACCGTGGACCGTGTTGTCGAGGCCGGCCACGACCCCCGACGCTTCGCCGTTGACCTGCTCGATCGCTTCCGCGACCTGATCCTGCTCGACGCTGTTCCGGACGCTGCTTCGCGCGGGCTGCTTGACGCTCCCCAGGATCAGCTCGCAGGCATGGCCGACCAGGCCATGAGGTTGGGCGCAGCCACCCTGACCCGGTTCGCGGAGATCGTGCACACCGCGCTGATCGAGATGCGCGGGACCACCTCACCGCGCCTCGTCCTTGAACTGCTGTGTGCGCGGATGCTGCTCCCGGATGCGTCCGCCGATGCCGCGGCCGTCTTGCAGCGCGTCGAACGTCTCGAGCGGCGCTACTCCGCGGCGGCCGAAGGCCACGCAACGGCACCCCCCACCGCGGTGCCCCCTGCCGCAACCACTGCACCCGCGCCGCGGGAAACCGCGCCGCGGGAAGCCGCGCCGGCGCCGAGCAGAGGTGAGCCGGCGCCACCCGCGGCTGTTGGTCGAGCCGCGCCCCCTCCGCCGTCGGCGCCCCCTGTGCTCCCTGTGCCCCCAGCGCGGTCCGCGCCCCTTGCGCCGATGACGCAGGAGCCCGAGCCGGCGACGGCACCCCTCGGCGAACTCGACGCCACGGCACTGCGGCGCCTGTGGCCTGAGATTCTGGAAGCCGTCAAACTCTCCAGCCGGCGTACGCGAGCGCTGCTGGACAACGCCCAGATCACCGGAGCCGCCGGCGAGGTGATCACGCTGCGGGCGCCCACCAAGCTAGCCGTGATGATCGCCGAGGAGAGCAACACCTCGGTCCTAGGCCAAGCGCTGACCAAGGTTGTCGGAGGCAGCTGGCGCATCGACGTCCAGCCGGCCGCCACAACCGCGCCAGCAACCGAGGGCCAAAGCCTGAGCGAGTCGACGGTGGTACCCAGCAGCGAACCCGATCCTCGCGACGACACCGACCCGCCGACCCCGGCCGGGCGGCTGCCCGCGCTCGATCCCGAGGCCGAGGCGCTCAAGCTCCTGCACGATCAACTCGGAGCCCGTCCCGTCGATGATTCCTAGGCCAACCGCGGACCGCTAACGACGTCAGACGCTGTACCCGCCGTCTACATTCAGCTTCTGGCCGGTGATGAAGCCCGCACGGTCGGAGGCCAGGAAGCACACGGCCTCGGCGATGTCGGCGGCGTTGCCGAACCGTCGCAGCGGGATATTGCCCCGGGTCAACTCCAGGGCAGCGTCATCCAGTTCTCCGGAGGAGATCAAGCGCGCCGCCATGCCGTCAGTGAGCATCCCCGGGCCGACCGAATTGGCCCGAACGCCGTAGCGGCCCTCTTCGGCTGCCAGCCCGCGCACCAGCGCCTCGATCGCGGCCTTGGGCGCGGCCGACAACCCGTCGCGAACCGGGAATCGAGAGGTCGCTGCGGTGGTGACGGCGACGATGCTGCCGGCACTCGCACGGAGTAAGGACAGCATCGGCGCCACGGCGTTGAAGAACGCGACAGTGTCCCCGTTGACTTGAGCACCGAACTCGCCGGTGGTCACCCGGCTCAGGTGGGTCATCGAGACGTGCGGGCCGGCCGCGTACACGACTGTGTGCACGGCACCGAAATCCGCCGCGATGGCCGCGGCCGTGCTCGCACACGCTTCGGCATCGGTGAGGTCAAGGCAGTAGCCGCGCGCCTTGGCGCCCAGTCGCTCGATCAGCTGGTCGACGCGAGGTGAGCCCGCCGTGCGAAACGTCAGGGCGACCCGGCTTCCGCGTTCTGCGAGCGCGTCAGCGATCGCGGCGCCGATCGCCCCGCTGGCCCCGAACACGACGGTCGTTCCGGGGCGCGCGGTGAAGTCGGACATCGCCGTCACCTCCCAGGTAGGCCAGGATGCCGCTGGCGAACCGTGATGGCGGTGGACTCCGCTCGACCATGGGGGCCGGCGGCCCAGGCGCGAGGCATGCGGCCACCTTTGCACACGGCGCCGCGGGGGCCGTCGTCGCACCAGTGGCTTAGGCTAGGACTTCGGCGAACTAGGAGGACACGACGTGACTTCCCGTGGTGGTGGTGGTGGCTTCGGCGGTCAGCCGAACATGCAGCAGTTGATGAAACAGGCCCAGAAGATGCAACAGCAGCTGGAGGCGGCGCAGGCCGAGCTAGCTGTCACCGAAGTTCAGGGCAGCGCCGGCGGTGGCCTCGTCACGGCCGTCATGCTCGGTACGGGTGAGCTCACCTCGCTGACGATCGATCCCTCGGTGATCGACCCGCAGGACGCAGAGACCTTGCAGGACCTCATCGTGGCAGCGGTTCGCGACGCTCACCGTGCGGTGGGCGAGCTCGCCGCGGCCCGGATGGGCCCCCTCGCCGGCGGTGCAGACCTCGGCAGTCTCGGCTTGCCAGGCCTGTGAGCCGAGGCGATTCGCGACTATCCCGATGACGTACGAGGGCGCCGTCCAGGACTTGATCGACGAGCTCGGCCGGCTGCCCGGGGTTGGCCCGAAGAGCGCCCAGCGCATCGCCTTCCACCTGCTCGCCGCTGAATCCGAAGACGTCGAGCGGTTGGCGAGCACACTGGTACGCGTCAAGAACGACGTCCGGTTCTGCTCGATCTGCGGCAACGTCTCCGAGGCCGACCAGTGCCGCATCTGCACGGACGTGCGCCGCGATGCCACCGTGATCTGTGTCGTCGAGGAACCCAAGGACATCCTCGCCGTGGAGCGCACTCGGGAGTTCCGCGGTCGCTATCACGTGCTCGGCGGTGCCATCAGCCCGATCGACGGCATCGGCCCTGACGACCTGCGCGTTCGCGAACTCCTGGTCCGGCTTCGCGACGGCATCGTCACTGAATTGATCATCGCAACTGACCCGAATCTGGAAGGAGAGGCGACAGCGACGTACTTGGCACGGATGATCAACCCCATGGGACTGACCGTGACCCGACTGGCGAGCGGCCTGCCCGTAGGAGGCGATCTCGAATACGCCGACGAGGTGACCCTCGGTAGGGCGTTCTCCGGCCGTAGACGGGTCGATTGATGGGGGGATCCGCCGCCTGGCGGGCCCGACGGCACCGTGGGTTGTTCTGGAGCGCCGTCGCACTCTGCCTCGCTGCGCTGGTCGCAGGTTCGGTCGTCGCCTACACCGCCTACGTCGCTACCTCGGGGCCCGACGGCGCGGTACGGGAGTACTTCGCGGCTCTGCAACACGGCAACGCCGCCGCGGCGCTCGGTTTCGGCGACGTGCCCGCCGGCGACCACGCACTGCTCACGCGCGACGTTCTGCGGGAGCAGCAGAAGATCGCGCCTATCCAGGCTGTCCGCGTCGCCGTCGCCAGCCGCGCCAGCGATCGAGCCACGGTGAGTGTGCACTACCAGCTCGGCTTCGCCAACGGTCAGCAGGAGATCACCGACACCGCGACCGTCCTTAGGCGTGGGCGTTCATGGCGCCTGGCCGCGTCCGCCGTTGCGGTCCAGCTGCACCTGCTCCAAGCCAGCGATCGCGCCTCGATCATCGGCGGCCCGGTCCCCGCAGATCCGGTCCTCATGTTCCCCGGGGCGATACCGATCCGGTTCGACTCCGCCTACCTTCAGTTGTCGCGAGCCACCAGCAGCGTGCCGCTGACCGGGCCAGCGCTGACCGACGTGGCCGTCGACATCACGCCCCAAGGAAGGCAGGCGGCGCTGACGGCGCTGGCCGCCGCGTTGAGGCCCTGCCTCGTGGGCGCTCCGTCGGCCGATCCACGGTGCCCGATGCCGTCGCAACGCGCGGTTCCCGACAGCTTGCACGGCACGCTGGTCGGCGGCCTCGGCGCAGGGACCTCGGTGACCGTCGGTGCCGACGCGAGCGGTGTCCTTGACATATCCGCCACACCCAGAGTGCGGGGGAGCTACCAGCTGCTGGACTTCAACAACATCGCCGTCACGCAAAGCGGCACGGTGTCGGTACCGGTGCGGGCAAGCGCCTACGCCGTGGCGCCGCTGCGCGTCCAATGGCTAGCCCCGTGACC
>JALYIL010000155.1 GCA_030775825.1 Actinomycetota bacterium
CAGCAGCACCGAGCCGTGCACGACGGCACCGGCCAGCACCAGCGCCGGGCCTGGCGACCCGAGGAGGGCTGGCGAGGGCGCGAGTCCGAGCACGAGGTCAGCGGAGCCGGCGACGAAGTCGGCGGGCGTTCCGAGGTCGCGCCAGTATCCCTCATCGACATGCCCAGCAATGCGCGCGCGAGCACCCAGCAGTGCGGGAAAGGTCTCACGCTCAACGGAGACCGGGCGTCCGACGGGAATGGAATCGATGACCGAGCGGGAGAACACATAGGTTCCCGCGTTGATCTGGTCAGTACTCGGATGGGGATCCTTCTCGAGGAACGCGGTCACCCACCCTCGCGCGTCTGTGGGCACGCAGCCGAATGCGCGGGGATCATCGACCTTCGTCAGGTACAGCGTCGCATCTGCCCGGGTGTCTGTGTGTGTGGAAAGCAGCGCGCGCAGGTCGACACCGGACAGCACGTCGCCATTGAAGATCATCGCCGTGTCACCGCGCAGCCTGCCCGCGACGTTGCGGATGCCGCCGCCGGTACCCAGTGGCTCGCTCTCGACGACGTAGTCCAGCTCGACGCCGAATCTCGACCCGTCGCCGAAATAGGCCTCGAACACCTCGGCGCGGTAGGACGTGCCCAGCACGATGTGCTCGACCCCCGCGTCCCTGATCCGGGCCACCAGATGCGTGAGAACCGGAACTCCGGCGGCCGGAAGCATCGGTTTGGGCGCGGAGAGCGTCAGCGGGCGCAGGCGCGTGCCCATGCCACCAACCAAGATCACCGCGTCTGTCGTTCCCATCCCACCCAGCCTCTGCAGTTCGACAAGATCCCGTGGCCACCGCCGCGCGTCATTCGTGCCGCTGTGCCTGCGCGCCGGCCGCGATCCGTGGCACCCTACTGGCGAGCACCGACCGCGCCGCAAGGCCCACGCGCAACACGAGCCGTAGCGGGAACCACCGCCAGCCCGCGTAGCGGCGGGTCACGTAGCGGCGGGCGCTGCGGTGGTGTTCGGTGGCCATGAGTGCCGCGTTGCGGGATGTGGCGTGGCCACCGGTGTGGCACACGACAGCCGACGGGACGTAAACGTTCTGCCAGCCGGCCCGAGCCAACCGATCACCCAGGTCGAGGTCTTCGAAGTACATGAAATATGCCGGATCGAAGCCGCCGATGGCGTCGAAGGCATCTCGGCGCAGCAGCAGGCAGGATCCGGACAGCCAGCCAGCTGTGCGCTCGCGCGGCGGCTCACTCTCCACCCGGTACGCGGCGGTCCATGGGTTGGACGGCCACCACCATCCGCACAGCGCGTGGCCAATCCCACGCCCCAGCGAGGGCAACGCCCTCGCCGACGGGTAGATCGCGCCTTCCGGCGTCCGGATCAGCGGGCCGAACGACGCGCCGGTCGACCAGCGCCGAGCGGCCTGGATCAACGTGTCCAGTGAACCGGGCGCCCAGATGATGTCCGGATTGGCAACGACGACGAACTCGGCCGTGGAAGCGTGCACACCGAGATTCGCCGCTCGCCCGTATCCGAGGTTGTCACCGGTCTCCACGATCCGCACGCCGTCACGATGCGACGCGGCCTGCACGGAACCATCGGTGGAGCCATTGTCGGCCAACACGATGTCGACCGGGTGGGTCGTCGCTGCCTGCAGCGAATCCAAGAATGTCTGCAATGAGGGGCCAGGCGAGTAGGTGACAGCGACGACCGCGATCGGCTCAGTCACGGTCACCCCCCAGCGGGCAGGGCCCGCCAAGGCCGCGCAGGCCGTCGGCAAGTCCACGAAGCATGTACTCAACGTTACGGCCCCGGGGTCCGACGAGAATGCTGAAGATCAGGAACTTCGCAACTACCCGCGGCAGGTCCTGGGCGATCCACACGCGCGGGGTGTGCCGGCGGCGGTAGAGCACGACGCGGTTTCGCATCATGTAGTACAGCCGAGCTGGGCCGTGGCGAACAACGTGAAACCGGCCACCCAGTACCGCGTGCCGATCATCGCCGAGGTGGTGCTCCATCGTGGCCGCGCACACGCCATAAAGTCCATACCCCCGGGACCGGGCGCGAAAGCTCCATTCCATGTCGACGTTGTCGATGAACAGCCGGCCATCCATATCGCCCACGTCGTCGAGGACGTCCAAGGCGATCAAGGCGCCGGAGCTGATCAGGAAGTCACAGGCAACGATAGGCGTGCCCGCGGCGCACCACAGTTTGCGGCTCATCGGGAACGCCACCCGAACGAACGGGGCGTCCCGGTCCTCGCGAGGGTCGTGGAAGCGCGGACCGACGGCGCCCACCTTGCGCGTCGAGGAGAGCCTGGACCACGCCTGCACGAGATGCTGCACCATGTCAGGCGCGGGAACGCTGTCCTGGTCCATCACCAGCACGTGGCTATGACCGCCCTGGCGAGCCCATTCAATGCCGATGTTCTGCGCGCTCGCCAATCCGACGTTGCTCTGCTGGCGCAGATATACGACATCCCGGCGCGCAGGCGCGGACTGTGGCGAGTGGTTGTCGACCACGACGACCGCGTCGACCTGCGGACGCAGGGCGTCGAGCGCCCTGCTGAGCGCAGCCATATCCGGGTGGTGGGTAACCACGATCGCGCAAACCGAGACGCGGACGGGACCGGGACCCGCGCCACGCACCTGCGTACCCCCGGTCAGCTGACGATTCGTTGGCGCCCAGCCTACCCAGCGCGTCCATGCGCCGACGCGGCTACGTCCTCATGGCCGCGCATTGGATCGGAACCGAGCCGTGGCCGTCCTGGTCGACGCCGAGGATGCAGATCGTGTGGACACCCGGTGGTGACGGAGTGAGCGTGACACTGAATCCGAACACGTCGCCCGGGGTGTGATACGCGCGCTGCACGTCCGGGCGGCCGACGGATGTCGACCGGACCGCGCCGGGTGCCGCGCCGTCCACGGTGACCTGGTACTGGCCCGGATTGCTGGTGTGATCGGGATCGAACGTCCACCCGGCCAACTGCGCGCTCGCGCCGTTGGTTGTCACGGTGTCGAGATGGCCTATCGGATCAGGCATGTATATGGATTGGCAACCGACGACCTGACTGCCCCCGCCGTCCTGATCAACGCCGAACACGCACAGGCTGTGGCTCCCGACGGACACCCTGACTTGAGTGCTGAACCCGACCACCGGGGACACGAGGTGGTAGACCCGCTGCACGTCGGGACGGTTCACTGTCGTGTTCTGGCTCGACTGGTTGTGGCCGTCGACAGAGATGTAGTAGACCCCCGAGCGGTCTTTGTGATCCGGGTCTAGGGTCCAGCCAGCCAGCAACGCGATGCCAGGCCCGGACAGCGAGAGCACGTCGACGTGGCCGATCGGCATCGCATTGGCCGCCGGGTGAAACCAGTCGGTCGGCAGGCCCATGGCATTCTGCAGGCCAACGCCGGTCGTCGTTACCCGGACCGACGTTCCGCTGCTGTTCACGCCGTCGACGTAGCCGCCGAGCACACGCCCACCCCAGTCCCCATGACCGTCTCGCGAGGTGATCACGATGTCACGGGCGCGGCTGAGCCCGTAGTAGCCGGCGATCTGGGCGGCCGAGACGTTGTAGGTCCAGTTCAGGTACGGATCCCCGGTGCCCGCATTGTCGAAGGGGTCCGCCTGGGCGATGAGGTAAGGCTGCCCGCCATCGGCCGTCCACCCCCCGTCCGAGGCGGAGAACTGGGTGAACGCGGTCGTTGCCCTGTACTGGATGACCTGGTTGCTGTTCCCCGTGACCGCGGGCGGGTAGTCCTGCCAGAGGACGTTTCCGGCCGAGTCGTAGTGCGTCATTCCACCGTAGACCTGGCATTGGTCGGTGTCGCAGATGTCGTAGAGCTGACCACCGGCATGCTCACGCTCGAACTCGCCGTAGCTTCGCGCCGCGATCGCCTGGGCATGGACTGCCTCGCTCTGCCAGGACGCCGGCATCTCGCGCGGCGCCACCCCCATCGCGTAGTCGTCCAGGCCCACCCGGTTGATGGTCAGCTCCCCCGACCCGCTGCGCACGGCGCCGATGGTGCCGCGGTAGACCGTCGAAGTGCCGTCGGACAGGTACAGCTGGACGTAGTTCTGAGTGCTGCTGAAATCAACCTGTGCTGGTAAGCCGGCCCGGATGGTGCTCCATCCCGCTCCCGCGCAGGAGGCGGCGGTCCCCTGCTGCAACGCCAGCCCGGATCCGGAGGGGATCAGACGCAGGCGCCGAACACCTGCGGCGACCGGCACCGCTCCGACACCTGTCGCGCTGAGGCCGGCTTTCGCCGCGATGCACGTGTCGGTGCCCGCGCTCGGCAGGTTCACGCGAATGCGCAGGCTAGGCGACAACGTCGCCAGGCTCGTATTGGGGTAGTAGAAGCTGACGATGTAGGAAGCGGGATGACCGGCCATCGCGGCGCCTCGCGCGCCGTACTGGCTCATGCCGTGCCCGTGGCCGTTACCATGCCCTGCCACCTTCAGCGAGCCCGCCAGCGGTAATGGGTAGATCTCGACCGCCCGGGCCGAGGTAGGTACGGTCACCGCCACAGCCGTGGCGGCTGCCGCCACCGCGAAGACCGTCAACGACCTTTCCAGGACGCGTGCGCGTCGCGAATGAGCGAGGCTCATAGCAGAAAGCTCCCGACTGTCTCCGGCGACACGCCGCAGTGGCCTGACGAAAGGAGCCTAGACAGCCAATTCACATAAGACTAGTCCTGCACCACCGATAACATCTCTTAACCAGAAGCTAACTTGCGAGTCGAGAGCCGTCGGGGGATCTGAGCTTGCGGCCCGGCGCTGCGAGCGCGAGCGCGGCCAGGAGCAGGTCGGCCATGATCAGGAGGACGCGGGACGTGACAACGACCGCGAGCGCCTGCGGCGAGGTCAGCACCGAGCGCAACACCAGGCTCAGCACCACGTCGCGTACCCCGGCACCGGCAGGCGCCGGGATGAACAACACGCCCGCCGAGACCGCCAAGGCCATGCCCCCGATACAGAGCACCACTGTGTCCACACCGTGCCCGCCGATGGCCAGGGCGAGGATCGCGACGTGCAAACCCTGGCCCACGAACGACACCGCGGACCAGGCGGAGGCTTTGGCGCTGTCGCGTACCGCCAATCGTTGATCGAGGCGCTCGCGGCGCAATATCGCGAACACCCGGTCGAGCACCATGGGCACGGCCCGCGGATGCAGCAGGGCGAGCAGGAACGGCAGCGCCACCAGGAGCCACCAGTAGCGAGCCAGCGCGTGCGCATCGGACACCGGCAGGAGGACGCCGGCCAGGATGAGCCCCACTGCGCAACTCAACACGATGGTGATCAAGTTTCCCGCCAGCATCGTGCGACGCGAGGCACCGCGGGACCGGCCGGCCTCCATCTGAATCAGGACCGGCCAGACCGATCCCGGAAGGTACTTGCCGAGCTGGCTTGTGAAGAACACGCGTGCCCCGACACCCCACGGCAGGGCGACGCCCAACCCATGCAAGACCGCTTTCCACACCGGAAACGTCAGCGCCGTCCCGAGGGCCCCGACTGCCAGACTCGCTAGGATCGGCCAGACACCTATGTGAGCGAGGGCACCGGCAAAGGCGTGCCGTTGACGGTAGATCGCCACCGACGCCGCCGCGACGACGACGACGACCACAGCTGCACCCAGGGCTGCCCGCCGCCTGTCGGCAGGTGGGCGCGCTGGTGCAGAGCCATCTGTGCGGGCGGTGTCAGGTGCGCCTTGGCGCCCATCGGCGTGAGTCACGAGGCCAGCATCGTAACGTGAGGGTGGGCGTCGTTGGCCGAAAGACGGGAGCGCGGGTGAGAGTTCTGGGATTCGGGACCTACGAGCTGTCCAGGCATCCGCGGGCAGGCGTCATCCTGTCGGGCCTTCGAGCGCACGGCGATGAGGTTGTCGAGATCAACGAGCCGCTCGGCTTCTCGACTGCCGAGCGGGTGGCCATGCTGACCACGCCTTGGCTGGCCTATCGACTCATCTGTCGTGTACTCGTGCGATGGGCCAGCTTGGCGCGGCGCTGCGTTCAGGCGCGCCGCGGTGACCGCTTCGACGCCGTCCTCGTCGGCTATCTCGGCCATTTCGATGTCCTGCTGGCCCGCGTGCTCTTCCCGCGAGGGCGCATCGTGCTCGACCTGCTGGTCTTTGCCGCCGACACCGCGCGCGATCGTGGCGTGACCGGCCGCCTGAAGCTGCTGATGTTGCAAGCTTTGGACCGCCTCGCCATCCGCTGCGCCGACGTCGTCGTCGTGGACACCGCCGAGCATCTCGAACTGCTGGCCGAGCCGGACCGTGGCAAGGGCGTGGTTGTGGCGGTGGGCGCCTCTGAGGCCTGGTTCCAGGCCGCGTCCGTGGCGTGGCGCCCGACTGGCGCGATGCGGGTCGCCTTCTTCGGCCTGTTCACACCGCTGCAGGGTGCCCCCGTCATCGGCGAGGCACTGGCGATGCTCTCGGATCGCACCGACATGGTCGTCACGATGATCGGCACCGGACAGGATTACGCCCGGACCCGAGCTCTCGCCAGCGTCAACCCGTCGGTGACTTGGCTGGAGTGGGTCGACGGCGGCGACCTGCCCCGGGTGATCGCGGCGCACGACCTCTGTCTGGGCATCTTTGGCACGAGCACCAAGGGGATGCGCGTCGTTCCGAACAAGGTTTACCAAGCTGCGGCAGCGGGGTGCGCGATCATCACCTCTGATACCCCAGCACAGCGTCGGGTGCTCGGCGAAGCTGCGAGCTACGTGCCCGCAGGCGACCCGGTGGCGCTCGCCGAGGCGCTCGGATCCCTAGCAGCGGACCCGTCCCGAGTGCAGGCAATGGGCATTGCCGCCCGACGGCGCGCGAGCGCCAACTTCAGGGCATCTGCGATAGTTGAACCGCTCCGGGATCGGCTCGTGACCTAAGCACCTACCCATCAAGCCGACCCAGCGCACTGGACCGGCCGCGGACCACGGGGCGCCGCGCGGATCTCTCGGGAGAGGCGTCTTGTCACCTGCCGCGCCGCTGGCGCCGAATGCTGCAATGCGCTGGTCCGTCGTTCGACGCGTCGTGCGCCGGTTGGCTCCCAGGACGATCCTGGAGATCGGGTGCGGGCAGGGTGCCTTCGGCGCGCGCCTGGCCCGCGTCGGCCAGTATCTGGCTGTCGAACCCGATCCGAGCTCCTACGCCGTGGCGCGGTCGCGGATCCAGGCGGCGGGCGGTCAGGTCCGCAACGCCTCCACCGATGCCCTGGGCGAGGATGAGACCTTCGAGCTGGTCTGCGCCTTCGAGGTGCTCGAACATCTCGAAGACGATCTCGCGGCCCTGACGTCCTGGCGTGGGCTCGTCGCCCCGGGTGGCCACATCCTGCTGTCGATGCCGGCGTGGCAGGAGCGCTTCAACCCCTGGGACACCATAGTCGGCCACTATCGCCGTTATGCACCCAACGATTGCCGCGAGCTATTCGCGGCGGCAGGCTTCGCCGATGTTTCGGTCATCGTGTACGGCTGGCCGCTGGGATATGCCACCGAGAACGTACGCAGCCGCATCGCTGCGCGGCGCGGCGCGGCGCAACCGGCCAGCATGACGGCCTCGATGCAGGAGCGCACAGCGGGCAGCGGTCGTCTCTTGCAACCGAAGGCAGTCGCCGGCCTTGCCATCCAGGCTGCGACCGCTCCATTCAATGCCTTGCAGCGCCTGCAGCCGGAGAAGGGAACCGGCGTCGTGGTACTAGCCCGACCGGCGAAAAGCGACCGGCGCGAAACGAACTCAGGACGATCCGGGCGCCATGGTTACCACGAGAACCAGCCCACCGGCGACCAGGGCGGTCCCGAGCCACGTCCAGACGTTGGCGCGTTCGTGCAGGACCAGGATGCTGGTCGTCAGGATGCCGAGATAGCCGAGCGCGTTGAAGGGGTACGCGACACTCAAGGGCACGCGCGACAGCGTCAGCAGCCAGGCGATCGCTGAAACGGCGAAGATCACGAGGCCGCCGAGGATCCAGGGCGAGGTCGCCGCGACGGACGCCAGGGACCGCCCGGTGTGGTGAGCATGGCGCTGAGCCAGGGTCATGCCGTGCTTGAGGACCACCTGACCGGTCGCCGCTAGGGCCACCGCGATCAGGAGTACTCCCACATTTCCGAGCGTCATCCTCGATCCTCTCCTCGCCTCGTCTGGGACAACCGCACGCTCGCCCGCGTCAGGCTGAGGATGCATAGCTGGCGTCGTCCTCTCCCGCCCGCAACTCGAGGCGGTCGGCGTGGATCGTCTGTTCGGCATGCGGAGTCAGCCGGAAGACGTTCTGGTAGCCGAACACCGTCGGGCGCATCCGCACCAGTCGGTCGTCGATGCGCCGGATCACCGATGACTGTTCCCCGGCCGAGCCGACCGAGCCG
This sequence comes from Actinomycetota bacterium, assembly GCA_030775825.1. Classification (GTDB taxonomy): domain Bacteria; phylum Actinomycetota; class Actinomycetes; order Mycobacteriales; family Jatrophihabitantaceae; genus JALYIL01. The sequence goes on from JALYIL010000155.1 coordinate 8,347, forward strand.
AGGGGGAGCCCGGTAGCTCTCTCCTGAAGGATGTCGAAGCCCGCCGAGCGCACCAACCGGCGCAATGTCGCGCGGGTGAAGAAGCGTAGGTGGGTGTTGTCGAGGATCCCGCGACGGTCGTAGCCAAAGACTCCGAAGGCGACCCGCACCCGCGGATACCAGTGACCGAAGTTCGGCACCGACAACATCAACTGTCCGCCGACGCGAAGGACGTCGCGGATCGCATGTAGCGCCTCCGCGGGCCTGGCCAGATGCTCGATGACATCGCCGGCGATGACGACGTCGAACGACGAACCCGCCTCCGCAGGAATGCCTTGTTCGAGATCGCCCAGGTAGAACTCGTCGGTGCGCTCACGCACCCCTGGCAACTCGAGGGCATCGACACCGACGACGTAATGTCCAGCCGCGCGCATCTTTTCGGCCAGCAATCCAGCCGAGCACCCGAGATCGAGGATCCGCGAGGCGGGCAGCGTGGAGAGCATCTCGAGAATCAGCGAGTGCGACGATCCGTCGCCCTCCTTGAAGGCGTACTCGTCGGGCTTCGTCACCCAGTCGCAGGTCCCGAACCCGCTGACGGCCAACCGGTACTCGACGACATCCTTGACGACGTCACGGGCGTACTGCATGCCGTTGACATAGCAGATTTCGTCACCGTAGTAGGTCGGGATGGGGATCTCCTCGATACGACCGCCGGCATGCACGACCTGCGCGATGATCTGGGTGTCGAAGTCGAAGCCGTCGCTGTTGGACTGGAACGGGATCTCGCGGAGTATGCGCGTGGCATAGGCCCGATAGCCGGAGTGGAACTCGGTCAGCTCGGTGCCGAGAACGCGGTTCTCGAACGTCGTCAGGATCCGGTTGCCGACTCGCTTGTAGAACGGCATACCGCCCTTCTTGGCAGCACCCGGGGTCATCATGCGCGAGCCGAAGACGGCGGCGCAATCGCTGTGCTCGAACGGCGCCACCATCTCGGGCAGGCACTCCGGGGCGTACTGACCATCGCCGTGCAGGAGCACGACGATATCGAGGCCGTGCTCGATGGCAAGCTCGTACGCCGCCTTCTGGTTGCCGCCGTAGCCGAGGTTCTTCGTGTGCCGGATAACGTGCGTCGTCGGGGTGTCAGGTCGCGCCGCCCACTGCCGTCCCAGCTCGAAGGTGTCATCGTGACTCGCGTCGTCGGACACGATCACCTCGGCGATCCTGCCGCGGAAGCTCTGCGGAATGCGGTCGAGCGTGGCGAGCAGGGTCGATGCCGCGTTGTACGCGACGACAACGATGCCGATGCGCGGCGCTGCTACCGGAACGGGCATATCAAATCCTTCAGCGGGTTGATGCGGAATCGGTGGTAGGGGGCGGGGAACTGGACGTCTCGGAGCCGGTGGTCCTCGAGCCAATGGCTTCGGACCCTGCGGTCGCGACGCTGGCGGTCGCGCTCGGGTGGCGGCTCAGCATGCGCTTGACCCCGACTGCCATGGTGATCAGAAGTACGACCCAGACAATGACCCCGGCCCTCTGCTCGTTCGGGGTGAAACGCGACGCGTGTGCCACCTTCCAGGGTATGTGACCACCGTTCCAGCGCGTATAGGTCTTTGCGAGCAGTGCACCGCCGGGGATGTTGAACGCGGCCGCGCCCCGAACGCTGAGCAGTGCCGACGCGGCCGCCGCCCACACGAGATATTGCGTTCCGAACGTCGGCGTGAGGGCGAGGAAGCCAACCAGGGCAAGCGCCACACCTCTGACGGCTTGATCGGGCCGCAGCCAGACCATCAGCGCTGGGGCGAGGGCGCACAGCGCCACGACGAGCAGCCTGCCCGGACCTTCGATCCAATGCGACCAGCTGGAGCGACCTGCCGGTCCGCCGAGAAGGTCAACGCCCCACGTGTGCGCGTTGAACCCCGTATACCCGAGCACGTTCCTGCGGATGTTTCTCGCCTGCTCGAGCATCGCCGGGCCCCAGTAGAGCAGCGACACGACGACGGAGGAGGCGGCGAACTTCACCGTGGTGCTACGTCCGCGGCGGAGTGCGTAGACGAGCAGGGTAGGGACGACGACGATCGGAACGATCTTTACCCCGATGGACAACGCGATGGCGACGCCTGCGCCGATCGGCGCCTGGCGGTCCACCAGCAGGTACACGCTCAGCAGCGCAAACATGGTGAACACCGGGTCCGTGTTGCCGTGATAGCCCGAGATGATCAGAAGGATCGGGCTGCAGGCGACCACAAGTCCCGCGACGGTCGCCTCACCGAGCGGCCGCCGGGCACGCATGAGCTCGAAGACGACGACGGCGGTCACGACGTCGGCAACGCTCGAGACGGCCCGCAGCGAGAACGTCTGCGAGATTCCTACGTGAGCGGCGCCATTGAGCAGTTCGAGGTAGTAACCGATCAGCGGTGGATGGTTGTAGAGCTCGCCCGGGAATCGCCGGCCGTACACGCCGATCGGCCCGGACAACCGCACCCCATTCATGAAGTGCAGCCAGTGCGCCATGTCGTTGGTGCCGAACGTCGTTGCCGCCATCCACAGCTTCGGAACGAGCAGGGCGAGGGCTCCCGCGAGAACCACCGCTCGTCCGCGGCCGACCGAGTTCAGTGCACCAACACGTTTCACAGTCTGTGCACTTGCTTTATGTAGGTGGAGTCTGGCGAACTCGACAACACTTCCGGCGGTGGCAACTCCAGATCGAATTCCGGGAGGTACTCGCCCTTGCCGAAGCGCATCTTCTTGGTGTGTTCGAGGGTGTCCTCGATCAGCATGCGATTGGTGCGTATCAGGTCAGCAGTGATGCCGATGATCACACTCAAGAACGAGATGATCAGTAGCAAGGCACCGATCAACAGCGACTGAAGGTGGCCACCAGGATGCGAATCGACGACCTGAAGGATTCCCCAGCGGACGAACGGAATCAGTCCCAGGACGCCGGACAGGGTGGCCAAGGCAGAGAAGATCACGTAGGGCTTGTACATGATGTAGGCGCGAATAATCGCACCGGCGGACCTGAACACGTGCTGGTGCGTGGAGGTGAACAACCGTGACTCACGCGTCTTCGCGTTGGTCACGATGGGGATACTCGCGATCTTCAGCTTCTTGTTGCCCGCCTGGATAATGGTCTCCATGCAGTAGCTGAAGCGGGTGATCGTGTTGAGCAGCATCAGGCTCTCGCGCGAGTAGGCGCGAAATCCGCTCGCTGCATCCGGCAATTCGGTGCCCGCGGCCAGGTTTACGATCCTGCTCCCCAGCCGCTGCAAAATGATCTTCAACCGGGAGAAGTGCTCGACCAAGTGCACCTGGCGGTCCGCGATAACGATGTCGGCGCGCCCGTCGATAATCGGCTGCACGAGATCGGCGATCCGCTCTTGCGGATACTGGTTATCACCGTCGGTATTGACCAGGATGTCGGCACCCAGTTCAAGCGCGCGCTGCACCCCGTCGTGAAACGACCGCCCTAAGCCGCGGTTGCGGGCGTGCCGAACGAAGTGGGTCACGCCATGCGCCTGTGCGACCTCGACGGTCCGGTCCGAGGATCCATCGTCGATAATCAGGACGACGATCTCGTCGATGCCCGGTATGTTCTCTGGGATCGACTGGAGGACGAGGGGAAGGGTCTGCTCCTCGTTCAGGCATGGAACCTGGACCACTAGGCGCAACTCTGGTCAACCTCACTCGCAACGGCGAACCCCTGGCGGCGCGTGTCGACGCGCGCCTAACCGACCGTAGAAGTTTACCGTGACGGCACGCCGGGATCTAATTCGCCGCTAGCCTAGGCTTGCCTATGAGCGGAGCGGGCGGCCGCGGGATTGACCTCAATCCGTCACCGAGAGCGGGGATTCACTCGTGGACCGTCGCGAGATGGCGCTGAAATTCTTGGACCTGGACGGCAGGGGGCTCGAGATCGGGCCTTCGTACAGCCCTCTGGTTCCGAAGGCCAGCGGCGCACGAGTTGAGACCGTCGACCACGCTGACCATGCGACCCTCACGGCCAAGTACGAGGCGTGGGGGGTACCCAAGGAAAAGATCGGTGCCATCGAGCCTGTCGACCACATCTGGGCCGGTGGCTCGCTCGTTGACCTGATACCCGAGCGTGAGTCGTACGACTACATCGTCGCGTCACATTTTCTCGAACACACGGTCGACGCGGTGGCGTTCCTGACCGACTGCGAAGCGCTGCTTGCCGACGGCGGCCGGCTTGCGCTCGTGCTGCCCGACAAACGCTACTGTTTCGACCGTTTTCAGCCGCTGTCCACGGTCGGCGACATGGTTGACGCGCTTTACGGCCGCAACTCGTTTCACACGGCCGGCACCCTCCTCGATCATCAGGCCTACAGCTGCCGGCGGGGCGAGTACACCGCGTGGGATTCGGCGCGAACCACCGACCTGTCCCTCCAGTTCCCGAAGCTCGAGCACGCCTTAGAGGTCATAGGGGCGGGCCTCGCGCAGGACAGTTATCACGACATCCACCATTGGAAGTTCACACCCACGTCGTTCGAGCTGCTTATGCGAGACCTGGCTACGCTGAACTTGCAGCACTTCGGGCCGGTCGGGTCGTTCGGCACCAGCGGATTCGAGTTCTTCGTGACGTTGGGCAAAGGCCTCCCGTGGCCGGAAGCCGACAGGCTCGCGTTGCTCGAGCGGATCGAGGACGAGCTCGCCGAACCATTGGTAACAAATCTCGCCAACCTTTCGCTCCGGCGCCAGCTCGCCGAGATTCGTTCTCAACTCGCGGCTATCCGAGCCTCCAAGTCGTGGCGAGCGACGGCGCCGGCAGCGCACGCTAGAGCCGCGCTGCGCCGGCTTCGGCCACAGCGAATTCGGAGCTAGCCACCGGAGGGCAGCTCGCGTGCTCGCCGACGTCGAATCCGCCGCACCGACTCGGTCGGTACCAACCCGACAACCAGCAATGTTGCGATGCTCGCCGCGCTGAGCGCTGCCCCCGCGGACCGGCCGGACGGGTTGTAGGCGACGTGTACGTCGTGCGTGCCAGCGGGCACGAATACCGCCCCTGCTGCGTAGTCGGCGTCCACGATCGGCTCGCGATGACCGTCGACGGTCGCGGTGAAGTTCCTCTGGATGGTGTCTGCCACGACGACATACCCTGGTGTCGCGGTCGTCAAGCGCACCTGCGTGTCGTCACCATCGTCCTTGGTCACGACTAGGCGCGCGGAAGTGGACGCGGGCGATCCGAGTTCGGGTCCGGGCGCAGCAAGGATGACATTGTCGGCCTTGGCGGGCGAGTTCGCTACCGCCTGCAGGCGGGCGTTGGCATCCGGAATGACCGTTGCGCGCGAGGCGAAATGGATGCGCGGTACGTAGTTCAATCGCTCCCAGACGACAAGTCCGTCACCGGCATATGCGAGCCTGATCATGTCGCCGGACGGCGTCGGCCGTACGGCCTGGATCCAGATTCGGCCGCCCGCGCCTGTGCTCGCCGTGACGCCCGGCGTGTCCACCGACACCGCAACGTCTAGGGGCTGGGTGGGATCGATGGGGGTAGGAGTGCCCGGATCTGCGGCCAGCGGCACCGGGAGAACGCCCGTGCCGGCGAGGACGCGGCGGCTGTCCGTTGCCAGTACCGACCCGTCCGCCGAACGGACGGTTACCGTGACGATCGCGCTCTGCGTCGCGGTCAATGCGACGTTGACGCCGCGCAGCGCTCCCGAGGGCACCGAGGCGTGGTACGGAACGCCGGCTCGGAGTGCGGTCGTGCCGGCGGGCTGGGCCACGGCATCAGCGATGCCGGGGATCGGTACGGGGGTGTCTGCCGTACCTGGCATCATGTCGTCAACTCCGGCGACCAGGTAGTGGACCCCCATCCGGTCCAGCCCGGGCGAGCGGATCACGGAGGCGATGTTCGTCGAGAACGCGGTGTACGTGGCCCCGAGCAGTGAGCTGGGATCGATCGCCAACGTGAGGTCCTCGACTGCCGGGTCGAGGAATGCATGGCCGTTGAACGCCCGTAATCCGTAGAATTCCGTGACATTCGCCCGCAACGTGTACCCCGTTGTCGCAATGCGATCATCACCCTGATGTTGCTGCACGTATTGGATCGCGGTGTCGGTCGGATAGAAGTCTGAGCGTTTGACGGTTGGCCAGTAGTAACTCGTCGCGACGAATGCCTGGGCGACAACTCCAACCACGATCACGACGAGCAGCAGTGTCCGCGACCCGGCGCGCCGCGAGGCCAGCGCTAGGCAGGCGATGACCAGTAATGGGAGGCCGGCCACGATCGTGTCACGTTCGATCGTCCTCGTAGGCACCCATGGGTGCGCGCGCAGTGCGAGAGCGAGACCCGATCCAGCGACCAGGGCCCCCGTACCGACCGCGACCGCGGCCACGATCACTTTCGACTCCGGGAGCTCGCGCCGCCACCACGACGGGCTCCATCGGTGCAGGCGGAGGAAGTCGAGCCCCCCAGCGGCCAGCACTGCGACCGGCAAGCCGAGTTGGGATCGCACCCGGCCGATCGGGTTCGCGTGCCAGATCGGCAGGTTGTTCATCCACGAGGTCCACCAGCCCTGGAACCAGATCAACACGATCACCGCGGCGATGACACCGGCGAAATATAGGCCCGCCCCGCCTTGCAATCGGCCCCACACGGCATGGAGGATGCCGAGCACAACGAGAAAGAGCACGATGGCACCGATGTAGTTGTTGATGTCCTGCGGGCTGTACCCGCAGCACAACGCATTCGTCGCGAAGGACCGCGGTAGAAACGCAGTCAATGCCGCAGTGAAACTCGTGTGGGCGAAGAAGTCCGAGGATCGGTAGCCAAGACTCACCCCGCTGAGTACCTGCCGGGTGAACGGCAGCAGCTGGAAAGCCGTGACGCCGACGCCGACGCCAGCCGCGGCCGCAATCCACCCCAACCGAACGAGGATGTCTCGAAAGTGATGTCGGTTCGCCGAGATCACGCGCAAGACGCCATAACCGCCAACGACATAGAACGTCTGGCCCGCCACCGCGGGAAACCCTCCGAACATCAGGAAGGCGCACGCGATCGACACGGGGACAAGCGCTCTGAGGCGGGGCTGCTGGATGTATCGCTCGACCGCCCAGAAGACCATCGGAATCATGGTTGCGACGGCGACCTGAGGGTAGTTCGTCCAACCGATCATGAAGCCGGTGAGCGGATACACGAAGCCAGCGAGCCCGGCGGCGAGCTTGGATCCGTTCAGGCGCCGCACGAACAGGTACGTGAAGCTCGAAGCGACGGCGAGCTCGATCAGCTTTGACCAACCCGGCACGAGCGCGGTCGGCAGGAGAAGATACAGCCACCGGCCCGGAGTGAGCACACCCAGGCTTGGGATGCTCAGCAGGGGGGTCCCGCCGGTCACGAGATTCGACCAGGAGGCCCACACCCCGTGCATGAGGCGCTGATGTATCTCGTTCAGCGCGGGAATCATCGAGTCGAGCTGATCGGTGACGTAGTAGAAGCTGGTGACGGGGTGGTTGTCGGGGAACGAGTACGGCTCGTACAGGCGCAGGACATCGAATCCCAGCAACACGCGCGTGCCGATCAGTGTCGTCCCGAGGCGGATCGCAACGAACACCGCAATCGAACCCGCGAGCGCCGCGACCGCTACTCGATCACCATTCGCAGCGAGCCGGGCGACACGAGGGCGGGGATTAGAGGCGTCAGAGCGCGCACGCCCGGGCACGTCCTAGCGCTCGGCGCGCATGCGCCGGATTACCGAACGTATTGCGCGCGATGCCGCGGCCGCGCGACGAACACCGCTGCGACCGGCCCGCGATCCCCGATCTGCCACGAGGAACACCAGCGCCTGCGGGAACAGCACGCCTGACGGAACCCACTCGACGATCCGCAGTCCGGTGCGCCCCCACACCCGCTCGATATATTTCGGTGGGCACGCCGCCCAGCCGTAGTAGTCGCCAGTCCGAACCTCGCCGCCACCCGTCCCGGCGAACTGGATCTCGCCCGCTTTATACCCGCGTCGGGCCAGTTCGGGATCAGGGAACGTCGCCGCAAGGCTCGCGGAGAAATCATTGGCGCCGCCGGCCTTGACGGCAGTCTGCGCATCGGCGACCTGGCCGAAGAACGCCTCGTCGAGGACAGTGAACGCGACGACCCCGCCCGGGGTGATGAGGCGGCTGATCTCGCGTGCCCACGCCTCATGAGCCGGGCCGGACAGGTGTGAAAACACGCTGAAAGCTACCAACCCGTTGGCCGTCGCATCACCGAGGACGGTAGGTGGGTGCGGTGAGATCGTCAGCGCGTTGACCCCCGGGAGCGTGGTGTTGAGCAGGGCGGTCATCTCGTGATCGACATCAAGCGCGAAGATCTTTGTCGGGGTCGTTCTGGCCAGAAGGGTGCGGGTGATTCGGCCCCAACCCGAGCCGAAGTCGATGATCCGTTCCATCGAGGCGAAGCCGCCAACGCCGTGCTTTGCGCTGAACTGGTCGGCAACCGTGATAAAGCTCTCCGCCTCGGCATAGGCCTGCTCGTAGGACGAACCAACGAACTTGACCTGGATCGCCTCAGGCGGGTTAGGCGGTACAGCCTGAAGGACGTCGACGACCGCCGGCAGCACGTCGAGCGACGGCGCCGACGCAAACGCGACAACCTGCTCGGAGAACTCCTGGACAGACACGAAACCTCGGTTGTGATTGACGTTGACCAGCACGCGGATGCGCGCAGTGAATACTATCCGTAGACAACATCTCGGACGGCGAGTAGGTATGTGCGGCCGAATCGCTGCGAGGGCTCGAGCACCGCGCCCTCGGCCCACTCGTTCCATGCGTTGACGAACACGACCCTGCTTGACGGCGGACGGTACGCGACGGCCGACCGAGCCATGGCCAGCCAGCGCCGGAACGTATAAGGGTTCGAGCCGTACCAGAGGTCGGGCTTCCATTGCCGACGAGCGGTGTTGTCAAAGTTCACCATGACACCCGGAAAGCAGTCGTCGGCCAGCTGGTGCGCGCGCCGTTGCGCATCGTCCACCATCGACGCGTAACTGAGGATATTGCCTGTGAAACGCTTGTCGAGCCCGAGCCCGCCATGCGGAACCCAGTCCCAGAGATGGTTGTGTGGCGGGAAGCCGAGTGTGCCGTCGAGCCCGGCGGCCTTCGCTGATGCGAGCCCATCAAATTCGCGCGTCACGTCGACCGACAACAGCAGGATCTCGCCGACGCCCGCCTCCCGTGCCCTCGTTCGCCAGTGCTTGATGACCTGGTCGAAGTCAGGCATTTGACCGGGCCGATACACGGCCAGGATCGGCTTGCCATCAACACGCAGATATCGACGATCGGCCAGGAACTCCAGCACGTCGTCGATGAACTCGGTCGCGGGTACGGTGTCGTAATCCTGGCCCATGAGGATGTCGGATTCCCGGCCATCCCACGTTCTCGTCCAGTTCTCATTTGCCCACATGATGCAGAACGGCTTGTCGACCTCGCTCGCGGCAAGGCGCTCGATCGGCAAATTGAGCAGTCGCCGGCCCGTGAACCAGTAGTAGTAGTACATGAAGCCAGCGATTCCATGGTCGGAGGCGAGGTCCATCTGAGCCTGCCGGACCTCGTCGAGCCGCAAATCGTAGAACCCCAGGTCGGCGGGCAGGTTCGGCTGGTTGTGGCCGCGATATACCGGAAGAGCCGCTGTCACATTCGTCCACTCGGTGAACCCTGTGCCCCACCAACGATCGTTCTCGGCCGTGGGATGAAACTGCGGCAGATAGAACGGCACGACCCGGATCTGCGCAACGGGCGCGACATCACGCCGATAGCGTCGCCACGATCCATCGACCTGGCCCTGCACACGATCGGCATAAGCAATCCGCAGGCCGGCCTCGGCACTGAGCAAGCCGACGGAGCGTTCGACGGCGTGCGCGCTCGTGCCATCGACCTGACCGCTCTCGGCCTCGAAATCTTCTTGCGACATGGCGAGTGATCGCAGGCCTTGCAGTACGAACCCTTTGATCCAGTAGAACGAGCCGGCGGGAAACTGCAACGAGTCGGGGTCGAAGCTTAGCTCGATCCGGCGCAACAACTCCTGTGTCAAGGGGAGATCAGCGCCCCAGAACTCGGGCCCGAGCAGGCTGCCGGGTGCCGTGACGACACCCAGGTCCGGGTCCTCGGCAAACGCGCCGAGGATGGACCGCACCCGATCCTCGTCACCGAGCAGGTTGGTGATGAAGTTCGCCCGCCACTGCTCCCCGGTCCCTCCCAGCTCGGCGTGTTCGGCGCGCCAGTCACTGCGTTTGGTGTGGACCTTCAACACCAACTCGTAGGGGTCGAGGATGCCTGCATTGACAACCTGAACCATCGGCCAAATATCTCGGCCGTGATTGGCCACTTCGAGCACCACAACATTGCGGGCACGAGGTAAACCCGAGGTGTCGACCTCTAGCGCGGAGCCCGTGCTATTCGTGACGATCAGGTCGAACTCGACCGGGATAGCGCGCAACGCGTCGACCAGGTCCCCCACGAGCTCGGCGTAGAACGCGTGCAGCAACACCCCGACCCTGCTCGGCTCAGCGAACGGCAACGCCTCATTTGCCCGCCACTCGTTCGGGCATCCGGTGGTGGTGCGGGAGGAGCGGCGCTCGGTCCAGTCCAAGTAGTCAAGCGCGGCGTGCGGGCCCGCACGC
>JALYIL010000156.1 GCA_030775825.1 Actinomycetota bacterium
CCGAACGGCACCGCCACCGCGACCTCACCATCCACCAACGCCCAGACGGCTCCGCCAAACTGGTCGGAGAACTGGACGCGGTCACCGCCGAAGCATTACTCACCATCCTCGACACCATGGCCCGCCCCGCCCCCGCCACTACAGGCAGGCCACCCGGCAGGGCCAGTGCGGACAGCGGGGCGAGTCCGGACAGCGGGGTTGGCGCGGTCGGGGCGCAGAGCGCGGACGGCGCGGTCGGGACGGTCGGCGGGGACGGCGCGGTGGGCGGGGACGGCGCGGTCGGCTCCGATGGCGAGGACAGTCCGGCTGGCGGCGCTCTGCAGCCGGATCCGCGTACTCCGGGGCAGCGCCGTCATGATGGGCTGCGGGATGCATTGCTGACTGTGCTGCGCAGCGGACAGCTGCCAGCTTGTGGCGGGATCGCGGCCAGCATCATCCTCACCCTCACCACCGAGCAGGCCCGCACCCGCAGCGGATTGGCCCGCACCGGGCACGGCGCCACCATCACCGTCCAGGAGGCGCTCACCCTGGCCGGAAACGCGCAGGTCCAGGCCGTCGCCCTGGACACCCTGCAGCAGGTCAGCCACTACAGCAGCACGCATCGCATCTTCACCCAGAGCCAGCGCCTAGCCATGACCGCCCGAGATGGCGGATGTTCCTTTCCTGGCTGCACGATTCCTCCCGCGTGGTGCGAGAGCCATCACATCACCGACTTCGTCATCACCGGCAAAACCACCATCGACGACGGCACACTGCTGTGTGGGTTCCATCATCGAGAGCACGCCGCACTCGGCTGGACCTGCCACATGATCAACGGCACGCCCCACTGGACGGCACCCCGATGGCTGGATCCCTACCAGGTCCCGCGCCGAAACGGTGCGCACCACAACGACCCGAACTTCGAACCGACCTCGTAGTTCGAGTCGACCTCGTAGTTCGAGTCGACCTTGTCGTTCGAGACGACCTTGTTCGAGTCGAGAAGGCGTCGAGAATCAGGGCGGCGCGCCTAAAGGGCGGCGAGAGTCTCGCGCATGAGCTGCGCAGTTTCGCTCGGCGTCTTACCAACTCGCACGCCCGCGGCCTCGAGGGCTTCCTTCTTCGCCTGCGCCGTGCCTGACGAGCCAGAGACAATGGCACCCGCGTGCCCCATCGTCTTGCCCTCTGGAGCGGTGAAACCCGCAACATAGCCGACGACCGGCTTGGTCATGTTCTGCTGGATAAATGCGGCGGCCCTCTCCTCGGCGTCGCCCCCGATTTCGCCGATCATGACGACAGCGTCGGTATCGGGGTCGTTCTGGAATGCCTGCAGACAGTCGATGTGAGTCGTACCGATGATCGGGTCCCCGCCAATACCAACACACGTCGAGAACCCGTAGTCGCGCAGTTCGAACATCATCTGGTAGGTCAGGGTGCCGGACTTCGACACGAGACCGACCCGGCCGGCCTTGGTGATGTCCGCCGGAATGATTCCGGCGTTTGACTTGCCGGGGCTGATCACTCCCGGACAGTTCGGCCCGATGATCCTCGTTGATTTGCCCTGCGCATATGCCCAGAACGCGGCGCTGTCGTGCACCGGCACGCCCTCGGTGATCACGACCGCCAATGGGATCCCCGCGTCGATCGCCTCGATCACGGAGTCCTTGGTGAAAGCAGGCGGAACGAAGCCAACGCTGACATCGGCTCCCGTCTCGGCCATCGCCTCGGCCACAGTGGCAAACACCGGAAGCACCGTGTGGTCGAATTCGACCTTCGTGCCGGCCTTACGCGCATTGACACCGCCGACCACCTGCGCCCCGGAGGCGAGCATCCGCTTGGTGTGTTTGCTGCCCTCCCCGCCCGTGATGCCTTGGACAATGATCTTCGAGGTCTCGTTCAAAAAGATCGCCATTAATCAGACTCCAGCGTCAGCAAGCTCGGCGGCCTTCTCGGCCGCGGCGTCCATGGTGTCAACGAGGGTGACCAGAGGATGCGCCGCCTCGGTCAGGATCCGGCGTCCCTCGACGACGTTGTTCCCGTCCAGTCGTACGACGAGCGGCTTGCTCGCCTCGTCACCAAGCAATCGGAGTGCGCCCACGATCCCGTTTGCGACCTCATCGCAGGCCGTGATGCCACCGAAGACGTTGACGAAGACCGAGCGCACTGACGGATCGTTCAGGATGATGTCGAGTCCGTCAGCCATGACTTGGGCCGAGGCCCCGCCCCCGATGTCGAGGAAATTCGCCGGCTTGACCCCGCCGTGCTTCTCCCCGGCGTACGCGACGACGTCCAGCGTGGACATCACCAGGCCGGCGCCGTTGCCGATGATGCCAACCTCGCCGGTGAGCTTGACGTAGTTCAGGCCCTTCTCCTTCGCCTTCCGTTCAAGCGGATCGGCCGCCTCGACGTCGACGAGCTCGGCATTACCCGGCTGCCGGAACTCAGCGTTGTCGTCCAGCGTCACCTTCCCGTCGAGGGCCAGCACGTCCCCGGAAGCGACCTTCGCAAGCGGATTGATTTCGACCAGCGTGGCATCGGAACCGACGAAGGCGTCCCATAGCTTCACCAGGATCGTCGCGACCTTGTCGGCGACCTCAGCGGGAAACTTCGCGGCGGCCACGATCTCGCGGGCCTGGGCCTCGTCGACGCCTTCGATCGCATCGACTGGCACCTTCGCCAAGGCATCGGGGCGTTCGACGGCGAGTTGCTCGATTTCCATTCCGCCCTCATAGGAGGCCATTGCCAGGAACGTGCGGTTGGCCCGATCAAGCAGATACGAGACGTAGTACTCCTGCTCGATCTGTGCGCCGGGGTCCACTAGAACCCGATGCACGCGATGACCCTTGATGTCCATTCCCAGGATCTGCTCGGCGTGCATCTTGGCTTCCACGGGCGACTTCGCCACCTTGACCCCGCCGGCCTTGCCGCGGCCGCCGACCTTTACCTGGGCCTTGACCACGGTGACGCCGCCGAGGCGCTGGGCGATCTCCTGGGCTTGCGCCGGGGTGCTCGCCACGGCGCCGAGGCTCACCGGCACGCCGAACTTCTCGAACAGCTGCTTGGCTTGGTACTCGAACAGATCCACGTCAAGTCGTCCGTCTCTGGAGATAATGGAAAGGCAATTTAGGGCCCACCGGAGCCTAAGTCAGCGCAGGCGGGGCGGCGCTGAGCTGAGACTGGATTCACCCGCAGCGAGCGCAATTCACGCCCGGCTCCCACTGCCATCGGCCACACCCACATTCGTCTGCACCCATTGCACGATCTCGTCCATCGTCGCGCCAGGGGTGAAGATCTTTGCGACCCCAGCCTGTTCGAGAGCCGGAATATCGGGCTCGGGGATGATTCCGCCGCCGAAGACAACGACATCGGAGACCCCCCGTTCGGCCAGCAGCTCCAGCAACTTTCCGAACAAGGTCATGTGAGCACCGGAGAGCACCGATAGCCCTACTGCGTCCGCGTCCTCCTGGATAACGGTCTGCACGATCTGCTCAGGGGTCTGGTGCAGGCCGGTGTACACCACCTCCATACCGGCGTCCCGCAACGCGCGCGCGATGATCTTCGCGCCTCGGTCGTGGCCATCCAGACCGGGCTTGGCGATGACGATTCGGATGCGTTCGGACACGGGGCGAGCCTAGAACTTCAGCCTGCTGGTCTGGAAAGTGGCCCCGAAAACAACTGATTCCAGCTGTGAGCGAGCACCTTTGGCCACGTGGGAGAATCCGCTGCATGATGGCGGCCGGCCTCGTCGATGACGGCGCGTCGACCGCAGCCAGGCCACGGACCAGCGCGATTCTGCGCCAGCGTTACTGCACCGCCATCATGGTCATCACGCTGGGTTGCCTGGCGTTCTACCTCTACCATGCGTTCGCCGATCAGGCGTACTACCGCACGACCGGATACGACCTCGGCATCTTCGACCAGGCCATCCGAGCGTACGCGCACTTCCAAGCGCCGATGGTCCCGCTCAAGGGAGCCGGGTACAACATCTTCGGCGACCACTTCCACCCGATCATCGCCGTTCTCGCCCCGCTGTACTGGGTCTGGGACAACGTGGGCATGTTGCTCATCGCCCAAGCGGCTCTCACCGCGGCGTCGGTGCCCGTCGTCTATCGGTTCGCCAGGCGTCGGGCCGGCGAAGGGATTTCGCTGCTCATAGCCGCGGCGTACGGCTCCGGGTGGCCGCTGCAGGGCCTGATCGACTTCGACTTCCACGAGATTGCCTTCGCTACACCGTTGGCCGCTCTGGCCATCGACGCGCTCGACCGCCGCGACGACCGCAAGCTGATCATCTGGTGCGCGTTGCTCCTGCTCGTGCGTGAGGACATGGGGCTGATCGTCGCTCTGGTCGGAGTCCTCGTCGCCGCCCAGCGACGCGGAAAGATCGTGCTGGCCGCCGCCCTGGCCGGAGTCGGAATCGGCATGTACATGCTGACGACGATCGTGATCATCCCGACCTTCGCGGCCGGGCATGCCTTCGCCTACGGCAATCAGTTCGGATCCCTGGGACCGTCGCTCTCGGCTGCCGCCGCAAACATCGTCACGCACCCCTGGCACGCGGTAGCCGTCTTTTTCACGCCCGCCGTCAAAGCCGGCACTCTTGCATTCCTGCTGATCCCACTTGCCCTGCTGCCGCTGCGCTCGCCGTACGCCCTGCTCGCACTGCCCTTGTTCGCTGAGAGATTCTTCAACTCACGCCACAACCTGTGGAGCACCACGTTTCACTACAACGCGCTGCCTTGGCTGATCCTGGTGATGGCGATGGTGGACGGTGCGAGCCGGTCCGGACTCTTTCAGACCACTCGCCGCGCGACCCGGCTTCGGCGTGGGCTCGGCGCGGTTCTGGCCTTGACCCCATTCGTGTTGATCATCATCGGAACGACCGCCGGCGGGGTGGTTCCGGTGACTTCCCTGCGCAAGCCGTATCTCCACCAGCCGGCCAACTGGCTCTCATCGGCAAAGCGGGTCGTTGCATGGCTGCCGGACGACGTGTGCGTGGTGGCCGATAATCATCTGGTCCCGCACTTGACGAACCGTGACTACACGTCGGTGGCGCAGGCCAACACACCGAACCCGGACTTTATCGCGATCGACATGTTCGCCCCCGATACCGGCGGCAACCCACCGGCACCCAAACCGGCCATCGTATCCGCGCAAGCGCTCGCGGCGGGCTACCGCGTGGTGTTCCAGGCCGGGACGTTCGTCGTCTTCCAGTCGCCGCACTACAGCGGTCCGTCTGCATCATGCAAACCGCTGGGGGCCGGCAAGTCGCCGTGAGCGCTCAGAGCTTCTGCACGGGTGCGTAGCGCAGCATCAACCACTTGAGGCCGGCGGAGCCGAAATCGATCTGGGCCTGAGAACCGTCTCCCGAGCCCCGCGTCGCCACGACCGTGCCGAGGCCCCACGCATCGTGAGAGACGCGGTCTCCGGCATCGAGCGCCGGCACGGCCCGATTTCCCGCTCCGCCCCGCAGGCCACGCCCGCCAGCCATACGTGAGGCCGCAAGCTGTTCCTGCGCACTGGCGCCACCGCCCCCGGCGCGATACCCGTGATCGCCGTAGCGCGCGGGCGCATCGTCACCGTATCCGCGGAGGAAGGGCTGGCGGTCGACCGCACCCGTCCATACCGCCAGCTCGCCGGGAATCTCGTCCAGGAAGCGCGACGGCGGATTCCAGGACGGCGCGCCCCAGGCCGAGCGGGCCAATGCCCGGGACACGTACAGTCGCTCGCGCGCGCGGGTGATGCCCACATACGCCAAGCGGCGCTCCTCTGCCATCTCCGCGGGGTCGCCGAGCGAGCGCAGGTGCGGGAAGATGCCGTCCTCCATACCGGTGAGGAAGACCACGGGAAACTCCAAGCCTTTGGCCGTGTGCAACGTCATCAAGGTCACCACGCCGCCGCTCGCGTCGGGGATGGAGTCCGCGTCAGCCACGAGCGAGACCTGCTCGAGGAACGCATCCAGCGAGGTCGCCTCGTCGGTGCCCGCGCGCTGTTCCTCGAACTCACGCGCGACGCTCACCAGTTCGCGGAGGTTGTCGACGCGGCCTTCGTCCTGCGGGTCGTGACTGGCCTCGAGCTCGCGCAGGTAACCGGTGCGGTCGAGCACCGCCTCGAGGATGGAACTGGGGGTGCCGTCAGGGCCGGCTGCCACTCCCCGCAGGGCGGTCAGCAGCTGCACGAACTCGCGGACCGAGTTCAGCGAGCGCACGGCCACAAACGCCTCGTCGGCGCGTTCCAACGCAGCGCCGAAAGATATCCGTTCGCGGACCGCGAGGTCCTCGACCGCCCTCTCCGCGCGGTCACCGATCCCCCGGCGCGGGGTGTTGAGAATCCGGCGCAGGCTCACGACGTCGTCGGCATTGGCGATGACCCGCAGGTACGCCAAGGCGTCGCGGATCTCGCGGCGCTCGTAGAAGCGCACCCCCCCGACGACCTTGTACGGCATGCCGACGCGAATGAAGACCTCTTCAAAGACCCGTGATTGGGCGTTGGTGCGGTAGAAGACGGCGATGTCGGAGGGCTTATGCCCGTGCTCGTCGGACAGCTCATCGATGCGCTGCGCGACCCACGCGGCCTCGTCGTGCTCATTCTCGGCGACGTAGCCCGCGATCTGTTCGCCGGCTCCGGCTTCGGACCAGAGGTTCTTCGGCTTGCGATCCGGGTTGCGCGCAATCACCGCGTTGGCGGCCGAGAGGATGGTCTGGGTGGAACGGTAGTTCTGCTCGAGCAGGATCGTGGTCGCGTTCGGATAGTCGCGTTCGAACTCGAGGATGTTGCGGATCGTCGCCCCGCGGAAGGCGTAGATCGACTGGTCGGCGTCGCCGACAACGGCGAGCTCCGCCTGTCCCAGGCCCTCAACCGGCTGGGTCAGCTCGCGGACCAGAACGTATTGAGCGTGGTTGGTGTCCTGGTATTCGTCGACCAGCACGTGCCGGAATCGGCGCAGGTAGTGCTCGGCGACGTCCGCGTGGTTCTGTAACAGGCCGACGGTGGTCATGATCAGGTCGTCGAAGTCGAGCGCATGCGCCTCGGCCAGTCGCGACTGGTACCTGGCGTATGCCTCGGCGAGCACCTTTTCGGTGGCGTTGGTTGCCCCCTCGGCCCACATCTGCGCCGTCACCAGTTCGTTCTTCAGGTTGCTGATCTGTGCCGACAGCGATCTGGCGGGGTATCGCTTCGGGTCGAGGTCAAGGTCACGGCCCACCATTGTCATCAGCCGCTTGGAGTCGTCGGCGTCATAGATCGAAAACGATGATTTGAGCCCGACCACCCGGGACTCGGCTCGCAGGATGCGCACGCACATCGAGTGGAAGGTGCTGACCCACATCGATCTCGCGCGCGGACCGACGAGCGCGGCAACGCGCTGCTTCATCTCACCTGCAGCCTTGTTCGTGAACGTGATCGCCAGGATCTGCCCAGGCTGCGCGCCACGCTCAGCGAGCAGGTACGCGATGCGATTGGTGAGTACCCGCGTTTTCCCGGAGCCCGCTCCCGCGACGATCAGCAATGGGCCGCCCTCGTGGACGACGGCCGCCCGCTGCTGCGGGTTGAGCCCGGCGAGCAAGTCCGCGGGGTCGACGGCGACCCGGGGGCGAGACCGGGCCGGCGGTAGTTCCTCGGACTCGCCGGACTCGTCCGATGTCGTGATCAGGCTTTCGACGTCACTGCTCATGTCGGGTCCAGCCTACGTGCGAGCACCGTCAAGTCGGGCGCTCGATCATCCCACCGCCGAGATCAGCTTGCCGAGATGAGCCAGGACATGTCACCATCGGTAGGTGCTACGCCAGGCTTACGAGTTTTTTTACGGGTACCGCAGCTCGGTGCCCGTCGTTTCTGGCTGACCTTCCAACCAATCGACGCCCCGGGCCCGAAAGCCTCGGGGCGTTTGTCGTCCGGTGGCCCGCGGACCAGGTGCCAGTGAAAGAGGAACCATGAGCCACCCATTAACCGCCGTCGAGGCCGCAGAACAACCGGCCGCTGATCCGAACGCAGCCGACCTCATCGCGACCCTCCGCGGCCAGATCGACGCCGTGGACGCTGCCATCGTTGCACTGGTCGCCGAACGAGCGAGGCTGTCGCACCGGATCCAGACCGCTCGCATGAACGCCGGTGGCACCCGCGTCGAGCTCGGGCGCGAGCGGGTCATTCTCGATACCTACCGCGGCGCTCTCGGGGCGCAAGGCCCGCACCTCGCCGACGCCGTACTTCAGGTCTGCCGCGGCACCCGCTGACCCGGCACTACAGCATCCGGCGGTCCGCGGCCCACCGGGTCAGCTGATGCCGGCTCGAGAGCTGAAGCTTTCGAAGGACGTTGGAGGCGTGTGTCTCCACGGTCTTGATGGAGATGAACAACTCGGCGGCGATCTCCTTGTACGCGTAACCGCGGGCCAGTAGCCGCAGGACCTCTCGTTCGCGGGGCGTCAGCTGATCGAAATCGGGGTCGACCGAGGGCGCGACCGGCGCGTCACGAAAAGCATCGAGGACAAACCCGGCAAGGCGCGGGCTGAACACGACATCCCCTTCGGCAACACGGTTGATCGCGCCCGCGAGGTCATCAGCCGAGATGGTCTTCGTGACATAGCCACGAGCCCCGGCGCGGATCAACGTGATCACATCTTCGGCGGCATCGGAGACCGACAACGCAAGAAATCGGGTATTCGGCATCGATGTCGCGATGCCCTCCAGGACCGCCAGGCCGCCACCGTCGGGCATGTGGACGTCGAGAAGGACGACGTCCGGCGCGACCGTCCGGATCGTCTCGATGGCCTCGCTCGGAGTGCCGGCCTCCCCGACGACCTCGACCCGGCTCCCCAGCTCGGCGCGGACTCCGGAGCGAAACATCGCGTGATCGTCGACGAGCACGACTCGCACAGTCATCGCGACATCTTGATCTCGACCTCGGTGCCCATGCCCGGTTGGCTACGCAACTTCACGGCTCCCCCGTGCCGCTCGATGCGGCCGATGATCGAGCCGCGCACGCCTTGACGATCGTCGGCGACCGCATCGAGGTCGAACCCGACACCGCGATCCTTGACGAAGATGCTCACCGTATCGGGTTCGACTTCGGCATAGAGCGACACGGTCGTCACGCCGGCATGCTTGGCCGCATTGACGAGAGCCTCACGGGCCGCCGCGGTCGCTGCTGCCATCGAGTCGGTCATCGCCGCGTCACCGACGAGCACCACATCGACGCCGATTGCATAGGCGTCCTCGACCTCGGCCGCCGCGGAACGCAGTTCGTCGGCCAGCTGGCCGGAGGCCGCTCGCGAGCCGTAGAGCAGAGCGCGCAGCTCCCGCTCCTGGCCCCGGGCGAGCCGGGCCACCTCACGTGGCGAGGCGGCGTTGCGCTGGATCAGGGCAAGCGTCTGCAGCACCGAATCATGCAGGTGCGCCGCGATGTCGGCACGCTCCTGCGAGCGGATCCGCTCGTATCGTTCGGCGCTGAGCTGCGTCATCATCCGCATCCACCATGGCCCCGTGAGCAACGCGACCCCCACGACGGTGACGACCACGAGCACGACGCCGTCCCGGATCGCGGGGACGCTGGACTGGGCCACGACGAGAATCGCGCCACCAATCACCAGCAGCGCGCCGGCGAGGATCCGCAGCCGGCCGGCGCGGTCAGTCGGCTTGGCCTCGAGCGAGCTGCGCGAGAGCTTCAGCCAGCGGCCGCGGTCCGACTCGGTCGCCTGACGCCAGATCAGCGCCCCGCCGAGGCAGGCGAGCAAGGTCGGAGCGAACAAACCACCGAGGGGTAACCGCGTCGCCACCAGAGCGATAGCCCCGGTCGCGACGGCCCCTGCGAGGATGTATTCGAGCCATGCCGGGATCCGCCCCTTGCCCGCGTCAGGCGCGGTCGGCAGGACGATCCAATAGGCGCCATAGAGCGCGACACCGAGACCACCGGCGATCGAGAGCACGACGAATAGGACCCGGATAGTTCGCGGGCGCACCCCGATGTGCTCGCCGATGCCGGCGGCGATGCCGCCGAACCACCCGCGGTCCGGGCGACGATAGACCCGACGCGGCACGGCGAG
The DNA here is from genome assembly GCA_030775825.1 of Actinomycetota bacterium. Classification (GTDB taxonomy): domain Bacteria; phylum Actinomycetota; class Actinomycetes; order Mycobacteriales; family Jatrophihabitantaceae; genus JALYIL01. Next base: position 10,011 of record JALYIL010000156.1, read on the forward strand.
GGAGGCGCTCACTCAACCTATGATCCCGGGTGCCGGGGGCCGTCGCATCGGGACGATCCCTGACGCTCGGGCTCAGGGTGCGATTCAGGGACAAACCCGATGTGGCCGGCCGGTGTCAGCGCCATTCTTGGCACCATGACGAGTTCGACTGATCAATTCGGAACTTTCACCGCCCCGCCGCCGCCCGCTGGTGACCGCCCACCGCAGCGCCTGCTCCGGCGCAGCCGAACTGATCGGGTCGGTGCCGGAGTCGCCGGCGGCCTCGGCGAGTACTTCTCCGTCGACCCGGTCCTGTTTCGGGTGCTGTTCGCGACGGCAGCCTTCTTCGCCGGCGCCGGAGTGCTGGCATACCTGCTTGCGTGGGCGGCAATTCCCGAGCAAGGCACCGTGAACGCTCCCGTTGATCGGTTCGTGGGCGAGCTTCGGCGCCGGCGCGTGCCGGTCTGGCTGGTCGCCGCCGTCCTCGGGCTCGCGCTGTGGTCCGTGGCCTTTAGCTGGTGGGCACCGGGGCCATTTTTCCCCGTCATGGTGGTCGTGATCATCCTCGTCGCCATCTTCGGACGCGGGGGACGCCGCGCAAGCGAGCCGCAGGCCGATCCTGGTGCGGTCAGCCTCGACAAGGCCGCCACGCCCGGCAACGCCACGCCCGGCAACTCCACGTCTGGCAACGCCACGCCCGGCAACTCCACGCCCGGCAACTCCACGTCTGGCAACTCCACGTCTGGCAACCCCACGCCCAGCGGCTCCGGACAGGCGGATGCATTGGCGGATGCACCGGCGGATCCATCGGGGCAGGCGACTAACCCCGCCTGGATGGGTGAGACGCGGCAGTGGATGAGCGAGGCACGCGCCGCGAGCCGCGAACGGCGCCGCCGGGCGTTCCCCGTGCGCATGGCCACCCTCGGTGTGCTGGTCTTGACGCTCGGCATTCTCGCCGCCGTCGACGGCGCGTCGGGCATCGACCTGCCCGTGTACTTCTGGGTAACCCTCGGCATCGTTGTCGCTGCCCTGGTGGTCGGGATGGCGCTGCGCCGCACGCCGTGGTCGATCGCCACCCTGATCGTGCCCTCGGTGGCAGGGCTCGTGGCGTTCGGTGGAACGAGTGCGCAACTGCACGACGGCTTCGGACAGCGCGACTGGACGCCAGTCAGCTCCTCGGCGCTCAAGTCCGACTACCGGCTAGCCTTCGGGCAGGGGGTGCTGGATCTGCGGCTTGTAGTCATCGAATCGGCGCGAACCGTACACATCACCGTCGCCGCCGGGCAGGTGCGGCTGATCCTGCCGCCCACGATGAACGCGACAGTGGACGCCAACGTCCACCTCGGCGTCATTGCGGTGGACGGCAACGACGTGAACAGCGCCGGCGGTTGGAACTCGCGGGGCATGAACATCAACCGCACCATCCTGCCCCCGGCCACGGCGAGCGGGCTGCCGGTGACGATCGACGTCCACCTTGCCGACGGCAACATCTCGGTGACTCACCTCAGCTGAAGCATGGCGATCGCCGCCGCACCCGCCTGGGTTGCCAGTGAGCTGGATGTCCCGGGGGGTCATGACTCGCGCTCGACATCGAGATCGGCGCGTCCCTTAGAGTCGCGTCGTGAACCTAGAGGAACTTCAAGGCGTATTGGCCACCCGCGACGACCGCGGCTGGCTCGTCCCCGGACTCGAAGCGGTGAGCGTTGCCGATGGGGTCGCCGTGATGCGCGTCGAAGTGGGCGAGGAACTCCTCAACTCCTCCGGGGTGCTTCACGGTGGGGCCGCCGCGACCCTGGTCGACGTCGTCGGCACGATCGCGATCATGACATCCGACCGGGATCACCGTCCTGGCGTCTCCACCGATCTGAACATCTCGTGGTTCGCGCCGGTTCCGAAGGGCGAGTACGTCCTAGCCGAGGCGACAGTGCTCAAGGCCGGTCGGAGCCTGGCGTTCGTTTCGGTCGACTTGCGCCGCGAATCCGACGGGGTCCTCGCGGCACAGGGACGGATGACCAAGGCGCTAGGCGCTGGGCGCGGGTAGGTCTACTCCCACTCGATCGTGCCGGGCGGCTTGGATGTCACGTCCAGCACTACCCGGTTCACCTCGCGCACTTCGTTGGTGATCCGGGTAGAGATGCGCTCGAGGACGTCGTACGGAACGCGGGTCCAGTCCGCGGTCATCGCGTCCTCGGACGACACCGGCCGCAACACCACCGGATGCCCGTAGGTACGCCCGTCTCCCTGGACGCCGACGGATCGCACGTCGGCCAGCAGGACGACCGGGCACTGCCAGATGTCACGGTCCAGGCCGGCAGCGGAGAGCTCAGCCCGCGCAATTGCATCGGCGCGACGGAGCACGTCCAGCCGATCGGCGCTCACCTCGCCCACGATGCGGATGCCGAGCCCGGGCCCGGGGAACGGCTGGCGCCAGACGATCTCGCTGGGCAGGCCGAGCTGCTCACCCACCCGGCGGACCTCGTCCTTGAACAGGGAACGCAAGGGCTCGACCAGGGCGAACTGCAAGTCCTCGGGCAGGCCGCCAACGTTGTGGTGACTCTTGATGTTGGCGGTGCCGGAGCCGCCGCCAGACTCGACGACGTCGGGGTAGAGGGTGCCCTGCACGAGGAACTCGACGCTTTCGCCGTGCGCGCCCGCCTCGGCCACGACCTCGCGGGCGGCCTGTTCGAACGCCCGGATGAACTCGCGTCCGATGATCTTGCGCTTGTGTTCGGGATCGCTGACCCCGGCGAGCGCGTTCAGGAACTGGCCGGCGGCGTCGACAACCTTCAGGCGCACGCCGGTAGCAGCGACGAAGTCGCGTTCGACCTGCTCCGCCTCGCCGGCGCGCAACAAACCGTGATCGACGAACACGCAGGTGAGCTGATCACCGATGGCGCGCTGGACAAGTGCCGCCGCTACCGCCGAGTCAACGCCGCCGGACAGCCCGCACAGGGCACGCTTGCCGCCCACCTGCGCGCGGATCGCCCCGACCTGCTCGTCGATGATGTTCGCTTCGGTCCAGGCAGGTCGTGCCCCGGCAACGTCGTACAGGAAGTGGCGCAGGATCGCCTGGCCGTGCGCGGAATGCAGCACCTCGGGATGGAACTGCACGCCGGCGAGCTTGCGCCCGACGTCTTCGAACGCCGCCACCGGAGTCCCGGGCGTCCTCGCGGTCACGCTGAAGCCGGGCGGCGGCTCTGTGACGGCGTCCCCGTGGCTCATCCACACCTGTTGGCTCGGCGGAAGCCCACGCAACAGGACGCCCGGTGTCAGGACCTCGAGCATCGTGCGTCCGAATTCCGAACCACCGGTGCGCGTCACCTCGCCCCCCAGAGCCTGGGTCATGGCCTGAAAGCCGTAGCAGATACCGAGCACGGCGAGACCCGAGGAGAACAGGGCGGGATCGGTCTGCGGCGCGCCATCGGCGTAGACGCTCGCCGGACCGCCGGACAGGATGATCGCCTTCGGGTTGCGCGCCAGAAGCTGTGCGAGCGGCGTGGTGTGGGCGACGATCTCGGAATAGACGTGTGCCTCGCGAACCCGCCGGGCAATCAGTTGTGCGTATTGGGCCCCGTAGTCGACCACGAGTACGAGATCGGCCTGCATCCGGAGAGTCTATCCATGTCCAGGCGACGGCTTGGCGGTCAACCGTTGTTTGGCCACGGGTAGTGAAAACCGGTCAGCTCTTCACTCACCTGCCACAGGCGGCGCGCCAGCTTTTCGTCCTGCGCCGCTTCCGAGCGTTTCGCCGGGCCGATCGCTGCGCGAGTCTCCCCGAAGCGCTGCGGCCCGGTGTAGGATCCCGGCTCGGCCACGGTCGCCGCGTACAGCGATGACCGGGCACCGGCAGCTGCCGACTGGGTAAAGACCTTGATGAAGACCGGCGCGATGGTCCGCATGAGCCTGCTGGCGCCCATGCCCTGCGGGTCCCCGACTAGTCCGGTCGCGGACACGCCGGGATGGGCGGCCACGGAGGCGAGCGACACGCCGCGAGCATCTGCCTGGTTCTGCAGTTCGCTCGCGAACAGCAGGTTGGCGAGCTTCGAGTTGGAGTACGAACGCTGCGGGTGGTAGTCCGGTCCGCTGTTGCCGTCGAGCACCTCAGGCGTTCCGCCGTGGTGCGCGATCGATGCCACGGTCACGACCCGTGGCGCGTTGGATGCCAGCAAGGCCGGCAGCAACAGCCCGGTGAGGACGAAGTGGCCGAGGTGGTTCGTGCCGAATTGAAGCTCGAAGCCGTCCTCGGTGATCACCCGCTTGGGGGGCGCCATCACTCCCGCATTGTTGACGAGCAGGTCCAGTGGTCCCGACCACTGGTCCCCGACGGAGCGCACCGAGGCCATGGAGGCAAGATCCAGGTGCACGACGTCCAACTCGGCGTAGGGAACGGCTGCATGTACCCGGTCGGCGGCGAGCTTGCCCTGCTCGACATCACGGCAGGCTAAGACGACCCGGGCGCCATGCGCGGCCAGTTCGCGAACAGTGAACCAACCGATACCGGAATTGGCTCCGGTGACGAGGGCAATGCGGCCGGACACATCCGGCATCTGCCGTGCGGTCCACTTCACGGCTTGAACTTACCCGCAGGTACGTAAGATCGTCGTCCGCCACGAGCGACCCGGCTAGCTGGCCAGGCTCGGCAGGGTGCCGGTGAAGGTTCCCGATGCGGCCCGTCGCTCTTCGCTCACCGGGCTGTACAGAGTGTCGCGCTGGCGTGCGACGCGTCCGGGTAATCCGCCGACGATCTCGGTGAGATCGGCGACGGTCTTCGCCGAACCATACTGACTGCCCGCCATCCGACTGATCGTTTCCTCCATCAGGGTCCCGCCGAGGTCGTTGACGCCACCGGCAAGCACCTGGCGGCAACCATCGACGCCGAGTTTCACCCATGAGGCCTGGATGTTGTCGATGCGCCCGTGCAGCAGGATGCGCGCCATCGCGTGCACGATCCGGTTTTCCCGAACGGTTGGTCCCGGCCGGGCGACACCGGCGAGATAGATCGGCGCGTTGGTATGGATGAACGGCAGCGCGACGAACTCGGTGAACCCACCGGTGCGGTCCTGGATGCGGGCCAGCGTGCGCAGGTGGCCGAGCCAGTGCGCTGGGTTGTCGACGTGGCCGTACATCATCGTGGAGGAAGAACGGATGCCCAGCTCGTGTGCCGTGGTGACGACCTCGATCCAGGTGGCGGCGGGCAGCTTTCCCTTGGTCAGCAGCCAGCGGACGTCGTCGTCGAGGATCTCAGCGGCCGTCCCCGGAATGGTGCCCAGGCCCGCCGCCTGTGCCTCGCGCAGCCATTCCCGGATGGACAGGCCGGTCCGAGAGGCACCGTTGACCACCTCCATCGGGCTGAAGGCGTGCACGTGCATCTGTGGCACGCGGCGCTTGACCTCACGCGCGATCTCGAAATAGCCGGTACCCGGAAGGTCAGGATGAATGCCGCCCTGCATGCACACCTCGGTGGCGCCGAGCGCCCAGGCCTCCTCGGCGCGATCACCGACTTGCTCGAGCGAGAGGGTGTAGGCGTCGGCGTCGGACCGGCGCTGCGCGAACGCGCAAAACCGGCACCCCGTGTAGCAGACATTGGTGAAGTTGATGTTGCGGTTGACCACGTAGGTGACCGCGTCGCCGACGGCATCGCGACGCAGATCGTCGGCCAGGCTGGCGACGGCTTCGAGGTCAACCCCGTCAGCGTGCAACAGGGCCAGCGCGTCGTCATCGGACAGGCCGCCCGGATCGCGTGCGGCGCTGCGCAGAGCGGCGAGGACGTCGGAATCCAGTCTCGTGGGTGCACCGACCCGGGCGGCATCCTCGCGAACGGACTCCCAGTCGCCGTAGACACTGTTGAAGTCATCGCGCCGATCCGTGGTGCGGCCGGATACGTCGATTGCCGTATGCAGGTCCACCCGGCCACCAGCCTGCCAGGCATCTTCGGGCTCCTGCCAAGCAATCCCTTGCAGTACAGCGGATTCGCGCGCTAACCCGGTCGCCGGGTCAGCCAATGCGGTGACGTGCGGGACGATCCGGGGGTCGAGCCAGGGCTCGCCGGCCAACACGTAGTCGGGGTAGACGGTGAGGCGTTCGACCAGCCGAAATCCCGCCTCCTGCGATCGCGCCGCGAGTTCGTCGATCTGCGGCCAGGGGCGCTCGGGGTTGACGTGATCCGGGGTCAGTGGCGAAACACCTCCCCAGTCGTCGATACCCGCGCCGAGCAGGCGGCCGTACTCTTCGCCAATGAGGTTCGGTGGCGCCTGTATGCGCGCGCCCGGGCCCAGCACCAACCGGGTCACGGCCACCGTCGCGACCAGGTCCGCGATCTGTGCATCGGGCATTCGCGCCATCGCCGTGTCCGGCTTGGCACGGAAGTTCTGGACGATGACCTCCTGCACCCCCGCGTAGGCGCGCGCGACCCGGCGGATCGCGAAGATCGAGTCGGCTCGCTCCGCGAGTGTCTCGCCGATCCCGATCAAGATGCCTGTGGTGAAGGGGATGTTCGACCTGCCCGCATCCTCCAAGACTCGCAGGCGCACCGTTGGGTCCTTGTCCGGTGACCCGAAGTGCGCACCGTGCGGATCTTCGAACAACCGGCGCGAGGTCGTTTCGAGCATCATGCCCATCGACGGTGCGACCGGCTTGAGACGCTGGAGTTCGGCCCATGACATGACGCCAGGGTTCAAGTGCGGGAGCAGGCCCGTGCGTTCGAGCACCAAGATCGCCATCGCCCGCACGTAGGCGAGAGTGTCGTCATAGCCGTGCGCATCCAGCCATTGCCGAGCGGCGGGCCAGCGGTCCTCCGGGCGATCACCGAGGGTGAACAAGGCCTCCTTACAGCCCATCTCGGCGCCGCGGGTCGCGATCGCGAGAACCTCGTCCGGGGAGAGGAAGGGCGCGTCCACGCGGTTGGGGGTCGTTGCGAACGTGCAGTAGTGGCACCGGTCGCGGCAGAGCCTGGTAAGGGGAATGAACACCTTGCGCGAGTACGTCACTACCCCGGCGCGACCAGCCGCTGCCAGGCCGGCGTCGCGCACCCGCGCGGACGAGGTGCACAGGTCGACGAGGTCCTCCTCGCGAGCCTCCAGCAGGATCTGGGCCTCGACCGCGTCCAGTGTCAGGCCGTCCCTCGCCCTGCGCAGCGCGCGGACCATCCCGTTACTGCTCACAGTGTTCTGCCCGTCACTTGGGTCACAAGGCACGCAGGCGCGGCAATATTTCCTCGCCATAGAGCCGCAGGAATCGCTCCTGGTCCGGACCCGGCGCGTGGAACACCAGGTGGTTGAAGCCGAGGTCTATGTAACGGCGGATCTGCGCCACGTGCTCGTCTGCGTCGGTGGACACGATGAACCGCCTCGCGGTCTGGTCCACGCTCAGCTCGTCAGCCAGACGCTGCATCTCCACCGGATCCTCCACGCCGGACTTCTGTTCGGCGCTCAGTCCCAACGCTCCCCAGAAATGGGTGGCCCGCATCGCTGCGTCGCGATCGTGGTCGAAGGAGACCTTGACCTCGATCATCATCTCGAGATCGGCAAGGTGGCGCCCGGCTTTCTGGGCACCGTCGGCGATCGCAGGCAGCAGGGTCTCGGTGTAGAGCTCCGGCGCCTTGCCGGAAGTGGTGATGTAGCCGTCGCCGACCCGTCCCGCGTACCGCGTGGCGGCGGGGCCTGATCCGGCCAGGAAGATCGGGACGGGGTGCTCGGGAACGTCGTAGATCGTGGCTTTGTCCGTGCGGTAGTACTGGCCCTCGAATGACACCCGTTGCTCACTCCAGAGCTGGCGGATGAGCCCGACCGCCTCGCGGAAGCGCGCGAATCGCTCCTTGCCGTCGGGCCATTGCAACCCCAGGGCAACTTCGTTCATGGACTCGCCGGTCCCCATTCCCAGCACGACCCGGCCAGGGAACAGGCAACCGAGGGTGGCGAACGCCTGCGCCACGATGGCGGGGTGGTAACGGAACGTGGGCGTCAGGACACTCGTCCCGATGGTGATCCGCTCGGTGCTCGCGCCGAGCGCGCCCAGCCAGCTCATCGCAAACGGCGCGTGCCCGCCGTCGTGACGCCACGGCTGCAAGTGGTCGCTGACGAACACCGAGTCGAAGCCGCACTCCTCGGCCACCACGCCGTAGCGCAGCAGTTCCCGTGGCGGGAATTGCTCGTTCGATGCCTTGTATCCGAGTTTCAGCACGCGTGACTACCTCTCGTCATCGACGCCCGGCCCGAGCACCCGCGCACCGCTGCAGGAGCGGGCGCCGGAGGTGAGGATGAGCTCTGCCTTCTGGAATTCCTTCACCGACGAATAGCCGCATTTGCCCATGACCCTGCGCAGCGCGCCGAACAGGTTCCGGTTCCCGGACGGGTCCGCTGTCGGGCCGACGAGCAGCTCCTCGAGCGAGGGACATGCCGCGGTGCTCATCGAGTGGTCCACGACCGCCGCGCGCGGTACCCGTGGATGTGCGGCGGTCGCGTCCCAGAACCGGCCCTGACCAGGTGCCTCCTGCGCCAGTGCCAGGGCCTCGCCAAGCATTACGGCGTCCGCACCGCAGGCAAGGGCCTTGGCGATATCCCCTCCGGCGCGCAGGTCGCCGTAGGCGATCAGATGGACATACCTGCCGCCGGTCTCGTCCAGGTAGTCCCGGCGAGCGGCGGCGGCGTCGATCAGGGCAGTGGCCATAGGTACGTCGATGCCGAGCACGGAGTGGGTAGTCGAACCGAGGTGTGCCCCATAACCGATGATCACGCCGGCGGCGCCGGTCCGCATCAGGTGCAGGGCGGTCTGGTAATTCGTCACCCCGCCGACGAGCACGGGCACGTCGAGGTCCGCGATGAATGTTTTCAGATTCAGACCCGCGGGTCCCCTCTCCCGGCTGGCCTCCTCAGCGGCAACGTGTTCGGCGGAGATCACGGTGCCCTGAATGACGAGAAGATCGACCCCCTCGGCCAGGACATGCGGCGCGAGCTCCGCCGTGTGCTGGGGAGACAGGCGGACAGCCACCCGAACCCCTGAGGATCGCAACTGCGCCACCCGGCTGCGCAGCAGCTCGGCAGAGACCGGTGCGGAGTAGACGCGCTGCATGGTCGTGTTCTCGGTGTCCAGCTTGGCGAGTTCGGCGAGCGGATCGGTGTAGCGGGCCCACAGGCCTTCGCCGTCGAGGACGGCCAGTCCACCCAGCCGTTCCACCTCGACGGCAGAGTCGGGGGACACGAGCGCGTCGGACGGTGCCGTGACCAGCGGCAAGCCGAACGTGTGCGCGTCGATCTGCCACGTGGTCGATACGAGCGCCGAGCCTCGGGTTCGCCGGGTGGGTACGAGCGCGATCTCATCTAGGTAGTAGGCCCGACGCGCGTGTCGACCGAGACCGATCTCCACGGTTTGCGGCATGCAGTTGAGTCTGCCGCACGGGCACACACCGGGCGACGGCGGTCAGCTCGCGAAGTAGTTCGGCGCCTCGACGGTCATCTGGATGTCGTGCGGATGGCTTTCCTTGAGCCCCGCCGCGGTGATCCGGACGAACTGGCCGCGCTCCTGCAACTCGGAGATGCTGTGCGCCCCGACGTAGAACATCGACTGGTGCAGGCCGCCGATCAACTGGTGGGCAACAGCCGCCAGGGGGCCCCGATAGGGAACCTGCCCCTCGATCCCTTCGGGCACGATCTTTTCGTCGCTGGGAACGTCGGCCTGAAAGTAGCGATCCTTCGAATACGACACCCGACCACGGGAGGCCATGGCACCCAGCGAGCCCATTCCCCGGTAGCGCTTGAACTGCTTTCCGTTGACGAACACGAGATCACCCGGTGACTCGTCACAGCCGGCCAGCAGCGACCCGAGCATCACCGTGTCCGCGCCGGCAACCAGCGCCTTGGCGATATCACCGGAATACTGCAGTCCCCCGTCACCGACCACTGGAACACCGGCGGCTCGGCAGGCCTGCGCCGCGTCGTAGATCGCCGTGATCTGGGGAACGCCGACACCGGCGACGACCCGCGTGGTGCAGATCGACCCCGGTCCTACGCCGACCTTGACGCCGTCCGCTCCGGCCTGAACCAGCGCGTGGGCGCCGGCGCGCGTAGCGATGTTGCCGGCGAGCACCTGAACGTGACGCGTGCTGGGATCGGCTTTGAGCCGCGTGATCAGCTCCAGCAACAGCCGAGCCTGCCCGTTGGCGGTGTCAGGGACGACGACGTCGACGCCGGCCTCGACAAGCGCACCGACCCGCTGCCACGCGTCACCGTAAAAACCCACCGCGGCTGCCACCCGCAGCCGGCCTTCGCCGTCCTTGGTCGCCCGCGGGAACTGCTCAGACTTCACAAAGTCCTTGACCGTGATCAGCCCGCGCAGCCGCCCGGAGGAGTCGACCAGCGGCAGCTTCTCGACCTTGTGCTTGGCCAGCAATGCGGCGGCATCGTCTCGACTGATCCCGACTGGTGCGGTGACCAGCGGCATCGGCGTCATGACCTCCCGCACGGTGCGCGACACGAACTCCGATGGCGCCACGAAGCGGATGTCACGGTTGGTGATGATGCCGACTAGCACCTCAGACTCGTCGACGACCGGCAGTCCCGAGATCCGGTACCGCCCGCACAGCGCATCGACCTCGGCAACGGTGGCGTCCGGGCCGACGGTGACGGGGTCGGTGACCATCCCTGACTCGGATCGCTTGACGAGGTCGACCTGACCGGCCTGGTCCTCGATCGACAGGTTGCGGTGCAACACCCCGATGCCACCCTGACGCGCCATCGCGATAGCCATGCGCGCCTCGGTGACCGTGTCCATCGCCGCCGAGACCAGCGGAACCGCGACGGAGATCTCGCGAGTCAGCCGCGACGTCGTGTCGACCTCGGACGGAATGACGTCGGTTTCCCCCGGCAGCAGCAGGACATCGTCGAACGTCAGGCCCAGCGTGGCGAACTTGGCGGGGATGGCTTCGAACGAGGGCAGGTCGGGCAACGTAGAACTCCTCAGGGGGCCGAGACCTCATCTTACGGGGCGAAAGCCCCAACTCCGCCGCGACGTTGTCCGCTCTGGCTGGGGATCGGCGTTGCGCGCACAGGCTGAACGGGCCCACCGGGCCGGGGTGGCCTGAGACGACCACCTTCCTCGCGGTGGCGGGGCATCTGGGGGTCTCGGCGGCCCCCTGGCTGGGCATTCGGCAGGCACGGATACCCCCGGTGGGACCTATTGCGACACCTCGAGGGCCGTTCCGGTTGGCGGTGGGGCGGCCATCCGTCCTACCGTGTACCTCGTGACGAACAGCGTGGGGCACCGGTGAACCTCGACGACGGCCCGCTCGATCCATTCCTGGACGACCCGACCGACCCAGCGGCAGTGCTCGATGACAATGAGCCCGCGGCTCCGCTCAGTGACGACGAACGCGCAGACGTGCTGGCCGATCTCGCTGAGCTGAGGGAGTTCCGTCACGCACTGGCACCTCAAGGAGTTGACGGGATAACCGTCGAATGTGCCGATTGCGGTGAGCAGCACTTCTTCGGTTGGGACCTCATGGCGGCCAACCTGCGCGCCCTGCTCGGGGAAGGGCGCACGCACGTTCACGAACCGGCATACTCCCCGGATGAGGATGCCTACGTCAGCTGGGACTACGCACGCGGCTACACCGACGCAGTGAACGCGCTGACCAAACGCCGCTGAGCCAACCTCACTGGCATCACACGTCATCTCCTTCTAGTCCGAGTCATTTGTCGGATTTCCGGCACATTCCCCCACGCGCCGCCAACGGCGCGCGTCACCTTTGCGCGCGTCGATCTTTGGACAAGCAGACGACCGCATCGCCGGCGAGCGGCAAGAGGCATCTCGGAGGGCAGAAGGATGGCCGAAGTTCGACGGCTACCCGTTCCGCGGCAGGGCGACTGGGACTGGCAGGTTCACGCTGCTTGCCGCGGCAAAGACACGTCGGCCTTCTATCACCCGGAGAACGAGCGCGGCCCGTCCCGCGTCAGACGCGAGATGCAGGCCAAGGCCGTATGTGCCGGCTGCCCGGTGATCGAGAATTGCCTGCGATGGGCGATGGCAGCCCGCGAGCCCTATGGGGTGTGGGGCGGGCTCTCCGCCGAGGAGCGCGAGGTTCTCCTGGCGCGCCAGACCGCGTGAGCAAAGCGAAGGCCCCGCGGCAACTTGCCGCGGGGCCTTCGTCATGCGCCTTGCGATTGATGAGCGCGGTGGTTCCGTAACGCGGTGGTTCCGTAACGCGGTGGTTCCGTACGCGGTGGTTCCGTAACGCAGTGGTTCCATGCGCTGGTTAGTAACCCGGGCCGTGCGAGTGGCTGTGCCCGTGACCGCCGTGGCCGTCCTGTCCGTGCTCGTCCTCGTCCGCCGGCTTCTCGACGATGGCACTCTGTGTCGACAGGATCAGCGCTGCCACCGATGCCGCGTTTTGCAGCGCAGCCTTGGTGACCTTCACCGGATCGACGACGCCTTGGGCCAGGAGATCGCCGTACTCGCCGGTCGCCGCGTTGAGTCCGTGGTTGGCCGGCAAGGCCCGGACCTTCGCTACGACGACGTAGCCCTCTTCGCCGGCGTTCGCCGCAATCCAACGCAACGGCTCGTCCAGCGCGGTGCGGACGATGGCAACACCGGTCGCGTCGTCACCGGTGAGCTCGAGGTTGCCTTCGAGAGCCACCGCGGCCTGTACGAGGGCGGCACCCCCACCGGCGATGATGCCCTCTTCGACCGCCGCGCGGGTCGCGGCGATCGCATCCTCGATGCGGTGCTTACGCTCCTTGAGTTCTACCTCGGTGGCCGCACCAACCTTGATGACGCCGACGCCCCCGGACAGCTTCGCCAATCGCTCCTGGAGCTTCTCGCGGTCCCAGTCAGAATCGGTGTCTTCGATCTCGCGGCGGATCTGTGCGATGCGATCGTCGATCTCCTTCTGCGCCGCGGCGCCGTGCGTGATCGTCGTGTTGTCCTTCGTGACGACCACGCGCCCCGCCTTGCCCAACACATCTAAACCGGCCTGGTCGAGCTTGAGACCGACCTCTGGGGAGACGACCTGGGCGCCGGTGACCACCGCGAGGTCCTGCAGGAATGCCTTGCGACGATCGCCGAAGAACGGCGCCTTGACCGCGACAGCGTTGAAGGTCCGGCGAACGGCGTTCACTACGAGCGTGGACAGTGCCTCGCCGTCCACGTCCTCGGCCACGATTACCAGCGGCTTGCCTGTCTCGACCACTTTCTCCAGCAACGGCAGCAGATCGGAGACGCTCGAGATCTTCTGCGTGGTGATCAGCAGGTACGGGTCGTCGAGGACGGTCTCCGCGGCTTCGAGGTCGGTGACGAAGTAAGGGCTGATGTAGCCCTTGTCGAACTGCATGCCCTCGGTGAATTCGAGTTCGGTCGTCGCGGTCTGGCTCTCCTCAACGGTGATCACACCGTCCTTGCCGACCTTGGTGAACGCCTCGCCGATCAGCGCGCCGATGGTGGCGTCCTGCGCAGAGATGGTCGCAACGTGCGCGATCTCCTTCTCGCCGTTGACGGGCGTGGCCGCTGCGTCCAGGCGCTTGACCACGGCATCGACGGCCGCGTCCATGCCACGCTTGAGTGCGGCGGGATTAGCCCCCGCGGCGACGTTCTTCAGACCCGCATTGACCAGCGCCTGAGCGAGGACAGTAGCCGTAGTCGTGCCGTCGCCGGCGACGTCATTCGTCTTCGTGGCAACGGACTTGGCCAGCTGCGCGCCCATGTTCTCGTATGGGTCGACGAGTTCGATCTCGCGGGCAATGGTGACGCCGTCATTGGTGATGACCGGCGCTCCGAACGATTTGGCGAGTACGACGTTGCGGCCCCTCGGGCCGAGCGTCACCTTGACGGTGTTGGCCAGCTTGTCGACGCCACGCTCCAGAGCGCGGCGGGCGGCCTCATCGAAACTGAGGATCTTCGCCATGATGTTCCTTCCTTGTTTCCTATGGCGATCTCGATGCGGACGTGGCCGATAAGCCACATCGTGCGGGCGAGCTCGCGCGAAAGACGACGAACGCCCCGGCCGCGCGAGTTGACGCGCGTCGGGGCGTTCGGCGGGTTACTTCTCGATTACGGCGAGGACGTCGCGCGCGGACAGGACGAGGTACTCCTCGCCGGCGTACTTGACCTCGGTGCCGCCGTACTTGCTGTAGAGGACGACATCGCCGATGGAGACGTCGAGCGGGACGCGGTTGCCGTTGTCGTCGATTCGGCCGGGACCGACGGCGAGGACTGTGCCCTCCTGTGGCTTTTCCTTGGCGGTATCGGGAATGACGATGCCTGAAGCGGTGGTCGTCTCGGCCTCATTCGCCTGAACGACGATGCGGTCCTCGAGTGGCTTGATGCTGACCTTTGTGGCGGTCACGGTGGATCTCCCCTTCTCGGGTTCAAATATTCTCTGTGCCGGACTGGATGGGTCGTGCTGCCGTCGCGGTGTCAACCCGGCCCAATTGGCACTCTAACGCGGTGAGTGCCAACTCTCAACGTCGGGGGTCACCGGGCTGACGCCGGACTCGCCCGCCCCCCGCAGGAGCTCAGGTCAGGAAGGTGATGTGGTCCAGGTCAGCCCGGCATCACAGGACGTCCCGGTGGTCGAACCGCCCCGGAGACGGCTCGTCCGTCCGTTTCGGCCTCGAACCCGAACCCGTGCGTGTTCGACGCCGGCGGATACAGCCCCCGCCGTCGCGCGTCAAACCGGTTCCGAATTAGGTGTAGTCGGGCACCTTTACCCCGACCATGAATTGTTTGCCGCCCGCCCTCCCGTGCTTGTACACGGCGGCGAGGGTCAGGGTGCGTCGAGCCTTCTCGGCGGTGCAAACAATGCGGAAGTTGCCGGCAACCGAGACGCGGATATCGTAGATCCGTTCACCGATGAAGGGCTCTAGTCCGTCGCCTCGAATTGGTCCGTATTTCTCGACTTTCTCCCTTATCCTGCGGAGCTGCTGGCCAACGTCTCGCTGGTTGGCCCACGTCTCTACGTCCGTATTGATGACGACGGTCCAGGCCATCGGCTGCGATTGTCCGGAATCAGAAGCGGTCTGCTCCCCACTGGTCGGCGACGCGGTCGGGGCCGTCGTCGGCATCGAGGCGCGTTGCTGGATCAACCATTTCGCCTTGGTGTAGGGCTCGTAGCTGTGTGCAGTGCGTCCCTGATCTCCTTGTTCCTGTCCAGGAACGCTTTCAGTGCCGCACGGAGCTCCACGATGCTGAGGTTGAGGTCAGCCACCGGCTTTTCCACCGTCTCGAAGCCGGTGCCGATCGCCGTCTGCACGTGGGTCAGGAAGTCCAGCACCCGGTCGGGTTTGGCGAGCTGAGCGAAGATCTGTTGCGTGAACGGCGCACTGTCCGGAATCTGCGCCGCGAGGTTCAAGGCAGAATTGAACACCGGGGGGACCGCGTTCATTTCCTCGGGTGTCCACGTGACTGGGTCCACCGGCACGGAGCGGCTACCCCCATCACCCGACAGCATAGTTAGCGCATCTCGGATACGGCTGTTTCGCGACAGTAGCTCCTGGGCCGCCTCACGCAACTGGTCCGCCGTCAAGCCCGAATATTGAATCCATGATTCCATCGCCGTAGCCTTGGTGAGATTCCAATCTTTCCGGTTATAAAATTGCTGCAATATCTCGTCGGGTTGATCCGTGACGCAGGAGAAAAAAACAACACTTTGGGCCCGGCGGCGGGATTCAAATTCTTATAGGTGGAATCCGTAAATGTCGCCAATTCGTCGGTATCGGCTATAATATTTAGGAGAATGTTGAACTGATGGGACTTGTGCCTCGTTGGGTTCAAGGTCACATCTAATTGAGGATTATTATTCAGAAGATCTTGCGCTAAGGAAGCCAACTCCGCAGACGTAAGGCCCGTTTTTTCGCTGGCTGCCTCTACCAGTTGTGGGGGGGCTGATGTGCTAAGGGCTCGAAGCACCTCCAGTACGATGCGCTGCCTTTCGGCGTTCAGTGCCTGGTCGTGCCGTGCTCGAACGCGGGGTCAGGCTCGCACCCGCGGTCAGCCTCGCAGCCCGGTCAGAGCTGCTCGTAGTGCATCCGGTCCGTGCTCAGCCGCATGATCTGACGGGCGCGCGTGGGCTTGGGGATACCGGCCTCCTGCAACGGCCTCCACATCGGCCGATGCCAGGTCGTCACCGGGATCGACCGCACGACCTGAACGTAATCCGGCCGGTGGGAGGAGGGTAGGCGATCAACCGACCGGTCGAGCTCGCTCGTGGTCAGCGCCATCCCGGAACGTAGCGTCACCGCAGCTACGAGCACGTCGGTATCCCCGCGGCGCACTCCATAGGCCACCATCAGGTCGACAGCCGGGATCGAACCCAGGGCCAGCCGCGCACCCGCGGGCACGACCGGACCCCGCGCGGTGTCGATGATGGCTGCGACCGGGTCGACGAGCCACAAGTCGCCGTGCTCGTCGCGCAGGAACAGGTCGCCGGTCGAGCGCCAGACATCGCCCGGTACGAAAACCCCCCGCAGCGCGTTCTCCACCGCCGAGACCGCGGGATTGACGCGGACCAGCAGCAATCCGACTTCGTCGACCGCACACTCGCGCCCGTGGCCGTCGGGCCCGAGCACGACGGTGCGGGTGGCACGGTCGAACGCGGCGACGCGGACCTCCGGTGTGCCCGGAAGCGGGCGCCCCAGCGACCCGATCGGGGTCCCTTTGAGGTTGGCCAGGATCGCGTCGGAATCGGCGCTGGCGTAGAACTCCAGCACCCGAACGCTCGGGAACCGCTCGGCGACCTGCCGCCATAGGTTGCGTGGCATTCCCGATCCGATGAACATCCGGATCGGGTGGTGCTGTTCGTTCGGGTTCGGCGCCGCGAACGTCACCCCTCGCAGCGAGGTCCACGTGTACGACACGTGTGTCGCGCCGTAGCGCCGCACCTCCTCCCAGAAGGTCTCCGGGTCATCGCGACTGGCCATCGCGAAGCGGGCGCCGCCGGCGACGGCCCCGGCGACACTCATCAGCAATGCTGACGAATGGTGGATCGGCGTGACGCTGTAGACGGTGTCCCCCGGCTTCAAGGCCGCGGCCGCCGCCGTTCCGAGCGCCGAACTCGCCCAGCGGCGGTTGCTGACCCGCACCGCCCGCGTGCCCTCTGCCTCGCCGGTGAACAGGATGAACGCGATGTCGCCAGCCCGTTGGGGGTTGGCCCGGTACCACGCCGGTAGTTCGACCTCGTCCGGATCGATGCGCTCCAGGTCGAGGACATCGGGATGCAGCTGGCGCCATTCGGCGCCGCCGCCGAGTACGCACCAGGTGATCGCGTCCATCTCCTGCACGCCGTCGATGTGCTCGGGGTCGGAGATCACCCACTTGACCTCGCCCAGGGTTGCTTCGCGCTGAAGATCGCCGTCCGGGCGCAGGAGCACTGCCGTGGCCCCGAGCCGGCTCAGTGCCGCGACGACGGTGAACGCGCTGGGCCGGGTGTGCATGAGAACACCGACGCAGTCACCGTGGCGGATGCCAACGCCAATGAGACCCTTGACGACGCTGTCGACGCG
This sequence comes from Actinomycetota bacterium, assembly GCA_030775825.1. Classification (GTDB taxonomy): domain Bacteria; phylum Actinomycetota; class Actinomycetes; order Mycobacteriales; family Jatrophihabitantaceae; genus JALYIL01. Next base: position 27,473 of record JALYIL010000156.1, read on the forward strand.
GGACTTGACATCGCGGTGCCGGAAGGCGCGGTCGCCGAAGAGGAAGACGACGTCACCGGGTGCCTTGCGTGCCTGCTCGTCGAGCAATTGCCCGAGCGAGATGCGGGTCTGCGGATCGAGGTGTTCGATACGCGCCAGCTTGGGCAACTGCGCTGGCGCCTCGGTGACGACTCCGCGCACTGCTCGGGCCACCTGCCTGGCAGTACCGACAGCGATCCGTGTCACACCAACTCCGAACTCGGTGGCCTGGGCAAGCGCGTTCGCGCCAGCCCCGTAGTGGATCGTCGTTGGCTCTGCCGAGCCGGAGGCGACAATGGTCTCGGGAAGTTCGGCGAGTCCGGCCCGCCAGCGTATCCATGCGGCCACGGCGGGCCACGTCACATCGGTTGCCTTTGACCCGACGACCAGGCCGAAGTGCCCCGCACGCAACGTGAGTTCGTACACGTCGGCTCGGGGCGCCGCGTGGCGGATGGCCCTTACCGCGTCGGGGTGTCCGATGGTGTCGGTGGTCCCCACGACGGTCAGAATGGGCACCTTGATGTCCGCCAGCGTGACGAGCCGATCGTCGATGACGAACCCGCCTTCGAGCATGCGGTTGTGCGTGACGAACTGTTCGAGCAGTTCGGCGATTGCCGGCCCGGAGTACGCGGTCCATCCCTCAGAGTCGAGGAAGCGACGCTGCCGTTCGCGCGGCAGCAGAGCGTCACGGTCATGCAGGGCCAGCAGGAAATGCAGGCGGCCCTGCACGGTCTTGGCGGGCGAGAGCAGCTTGAAGCCAAGCCGGGTAGCCCAGCTCGGCAGAGCCAACTTTCGCAGGACCCCGCTTTCCAGCAGGCCTGCGGCGAGCCTGGCGGCAACCTCAGGTGAGACCGGAATGGGCAGCGGGGCCGTGGTGTCGGCGGGCGAGCCGAAGGTGACCAGAGAGTCGATGTTCTTGCCGCGACGCAGGGCCGCGGCTTGGTAGGCGAACATGCCACCTTGGGAGTACCCGCCGAGGACGACGGCATGTCCGGTTGCCGCGTGGACCCGGTCGACCGCGTCACTGACGGCGAGGACGTGGTCGGTCAGGGTCCGTTCCAGGCCGCCGGGCTCGTGGCCGGGATCGCCGAAGTCGACGACCCAGGGGTCTATCCCCTGGGCGTGCAAGCTGAGCACGGCTGAGCTGTTCGGCGAGACGTCCCACACCTCGGTGGCCATCATCAGCGGCGGAACCAGCAGGACCGGGGTGCGCGCCGGCGCCGCGTCCTCGGGAAAGTACCGGCGCAGCCGGTAGTTCGGCTGCTCGGCCTCGACGGTGAACGGCGAAGGCCGCTCGCCGGTCTCCAAGCCGCCGAAGCGCACGACCTCGACGGCGTTGCGAGCCGTGGCCGTGACGCGCCGCCCAAACCGGCGAACCGCTGATGGGGCCCCGCCGGGCAGGCTGGGGCGTCGCCGGGGCCCGTCGGGGGACCCCGCGCGTTGTTGGTCCGTTCGTTCGTCCGCGTCTGTCGCCACGCCTGAACTGTGCTGTGCGCAGGGGACCCTCGCAACCTCAACGCCGCGTGCCGCCCGCGCGGTAGGCAACGCTCAGTGCGCCCTGGACACCGGCGCGAAATGCCACACGTGCGGGTCGCGGGCCACAAGCTCGGCGGGAACGTCGACGATCCCGCGATCGGTGGGATCGATGACGACGACACGGACCTCGGGATCCTCGCCGCGATACACCTGCGCCAGCGGGTCGGCGTGCTGGTCGACGAAGGCGAGCAGTTCCTCCAGCCGGCCCTCGGCGGCCCGGACCTCCCACATCACTGCCATGTCCGTTCCTCAGCTCAGTACGTCGGTGACCGCCAAGGCCGAATCGGCCCCGATGTCCAGTTTTGACGGGCGTGCGCCATACGCGACCAGCTGCGCGCCGAGTGCGGCAACCATGGCGCCGTTGTCGGTGCACAGACCCGGTCGTGGAATCCGGAGCCGGATGCCGGCGGCGTCACAGCGCTGCTGCGCCAGTGCTCGCAACCGCGAATTCGCCGCGACTCCGCCACCGATCACCAGGTGGCCGATGCCTTTGTCCTGGGCGGCGCGCAGCGCCTTGGCAGTGAGGACGTCGACCACCGCCTCCTGGAAACATGCCGCGACATCGGCGGCGGGCACCGGCTCCCCGGCGCGCTGGCGTGTCTCGACCCATCGCGCGACCGCGGTTTTCAATCCGGAGAAGGAGAAGGCGTATCCGTCATCGCGCATCGCCCGGGGGAAGGCGAAGGCGGCCGGATCGCCCCCGCGCGCGAGCCGGTCGATCTGCGGCCCTCCGGGGAAGGGCAGGCCAAGCAGGCGGCCGACCTTGTCGAACGCCTCCCCCGCCGCGTCATCGACGGTGGCGCCGAGTTCGGTGACGCTCTCACCGCCGATCCGCGGAACCATCAGCAGGGAGGAATGGCCGCCTGAGACGAGCAGCGCGATGCAGGGTTCGGGCAACGGACCGTGTTCGAGCAGATCGACCGCGACGTGGGCCGAGAGGTGGTTGACGCCGTAGAGCGGCCTGTCCAGCGCGAGCGCGTAGGCCTTGGCCGCGGCGAGTCCGACGAGCAACGCGCCGGAAAGCCCGGGGCCCGCGGTCACCGCGACCGCGTCGATATCGGCCGCGCGGACGCCCGCCGCCGACAGGGCACGCCGAATCGTGGGCACCATCGCCTGCAGGTGCGCGCGGCTCGCTACCTCCGGCACGACGCCACCGAAGCGAACGTGTTCGTCCAAGCTGCTCGCGATCGCGTCGGTCAGCAGGGTCGTACCGCGGACGATGCCTACGCCGGTCTCGTCGCAGGAGGTCTCGATGCCTAATACCAGCGGCTCGTCAGAGCTCAAGGCGCATCACCACCGCGTCAACCCGTCCGCTGTCGTAGTAACCGGGGCGCATTCCTACCTCAGCGAAGCCCGCACGCAGGTACAGCGCGCGGGCAGCAGCGTTGTCCACCCGCACCTCGAGGAAGGCCTGCCCCGCCTCGCGGCGCCTGGCCTCGGCGATGAGCTCGGCCACGAGGGCTCGCGCGACCCCCCGCCTGCGGGCGGCGGGAATGACGCCCACGGTCAGGATTTCTGCCGTATCGGCCACGATCATGATCCCGGCCCAGCCGAGCAGGTCGAGATCATGCTCAGCGACGATGTAGTAGCGGTGTTCGCCATCGGCGAGCTCATTCTGGTAACCGCTGACGGTCCACGCTTCGGTACCGAACATGGCCCGTTCATAAGGCATGAGCGCATTGATGTGTACGGCGCGCATCGGGGCGATGACGACCTCGGCGTTGGTGCCGGTGTTCGCGCCGGTGGCGTCGGCGGTCACTGGGTCACTCGCTTCGAGGCGACATTCACGACCGCATCGGGACGCCGCAGGTAGAGCGGCGTGAGCGTCTCGGTGGGCGCGGCGGAGGCGACTCGCTGCGATGCGCAGTGGGCCAACCCGGTCACGCCGGGGTAGTCGGCCTCCAGCAGGTGAAGTCCGAGCTCGGCTGCGAACAGGCGTGCCCCCGCGCCGGCCATGGCGCCGATCCCCTCGGTGGGAACGTCCTGCGGTCGCGACACCTCCGGTCCCCGGACCCGCACGCGCGCGGGGTCGTAGTGCGCCCAGTAGACCTCCTTGCGTCGCGCGTCGGCCGCGACCAGCAAGTCCGCGCCGCCCGGCGCGGAGATCGCGATGGCGTCGAGGGAGCACACCCCGTAGGCGGGGATGCCGAGCAGGTCGGCGAGCACCGCAGCGGTGACCAGCCCCACCCGCAAGCCCGTGTACGGCCCGGGGCCCAGGCCCGCCACGACCGCACCGAGCTGCTGCGGATGTACCGCGGCTTCGGCTAGACACCCTTGCAGCGAAGGGGCAAGCAGCTCACCGTGCCCACGTTCATTGATCGTCACCCGCTCGGCCAGGACCTCCAGCCCGGCTGGACCCTGCGGCTCGGGGCGGACGTCGACGACGCCGGCCGTGACGGCCGCCGAGGACGTGTCTATGACGGCGATGAGCACGATCGTCGAGCCTATTCCGTGAACGCGGCCAGGCGCGCGGCCCAGTCCCCACCGACCGGTTCGAGGCGCACCGTCCGGACCTCAGAGTCATCGGCGCGGGAGATCGACACCTCGAGCCGGGACTCGGCGAGCTGCTCGACGAGCCCCGCGCCCCACTCGACCACCGTGACCGCGTGTGCCGAATCGATGTCGAGATCCAGATCGTCGACTTCGGCGAGGGACCCAAGCCGGTACGCATCGACATGGACCAGCGGCAGCGTGCCACTGGCCGGCGGGTGCACCCGGGCGATGACGAACGTGGGTGACACGACAGGACCGCGGACCCCGAGTCCGGTGCCGATGCCTTGCACCAGTGCGGTCTTGCCCGCGCCCAGCGGGCCGATCAGGACGACCAGGTCACCGGCGCGGAGAATGCGGGCCAGCCGCGCGCCGAAGGCACGGGTGTCGTCGGCCGTCTCGAGCCTGCGGTCTGAACCCGGCGCGTTCGCCGGGCGTCGAGCCGCGAAGGGGATTCTGCCGCCAACGGGTTTGCCCGGTCCGTGCAGCGGCCCGGTCATACGTACACGCGCGGCACCCGCGGACCGATGCGAGTGACGATCTCATAGTGGATGGTTCCCGCCGCGTCAGCCCAGTCCTGCGCGAGCGGTTCGCCGTCACCTCCAGGCCCGAACAGGATCGCCTCGTCGCCGGCGGCCACAGGATCATCACCGACGTCCACGACGAACTGGTCCATACAGACCCGGCCGCTCACCGTGTACCGGCGCCCGTTGATCAGGACGGGACCGGCGTTGCCCGCCGCGCGCGGGACACCGTCTGCGTAGCCCAGCGGGACGAGCGCCACACCCGTGTCGCGCGGGGTGGTGTAGGTGTGGCCGTAGGAGACGCCCTCGCCCGCCCGCACGTGTTTGGCCAAGGCAATCGTCGCTCGCACCGTCATCGCTGGTCTGAGCCCGAAGGTGCCCTGGTCGGGCACGGGCGAGAGGCCATACACGGCGACGCCGGGGCGGACGAGGTCGAAGTGCGCCTGCGGCAGCGTGAGGGTGGCGGCGGAGTTCGCCAGATGGCGCAGCTGCGGCTCGACGCCGAAGCGCTTGGCCACCTCGAGAGCATCAGCGAAGGCAGCGAGCTGACGCGCGATAGCGGGGTGCCCGGGCTCGTCGGCGTAGGCGAAATGGCTCCATACGCCGACGATCTCCACGTCGTTGCCCGCCTGAGCCTTGGCGCAGGCGCGCAGCAGATCCGGCCAGTCCGTGACGTAGCAACCGTTGCGCGTCAGCCCCGTGTCGATCTTGAGATGGATCCGCGCGGCGTGCCCGCCGTGGGCTGCGGCGGCGCGCACCGTGTCGAGTTGGGCGAGACTGCTCACCGAAAGATCGATGCCGACGTTGACCGCCCGCACGACAGTGTCGCTCTCCCCGGGCGTCCACAACCAGGCGAGCAGCGGTGCCTCGATACCCTCCGCGCGCAACAGCAGCGCTTCCTCGATGACCGCTGTCCCGAGCCAGGTGGCTCCGCCGCCGAGGGCCGCTCGCGCGCAGGGCAACAGGCCGTGACCATACGCGTCGGCCTTGACGACGGCGAGCACCTGCGCGGTGGTGGACGCCTTGAGAGTTGCGACGTTCTCTCCGATAGCGCGCAGATCGATGACTGCTTCGGTGCGTTGCACCCGCTCAGTCTGTCAAAGATCCCTTACCCACCGACGAACGGAAGGACCAGGCGGCACGGCACTGGCCGCGGATGGGCCGGATCGAGCGCGTTGAGGACATCGGCCGCCGCGACCGGATCCGAGGCAATCTCGAAGTGCTCGGTGAAGTCCGAGGCGCACTGGTCCTGCAGGACGATGTTCGTCATCCCCGCCTGGATGCCGCTTGAGTATGGGATCACGAGCTCGTCGTACTTCGTGACGATGTTCGTGTAAGTGATGCCGGCGACCGCTGGCGTGCCCCCCGAGCGGAGCTCGGCGTAGAACGCCGACCCGGTGAGGAATTCCGGGCCGGAGCCGAAGCTGGGGGCGAACACGCCGTTGATGACGGGGCCGAAGCCGGCGGCCGTTCCGGCTCGATCGACGCTGGCCAGGCCGACGAGGTTCGTGCCGTGCCAGATCGGCGCGATCGACACGTATTTGTCGATCTTCGCGGCGCCGCCGAGGAACTTCGCGTAGTAGTCGGGCATCTGGGTGCCTTCGGAGTGACCTACGATGTCCACTTTCCCCGCGCCCGTCGCGGCGAGCACCTCGTCGATGAATCCGGCGAGTTCGTGCGCGCTGGTCTCCATCGGCTCGCGACCGCCCACCTGGCTCAGTGGCAACGGATCATGCGGGTACACCCCGTAGGTCAGCGCGTACACGCAATAGCCGTTGTTCGCCAGCAGCGGTGCGTAGGTCTGCCAGTTGTCGTTCTTGTTGCCGCCGAGCCCGTGCACGAGTACGACCGGGTTTGGATGCGCGGCCGACGGCTTGCACGACCAGATGTTCGCGCCGGGCGGGCTGGCGTCGACCTGCAAGCCGGCGACCGCGGCGGGGAGCAGGAAGTCGTACGGCACCGGATACGGGTTGCTCGCGCCGGCCGGAGAGGCCGCGACGCCGAGGACGGCGACGCTCAGGCAGGCGACGACGAGCGCCACGGCGAGCGCTGCCCGGGGGGCGATTGTTGCTGGGTGTCGCATCGGGTGGCCTTTCGTCGAGGGGCTTGCCGCCGACGCTAGGTATGACCGCCTCGATGAGCAACTCAGAGCGACCGGATGGCCGAGCGCAGTTCGTCGAGGATGTCCACGGCCGTCGGTGGCCCCGCGGCAGCCGCCCGCTGCCCGGCGACGCCGTGAATGTAGGCGCCAAGCGCTGCGGCCAGCGATGCGCCCATTCCGCCGGCGAGCACCGAGCCGATCAGGCCGCTGAGCACGTCTCCGCTGCCCGCGGTACCGAGCCAGGGGGTGCCGGTCGCGTTCACGTAGGCGGTCCCGTCGGGGTCGGCGACGACGGTGGCGCTTCCCTTCAGGAGCACCGTGGCCCCGAGATCGGCCGCCGCACGCCGTGCCGAGGCTAGGCGGTCCGGCGACGGTCCGTCGGCGATGCGCGCGAACTCGCGATCGTGGGGCGTGAGCACGGTGGGCGCTCCCGACGCGGTGCGCCGGCGCACCAGGGCGGGTGAGCGCGCGACGAGGGTGATCGCGTCCGCGTCGATGACCACCGGCAGGTCCGTCTGCAGGATCTCCCACAGCAACGCCATGGCGGTGTCGTCCGTGCCCAGACCGGGACCGACCACCCAGGCCTGCACGCGCAGGTCGGCGGGCCGCGCATCGGCTTGGACGACAACCTCGGGATATCGAGCCCGGATGGGCTCAGGCGCCAGCCCGACGTAGCGCACCATGCCCGCGCCGCCCACCAGGGCCGAACCAGTAGCAAGCACTCCGGCGCCGCCATACTGCTGCGAGCCGGCGGCCACTCCCACGACTCCCCGGGTGTATTTGTCGTCTTTGCTGCCGGGTACCGGCAGCCTGGCTCGCACATCCGCGGCTTCCAGCACGTAGGTGGACGGGGCGGAAAGGCTGGGCCTCAAGCCGATGTCGACGAGCCGGACCAGCCCGGACAGCTCCGCTCCTGAGCCCACCACCAAACCCGGCTTCAAGGCGCCGAAGGTGACGGTGTGATCGGCGTGCACGGCCGTGCCGGAGACTTCACCGGAATCGGCGTCTACACCCGAGGGCAGGTCGACGGCAACGGTTAGGACGCCC
>JALYIL010000157.1 GCA_030775825.1 Actinomycetota bacterium
GCGTGCGGGCCCGCACGCCGCCGCCATTCCCGCGCCCTGGCTACGCCGGACAGCGCCTTGGCGCGCGCTCGGGACAACCGGCGACGGACTGCAGCCTCGGTGATCCGTCTCATCAAAGTCTCCTCAAACTCAGATCCAGTCCTCGACGCGCTCGCCGAACCTGGCTTCGACCTCGCGCGGAACCAGATCCCCGTCCGGAGCCACGTTCGAATCTCTGAGAATTTCGCGCTTCACGAACGGAAATCCTCGCTCGAGTAGCGTCCTCCAGCCCTCGATCACCGGATTGCTCCCGGGCGAGACGATGTTCTCGCTGCGAAAGGCGGAGGTGATCACATACCCCTCTGCGTACAACAATCGAGTGAGCGCAAGTTCGTTGCGCATGATGATCTGCCACTTGCTGTCCTCCTCGCGCACCGTGTCGAAGAACCTGGCGAGCGGTGGCTCTGCCAGCACCCCACGGCGGAAGCCCAGGAAGTAGCTCTGTAGATGGTGGAAGTACTGATAGGTGTCGGTCATTGACCAGACGTCGGCCGGCGTCGCTGCGAAGCGCTCGAGAAACGAAGCCAGGCTGGCGAACGGCCCGACCAAACTGTCGTTCGCGAGGATGACGTAGGGCGCCCGTGCGATCGGCAGACATGCCAGGCCGACCGCCCACGATCCGAAGTCGTAGCCGAGGTTGGGCTTGCGCAGGACGATCGTCTCTGCCGGCAACTCCCCGCCCCACTCGAGCGGTTGATTCACCTCGCACGCCGAGACCACGACCGGCCGATATCCGTTGGAAGCGAACTCGTTGAGGAGCCGCCGGAACGACCGGGAAACGACTGGGCCCGACGACCAATGCACCGCGAGGGCTACCCGGTCAGGGGATCCGAAGTCAACGAGCGAACCGTGTTCGCACCGCACCTTGCCCACCACGGCCGACACGACCGGGTCGCGCTGATCGAGGATCGAAATCACCCTCGCCGCGCCCTGCGCAGCGCCCGTAGCGGTGTGGTGACCCGCCAGCTGGCGGTGCGCCTCATCTGCTTCACCAGCTGCCAGCTCTCGAGCAACTCGTTGCGTGTACCCGTAAGCTCCTGCTCGATCTCGATGGACCTCTTGCTGGCCTCGGCAATCTGCCCACGCGCCTTCTGAAGCTCCGCCCGAAGCAGAATGAGTTCGCGCTCCGCGTCGAGGTCGGGGCCGACAGCTGGCGCCGCCGGACCATCGGTGTGACCGTCGAGCCTCGAAACAAGAAGGTTTCGCTCGGCCAACGCCGCGTCGCGCGTCGCGAGCAGTTCATTGCCGACGATCTCGCTGAACCGGCCGCCGAACAGGTAGGAGGACGTTCCCGCGACCTCGTTGAAGGGCCGGAAGCGCTGCTGCTTCTCCAGCACGACCACGCTGTCATAGACGTGCACTCCGTCCACGGCGGTAGCCCACACGGAGTCATTGTCGATCGAGCGCTCGTGGCGCGAGTGCAGGTCGTCCACACGGAGTTTCGCCCACTCGATGAACGTGTCTGGTTTCCGGAGGCCGCCGCCGAATTCACTCCAGTACGACGTGTGACAGTCCTCGACCAGAAAGACACCACCGTCCTGCAACAGGGGGAACAGCGTCTCGATCGTGACGATCTGTTGCTGCATCGTGTGGCCACCGTCGTCGATGATGACGTCGAAGGGGCCGTGCTCGTCGCTGAGCTTGCGCAGCACCGCGGGATCTTCCTGATCTCCGAGAATGACCGGGAACCGGTCATGCACCGCACGCACGGCCGCCTCGTCCACGTCGAGCCCGACAAGCCGAGCTGATGGGCCGAGGTAGTGCGCGAGCATGGATAGGCCACCGCCGCGATAAACGCCGATCTCGAGCACGCGAACGGGGCGACCTCGAAATCTATCGAGGTGCTTGGTGTAGATCGGGAAGTAGTGAATCCACTTGTCGAGGATCGAGCCCGAACGATTCGCCGAGAAGTACGCGTACATCGGATTGCCGGACAGGGATTCCCAGGCGTCGCTGAGGTAAAACGCGCACCGATAGCACTCATTGACTATGGCCTGATCCGTCCCCATGGCCAGGAACGCATCGCCGAGGTCTCTGGCCTGCCCGGCGCGAGTCTTCGATGTGGCCAGTGCCTCGAGCAGTACCCGGCGCTCGTCGTCGTCGAGCTCGTCGACCGTCGAGACGAGGTTGACCGCGCGGTCGTAGTACCCCGTGGCGAGTGCGTGCAGAAGCTTGGACAGGGTGTCGCCAGTGATCACGGATGGTCCCCTTCACTCGCGCGACTCACCGGCATCATGGGCTGTTCATTGCGCACCCAGCGCCCCGGCATGCGGACCAGTCCCGGTTCGGTGACCGCGGCGTGGGCCCGCACTCGTAGCTCGAACGCGCGATCCCGGAAATCGTAGGTGTGGCCGCGGTCGACCGCCGCGACGGATACGAGGAATGTACTCGGCTGCAGAAGCAGCTGATCGATTTCAAAGTCGACGAAGCCGCGCCCTGGGCGAATCCCGGTTGCCAACTCCCCGTAGCCGCTGTTCGGGCCGGCCACGTTGACGCCGGACTCATGGACGAACCCGAGCCCGAAGGTCACCGCCGGCAGAACGTCGATTGCCTCGTAGCGCATCCGGATCGTGCACTTCTGGCCACTGGTGAGAAACCCGACCTCCGAGCCATTGTCGTCGAGGAACTCAACCGCCGTGATCCGGATCTCCCCGGAGCCGATCCGGTTCGTACTCTCGCCGCCACTGTCGGCCGGCGGCTGGCCCGTCGAGCGCGCCCGTGCGTCGGCCTCGTTCTGGTTTACCGCTTCCAGGTAGTCGTCGATGACATCCCGTGCTGTACCCATCGACATGAGATGACCGCGCTCGAGCCACAGCGCGCGATCGCATAGATCGGCGACGAGGGGAAGCGAGTGCGACACGAGAACGATGGTTGTGCCCTGCCGGCGCAGTTGATAGAGGTGGTCGAAACACTTGCGCTGGAACTCCTCGTCGCCAACCGCGATGATCTCATCGACGATGAGGATCTCAGGATCGACGGTGACCGCGATCGAGAACCCGAGCCTGACGTACATGCCCGAGCTGTACACCTTTACGGGTGAGTCGATGAACTCCTCGATGCCGGAGAAGTCGATGATCTGATCCATCGCGGCATCGATCTGTTTGCGGGTGAGCCCCAGGATCGCGCCGTTGAGATAGATGTTCTCGCGGCCGGTCAGCTCGCCGTGAAAGCCCGCGCCGAGCTCCAGCAGCGCGGAGACGCGGCCGTTCACAGCGATCGTGCCTGACGTCGGGCGATAGATGCCGGCGAGCATTTTCAATAGCGTCGATTTGCCCGATCCGTTGTGACCGACGAGACCAAACGTCGATCCCCGAGCGACCGAGAAGTCGATCTCGCGTAGCGCCCAGAACTCGTCGTGCTTGCCCCGGCCGCGTACGAAGCGTTCCTTTAGGGAGTCACGCCGTTCGGTGCCGATACGGAACATCTTCGACAGGCCTGAAACTTCGATCGCATTGTCTGTCATAGCTGCTCCGCGAGGTCGCGGCCGTAGCGATGGAAAACGACGGTGGCGAGTCCAATGGCGACGACCGTCCACACGACCGCGCCGGCCCAGATGACGAGCCGACTGGAATTCAGTCCATAGACAATATCGCGAAACAGCAGCACGAACTGACTGAGCGGATTGGCCATCACGATGTGGTGCATCGTTGGATTGGTAATTCGATTATCGGTGTACAGAATCGGCGTCGCGTAGAAGAGCAGCTGCAGGATAACCGAGATAATGTGCGCGAGGTCGCGGAAGTAGATGTTCGCGATCGCGAAGACCATGGCTGCCGAAGCGGTGAAGCCGACATACAACGCGATCCAGAGTGGCAGTAGCAGCCACGCGAGCCCCACGTTGGTGAACAGGAGCAGAACGACGAGCACGAGAGCGACTTCGATCGCGCTCTGGATTATCACTCCGATGACCGCTCCGAGCACCGGCGCGAACGAGGGAAAGTAGATCTTCTGCAGCAACGGTCCGGTTCCGAGCAGAGCCGAAATCGACACGTTTACGGCATTGGCGAAGAATCCCCATGCCGTGAGACCGGCAAACAGCCATACCGCGAAGTTCGCTTTGTGGCCATTTCCGAACTTCGGTGACGCACCCTTGAAGATGTAGTGAGCCACGACTGTGTAGATAGCCAGGGAGGCGACTGGAAGAAGCAGCGACCAGGCCCACCCAATCGCGGTGCCCTTGAACCGCGACTTGAGATCCCGCTGCGCGAAGTTCCAGATGAGACTGCGGTATTGAACGATTGCAGGCGACGTCATTCGCCTTCCCCGCGTTCGCCTTCGGGCCAGAACGAGCGCGCTGATTGGGCGAAGGCGGTGTGAAGCGCATCGCGCCATGCCGGCATCGGGGTCAGACCTGCACTTCGCCACGACAAATCCGACAGGACCGAGTTCGCGGGCCGGGGAGCTGGACGTGGAAACGCCTCAGTGGTGGTCGGAAGTACGCGAGCTGGATCGGCCCCGAGTTCCTCGAAGATCGCTTTGGTGAATCCGAACCAGGTGGTCGCGCCCGACCCCGTGCAGTGATAAATCCCAGGCGGAGCCTCCGAGCGGCCGAGCTCGACCAGTGCACGCGCGAGATCGGCCGACCACGTCGGGGACCCGCGCTGGTCGTCGACCACGCTCACCGTGTCATGCTCGCGCTCCAGGCGGGCCATCGTCTTGACGAAGTTCGTCCCCGCCGCGCCGTAGACCCACGCGGTCCGCACGATGTAGGACGCCTCGGCCAGCATTTCGCGCACGGCGCGCTCGCCGGCAAGCTTGGTCCGCCCGTACGCGGACCGGGGGTCAGGTTCGTCGTCGACCTCGTAGGGGCTGACAGCGTCGCCGGAAAAGACGTAGTCCGTCGAGACGTGGATCAACCGGCCGCCATGGCGGGCCAGCGAGGAGGCGAGGACGGCGGGGCCGCTCGCGTTGACCTGATAAGCCAACTCCTCGTTCTCCTCCGCGGCATCGACTGCCGTGTATGCCGCGGCGTTCACCAGGACATCCGGGCGAAACTCGGCCACCAGCTTGTCAACGGCAGCCGAATCGGTGATGTCAACGAGGTCAACGCCCACCGCCCGTACCTCGTCGGCATCAGAGGCCGAAAGCACGTGTTGCAGGTCCGTTCCGAGCTGCCCGTAGCTGCCGGTGATAAGCCACCGCCGCCCCTGCGTCACTGGCCGACCTCGGCGTAACGCGCCTCGACGGCGCCCTTGCCCGGCTCCCACCACGCGCGGTTGCCCGCGTACCACTCCACGGTCTGGCGCAATCCGGATCTCAGGTCCGTATAGCGCGGCGACCACCCCAGCTCGTAACGCAGCTTGCTCGCGTCGATCGCGTAACGCATGTCGTGACCGGCGCGGTCGGCGACCCGGTCGTACCAATCTGTCGGCTTGCCCATCAGCTCCAGGATCAGCTCCAGGACATCACGGTTACTGTGCTCGCCGTCGGCACCGATCAGATACGTCTCGCCGGCGCGACCCTTGTCGATGATCGTCCAGACCGCGCAATTGTGGTCATCGACGTGTATCCAGTCACGCACGTTCTCACCTGCGCCGTACAGCTTCGGCCGGATGTCACTGAGGACGTTGGTGATCTGGCGTGGGATGAACTTCTCGATGTGCTGGTACGGCCCGTAGTTGTTCGAGCAGTTCGACAACGTCGCCGTGATCCCGAAGGACCGCACCCAAGCGCGGACGAGCAGGTCCGAGCCGGCCTTCGTCGAGCTGTAGGGGCTAGACGGGTTGTATGGGGTTTCCGCGGTGAACTTCGCGGGGTCGTCGAGTTCCAGATCCCCGTACACCTCGTCTGTGGAGATGTGGTGCATGCGCGCGCCGTGCCGACGGACCGCCTCCAGAATCGTGAACGTTCCGACGATATTGGTGCGCACGAACGGGGACGGGTCTCGCAGGGAGTTGTCGTTGTGCGACTCGGCGGCGAAATGTACGACGAGATCCGTTTCGGCCACCAGGGCGTCGACGGTCGCCGAGTCAGCGATATCGCCTTCGACGAAGCTGATCCGCTCCCGTACCGGGGCCAGGCTCGCCTGGTTGGCGGCGTAGGTAAGCGCATCGAGAACGGTCATTTCGACGTCTGGACGGTTGGCCAACGTGTAGTGGACGAAGTTCGCGCCGATGAAACCGGCGCCGCCGGTCACGAGCAGACGCATTGGAGCTGACCTTTCGACGAGATGGGCTGGTCCGGGGAAGTATCTGGGCTGGTCCGGGGAAGTATCTCAGAGGCGCCGCGCCGAGCCCTGTTCACCCGAGTGGGGTCCCCCAGCGGCTAACCTCAGAAGTCATGATGGACGCCGCGCCGAAACCGCCCCGACGGGGGCTTGTCGCCGGCCCAGCAGGTCCATCCGGCCCCGCAGCTCCATCCGGCCCCGCAGCTCCATCCGGCGGCCGTTCCGCGCGGTCGGGCAAATCGCCGCGCGTTCTCCTCGGCCGGGCGGCCATCGCAGCCCTGTCGTTCGTGATCCTCGTCGGCAGTGGCCTGGCGTGGGCTGCGTACCAGAACTTCACGAGCAGCATTCCGC
>JALYIL010000158.1 GCA_030775825.1 Actinomycetota bacterium
GCTGTGAGAAGCCCTGTGTCAAGCCGCCGCTTGTTGGTCGTGCAGGAGTCGTTGGAGTGCGTGGTGGCGTTCGGGGTCGTAGGCGACGTGGTCGTGCCAGCAGTGCCAGATGACGTAGAGCCAGGCACGGGCGAGGATGCGGGCGGCGTGTGGGTGGTCGTGTCCGCGTGCTCGGGCTCGTTGGTAGAGGTCGGCGGCCCAGGGATGGGCGTGGCGGGAGTCGGCAGCGAAGTCGATGACGGCGTCGCGCAGTTGTTTGTCGCACGACCAGCGGAAGGTAACGGCTCGCAGCTTGCCGGACTGTCGGGTGGACGGTGCGGCACCGGCGAGGCAGATCAGGGCGTCGGGAGTGGGAAATCGGGCTCGGCAGTCGCCGATCTCGGCCAGCAGTCGAGCGGCGCGGACTCGGCCGGCACGGGGCAGGCTGGTGAAGATATGGGCGTCGGTGTGGGCGTCGAGCTGGGTGTCGATCTGGGTTTCCAGAGCGGTGATCTGCTCGAGCAGGCTATGCAGCACCGCGATGAGGGCGCGGGTGATGTGGGCGTGCGCGGCGCCTTCGGCGCCGGTGAGGCCGCGGGGGGCGCTGGTCAGGCGGGTGTGCAGGACGGTGGGGTCGGTGCGGCCGCTGTAGCCGACCGAGTCCAGCCAGGTGGCCAGGCGTTTGGGCGAGAGCCAGTCGACGCGGTCCTGGCAGTCGAAACGGGTCAGGAACGCCAGGCTGATCGCGCTGTCGATCGCGGCGAACAGCCCGATGGCCCCGGGCAGGGCGTTACACAGGTGCGCGCGCAGCTGGTTGGTGACGGCGACGCGGTGGCTGACGAGGTCTTTGCGAGCGCGCACGGTGCGGCGAAGAGTGATCGTCTGCGGGCTGTCTGGGGTCAGCGGGCGCAGTCGCGCTCGGTCGGTGCGCAGCGTGTCGGCCAGGACGTAGGCGTCGAAACGGTCGTCTTTGTTGCCGGCCGATCCGTAGCGCCCGCGCAGGTTCTTCACCTGGTTCGGGCTGATCACCACCACGGTCAGCCCGGCGGACAGCAGGGCATCGACGACGGGGCCGTCAGGACGCTCGATCGCCACCTCCGCGCACCCGGCGCCTCGCAGCACATCGATCAGCTCACGCAGCCCGGCTGCGGAATGCTCGACGCTGTGCCGCGCGAGTTCACAGCCGCGGTCATCGACGACCGCGACAGCGTGGTCGTCGCGGGCCCAGTCCAGCCCGCCGGTCACGTCGTTCGGCGGCGTTTCGGGCAGTTGGGTGTTCGGGGTGGTGCTGGCAGACTTCACGTCAGCCTCCTCGCTGCTAGTCCCAGTGGGGAGGCGCCCTCATCTTCTGTTGTCGGTGCTGATGGTTCCGGGACGCGGCTGCCGGTTCGCTCACTGATCGGCGCTCGTAGGCGCTCAGCCCTGTCGACGGTCCGCACGTCCCGGGTGACCGTCGGATCCCGCAGATCTCACAGTGGACATCGACCGTGTCAAGCGAGCGGGGCGATGACCCGACAGCACCTCGGGCGCATCGGCAACCCATCCGAGGCCACCGACACAAGGATGGTGCACCAGTGAGCGCCGTGACCGAGCGCGATGCCGATGACCAGCTGCGTGCCTGCGCTGAGTTCCTGTACCTCGTCGAGTCGACGCTGGGCTTGCTCTCGGAACCGATGGCGAGCTGACGCAGCACCATTGTCCGTTGCCCGGGCTAGGGTTCGATCGTGCAGATCGATGCTCGCGACGGAACCTCCATACCGGCGCGCCAGGAAATCTCGGTACCGGCGCGCCAGCGGCTGGTGTGGCAGGTGCTCGTTGACACTCTGGCGTCGATCACCATCGATGGTGCTTCGCCCAGCGTCCTGGATTGCGGGGGTGGGAGTGGCAGCTTCGCCGTACCTCTGGCTCAGGTCGGAGCACTCGTCACCGTTGTCGATATCAGTGTGGACGCGTTGGCAACGCTGCACCGCCGCGCAGGTGAGGCGGGGATGGCCGAGCGCGTTCGCCCCGTGCAGGGCGACGTCGAATCGTTGGCAGAGGCCGTCGCGCCCGGTTCATTCGATCTCGTTCTCGCTCACGGGATCCTTGAGGCGGTCGACCACGTAGGGACAGCCTTCGCTGGCATATCGGCGGCGGTCGGCGACGGGGGGCTGTTAAGTGTCCTGGTGGGCAATCCTGTCGCTGGCGTTTTCGCTCGCGCGATCTCCGGAGAGTTTGCCGCGGCCCTCGCTGAGCTGCGATCCCTTGACGCCCCATCGCCAACCGTAGACAGCGCCGGGTCAGCCGGGACCGTGCGCAGCGCCAGCCCTGCGCCGCGCGCCAGCGCCACACCTGACGAGGTGCGCCGCTTGTGCACCGCAGCCGGGCTCGTCATTGAACAGACGCATGGCGTAGGGGTGTTTTCCGAGCTCGTGCCAGGGGTAGCGCTGGACGTTCCCGGCGCCGCCGAGGCACTGGCCGAGCTGGAAGCCGCAGCAGCAGTGCGAGAGCCGCTATGCGAGATCGCCAGCCGGGTGCACATCCTGGCTCGCCGACGGGACTGAAGCAGACGATGGGCCGAAGCGCCGACGTGCCGCGCTCACTCGCGCAGTTTGTGGGCGGCGATACGGGCTGCACGATCCTACACGTCGACATGGACGCGTTCTTCGCCAGCGTCGAGATTCGTCGCCGACCTGATCTGCGGGGCAAGGCAGTCGTGGTGGGCGGGGGCGTGCGTGGCGTCGTCGCGGCCGCATCGTATGAAGCTCGTCGCTACGGCATCCGTAGCGCGATGCCGGTGGGCCAGGCGCTGCGGTTGTGTCCCACCGTCGTCGTGCTCCCCCCCGATCGAAGTGCCTACAGCCAGGCTTCCTCACACGTCATGGCGATACTTCGGGCCTTCACCCCGCTCGTCGAGCCGCTGTCGCTCGACGAGGCATTTCTGGATGTGTCGGGCTCGCTCCGGCTCCACGGGCGTCCAACTGCAATAGCAGAAGCGATCCGTGCCCGCGTCGCAGCTGATCTCGAGCTCACCTGCTCGGTCGGGGTTGCTCCGAGGAAGTTCATCGCGAAGCTAGCATCCGCTCGGTGCAAGCCGGACGGCATGCTCGTCGTACCGGAGTCGGCGGTGCTCCATTTCTTGCACCCGCTTCCGGTCACGGTCCTGCCGGGCGTGGGAGAGCGCACCGGGCAATCGCTTCGCCGCCTGGGTATCCGAACCGTCGCGCACCTCGCCGAGACGCCCCTGGACACCCTGCGTCGCGCAGTCGGTGCGGCGCTCGCCGCGCAACTGCACGAGCTCGCCCACGGTCGCGACGATCGCGCCGTCGAGCCGCATGAGGGGGAGAAATCCATCAGCGCGGAGCACACGCTCGACGTTGACTTCACCGAGGAGGCGCAGGTATGTCGGGAGCTGCTCAGCCTCGCCGCCGAGGTCGGCCGGCGGGTGCGCGGGCGTGGTCTGGCCGCGCGCACGATCGGCCTGAAAGTGCGCTTTGCGGACTTTCAGACTGTGACAAGAGTACGGACACTGCCCTCGTGGACCGACTCGTCCGCGGCAATCTATGCCACGGCAACTGAGCTCTACCGAGGGCTTGGCCTCGACCGTCCCCGCATCCGGCTCGTCGGGGTCAAGGCCGAGAATTTCCGGGATGCGGGCGAGGTGCCTGAGCAGTTGACCCTCGAACAGTCTGGGACGGCGCCCGGGTACTCGGGGTCAGAGCGGGTGATCGACGCGGCACAACAGCGGTTCGGAGTGGGCGTGGTCCGGCACGCGAGCTTGTTGTCACCGCCGGAGCGCGCCCCTGTGGCGGGGCGAAGACCAGCTGCCCAGAAGTCCAGTTCTAGCCCTCGGGAGGCGCCACCGGACGACTGCGCGCAAGAGTTAGCAGTCCAGTAACTTTCGATCCGGCCGATCGGCTCGTATGCTCAAAAGGGAGCGGTTGTCCCGCCAGCACTTGGCCGGCAGGATTTCCGTGGTTCTGACCAGATCAGCTGCGAGAACGTCGCGACCGAGTCGCGACGGCGAAGGAGGGCATCGTGCCGCTCTCCGACCACGAGCAGAGGCTGCTCGATCAGATCGAGCAGGCTCTCTACGCCGAGGATCCCAAGTTCGCCTCGGCGGTGCGCTCGGCAAGGTCGCGGTCGCGCATTCGCCGATCCGTCGTGCTCTGCGTGTTCGGCGTCCTCGCCGGTTTATGTCTCGTACTGGTCGGCCTGGTCGCCAATATCATCGTGCTCAGCGTCGTTGGGTTCGTGCTCGTCGTAGCCGCCTGTGGCCTGGCCGTACAGGCGTTTCGCAGCAAGAGCTCGTCCAGCATCGACAATGGCCCTCAACTCGGCAAGGCTGCAAAGCAGACCGGCCTGCGCACCAGGATGGAAGACCGGCTGCGCCGCCGATTCGACGAGACCTGACCACCACCCCACATGGCCGCCTCGCGGCATCCCGCCTCCGTTCAGAGATTCCGGGCGCTCAGTGATTCCGGCGGCTCCGGTGGTCTGCGCGGCTCTGCGGTTCGCCGGCTCAGCAATGACTGGACTGGCAGCTCATTGATGCCGGCCGGCTTGCGAGCGCGGTCCCCAACGGACCGAGGCCGGCAGAACCCGTGACCTGAGCCGCGCTGCGGCGCTTCGGTGCGAGCGCAGGTGCGCCTCGACATCTTTCAACAGCGCGACGGGAGCTGGTGGCGCCGTCTCCAGACCGTCGGGGGCGTAGCGCGCGTGCTCGACGGCGGCGGCCAGTGTCTGGAGGGAAAGTGCCGCGGCGCTGCCGACCTCTGCGGTCAACCAGCCGGCCACCTGGCGAGGGGTCCGGGCCGACGACCAGACATAGCCCAGGTCGGTGGCCGTGTCGCTCAGCTCGGTCCACAACGGATCTGGATCGCCTCGCCGGGCCGCGCGAAGGCGGCGCCGTCGGCGCCGCCACCGGATCGTCCCTGGGGCTGCCGCCAATGCGCCGAGCGCCAGTGCCGCCACGAGCGTCCACACCAGAGACCACGGCATCGTTTGCGCGTCCGACTTCGCGAAGTGTGCGTTCGCGCCACCGGATTGGGCCTTCGCTGGGGCGGACGTCGGAACGCTCGATGTCTGGTGGGGATTGGGAAGCGTGTCGAGAGGATTCGCGCCGGCCGCTGGATGGGGTGCCCAGAGCAGGTCCGTGGTTGCCCCACCGGGTTCGACGGTTATCGGCGTCGGGTCGAACGGGATCCAGCCGACGCCGGCGAAGAACGCCTCATCCCAGGCGTGTGCGTTGCTGCTCGTTACCGTGAAGGTGCCAGTTTGGTCAGGTGGGGGATGGGTGTATCCCAGGACGACCCGCGAGGGGATGCCGGCGATCCGGAGCATGATGCCCATCGCCGCGGCGTACTGCTGACAGAACCCGACGCGATTGGTCAGGAAGTCCACCAGGGCGCTGCCGGAATCACCCGCCTTGGTCTGCAGGTTGTAGGTGAACCCGTTCGCGGGTTGGGTGAAGAAGTCGCTCAACGCCCGCGCCCGTCCGTAGGCCGAGGTCGCGCCCGCGGTGATCTGCGCGACGAGGTTGCGCACCGTCCTAGGAATCCCAGCCGGTACTTGCTCATCGGGGCGTACCGAGTCCGGGTAGGCCCCACTGGAAGCGGTGAGGTCGGCGATCGAGGGGTTGGGTTGGCCAACCAATTCGCTGATGACTTCACCCCGGCGCACCGTTGATCCGACCAGCAGTTGGTCCCCGCGGCTCCAAGCGGTCGAAGCGTCTACCCCTCGCAGCTGGATCGGGCGAGCGAACACCGGCGGGTTGTCCGATAGCCCGATAACAGTGATGAGCGCGGTAAAGCTGGTGGACGACTGGTCCGCGGTCGACGGGTCGGTGTCGAACGAAGTGGTCGAGACGCTCTCCTGCGCGCCGTGCGTGTCGACCGTCCATCCGCTATTGGTGAATGTCGCGAGCACGTTCGCGCGCAGGTAATACGGCATCGCCGAAGATTGGTCCACCGAGACCGAAAACAGGTCGACCGGCTTGGTTCGCTGCAACTCCCCGCTTAGGGCAGCGAACGGATCCAGCGAGACCCCGCCGGTACCGATCCCGGCAGTACCGCGGTCGGAGCTGCCGCTGCTATGGAAGGCGTTGGCGATCAGGTTCGAAGTCCGTGACGGAACGGCGAAGGGGATCAGCACGGCCACGACGATCGCCACCGCCGCAATCCGCGGGCCCGAGACGCCCAGTGCCGCCGATGTTCGCGTTTCACCCTGCCGAGGGATGATCCGTCCCCAGTCGTGGACCTCGTCGCGAGCGTCCACGGACAGCAGGAGCAGGAATCCGGCCGCTGCGACAGCGAAGAGAATCCACGACACCGGATGCCTGGTTACCGCACCAGAGACGGTGAAGATGACGAGAAACGGCACGCCCGCGAGGGCCGGTCGGCGCCCTACGACGGCGACAATGTCCGTGAACAGTGCGAGCAGCCCGGCGACGGCGGCGAGCACGAACGTAATTGAATGGTCGGCGTGCACGGGCGCGACGGCGCTCGAGGTCGTGTGCCGGACCTGCGTCAGCAGATCCGACATGTCGCGCAGCGACGCCCGAGACGGGATGACCCCACCGAAGGCATGATCTGGGGCGAACCGCCAGGTGAGCCATGGCACGAGCAGGACTGTGCCGAGCACGGGCTGCCAACTACGCGGGCGGTACCAGTACCGCATCATGGCGGCGGTACCGGAGACGATCACCACGGCTGCGCAGGCCTGGACAAGCCAGCGCACATCGGTGAACAGTGCGACTAGTGGCACCAGCCCGAGTGCCGTCGCGACCATCGCGCGGATCGTGCGCTGGCCGCCGGAATTGCCTGCTGGTGAGGACTGCCGGCGGTCCCGGGGCGCTGCGGTCATGCGCCCGCCTGGAGCGTGTTCGCTGACTGAATCGGTGCGGCTCCGGGAGGGCCGGCCGGGCGCAAGGGCGCGGCGCCGGCGGATCGGGTACGGAGCAGCGAAAGCCAAGCATCGGAGATTCGCATGCCTTGCCGCACCACGATGACCCGCCACCCGGCCGCCGTGAGAACCCGAGCGGTCGCAGCACAATTGTCGTCGGTGAGCGGGGCCGCGTTCAGCCAGCTCGCGGTGTCCAGGACAAGCGCAAAGGCTGGAACCGACAACCCGCGCGGGTGTGCCTCCGCGAGGATGCGGAGGCTGACCGGGTCCAGCCGCCCAACCACCGCGACGAGGGCTGAATCTCGAGCAGCAGCGCGGGTGATCCCCGCGATGGCGGACAGGTCCGTCTGGCGTGCCACGCGAAGGCCGGCCAAGTGGTCGACCAGCCGCCCCGATGTGTCGAAGCGCGCCCGGACGGGCGAGGTGAGATCACTGATCAAGTCGACGCCACGACCGGCCATCATCAGATGCGTGCCGATGCTGGCGGTCGCGCTTATCGCCCATTCCGCGCTGCTGCGAAGGCGGATGTCGGGAGAGCCGTCAGGATCCGGGGGACCAGCGGCGTGGGCCTCCGAGCGCAGATCGAGCAACAGGGTGCTCTGGCCCTGCCACGGACGCTCTTCCTGCCTGACCATCAGGGCGCCGGTCCGCGCCGAGGACTTCCAGTGGATCTTCCGCAGGTCGTCACCCATCCGGTACTCGCGGGTAGAGGCATCGTCGGCGCCCCGGGTACCGATCGAGTGGCTGCCGGCGTTGTCCCCGATGTCATGGGAGCGCGGCGGCTCGAGGGAAGGTAGTGAATCCACGATTGGAGCAACGATGAACTCGGTTGTTGCCGTAAATGACCGCACGATGTCGATCATCTGGAAGGGGTCGGTGAGCCGGATGCGCAATGGACCGGCGCGGTATCTGCCCCGAGACAGGTTGGGCATCCGGTAAGAGACTGTGCGTGACTCGCGCCCTGCGAGACCGGGAACAACGAACCGGGCCCGTCCCGTGAGCTGCTGCGGAAGCTGATCTTCGAGCAGCAATGATCCAGTCGGCAGGACCGAGCGATTCGTGATGGTCAGGTGCATGGTCACTGAGCTGCCGGCGGCAGCTTGGACGGGTTCCACGCCGCGACGATTGGCGATTCGCACTCGCGAGCGGTAAACCACTACCGAGGCAACGACCGGAATCGCCAGCGCCAGGATACCGGCCCGGACGAGGTCGAGTTCGCCGAGTAGTAGCCCACATACCAGCGCCGTCGCGCCCGCGGCGACAAGGCAACTGGCGCGCGTGGTGAATCCTGCCCCGATCCTCGCCACGTTCTCAGCGCGCTCCGCTGGAGTGGACATCAGCCGGGATCGCAACGGTGCCGGCGATCCGACTGAGGAGGTCCTCGGCAGCCCGTCCGGCCACATGTGCCTCCGACGTCAGCAGTAGCCGATGGGCCAGCACCCGGACGAGCAGGTACTGCAGATCGTCCGGGATGACGTACTCACGGCCCTCCAGCGCTGCCCAAGCCTTGGCGGCTCGCAGCAGCTGCAGGGTAGCGCGAGGCGAAGCGCCGAGACGAATCTCGGGTGCGCGACGAGTGGCCTCAGCGAGGTCCACCGCGTATGCCTTGATCGAGTCCGAGACATGGACCTGGCGCACGGTAGAGATCAACGCCCGGACTTCGGTCGCGTCCGAGACGGGGACCAACGAGTCCAGCGGGTCGATCGCCGCATGCTCACCGAGCATTGTGATCTCCGCATTTCGGTCGGGATAGCCCATCGAGATGCGCGCGGTGAATCGGTCGCGCTGTGCTTCGGGAAGGGGGTAGGTGCCTTCCATATCGATCGGGTTCTGCGTGGCGAGCACCATGAAAGGCGCCTCCAGACCGTAGGTAACGCCATCGACGGTGACCTGTTGCTCCTCCATGCATTCGAGCAAGGCGGCCTGCGTCTTCGGGGACGCACGGTTGATCTCGTCGCCGACCACGATATTGGCGAAGACCGGCCCCGGTTTGAATTCGAAGTCGCGGTCTTCGGCGTTGTAGACGCTCACGCCCGTGATGTCACTCGGCAGCAGGTCCGGCGTGAACTGGACTCGGCGGACCGAGCAATCGATGGAACGGGCCAACGCCTTAGCGTATTTCGTCTTGCCGACCCCCGGCACGTCCTCGATGAGCAGATGTCCCTCAGCCAGCAGTACGGCGAGCCCCAACAGGACGGCGGTGTGCTTGCCCTCTATGACTTGCTCGATATTTGCTGCGATCCGAGCGCCTGCCTCCCTGACCGACGCCGGCCCCGAGGCCGACGCCGCTGCGTCAGTTGCCCGCGCAATCGGTGCGGCGTGAGACCCGCCTTGACGCGTATCGCGGTACAGGTCGTCCACGGTGGTCCGTCCTCAATTCTGTTGACGAGGGCCACAGTGCCCGCGTCGTCAGTCGAGTATTGCTGACTGGCGCCACCGGTAGGTATGGACCGCTGGGGACCGTCTCGCACCCTTGATCGTGGGGACGCGCCGGTAGTTTGCGTTGACGGTGGCCTGAAGTGGGGTAGGGTGGGGATTAGTGGGGAAGAGTGATCCTCCTCGCCCTGATCTGGTCCGGAGGTGGAGCCGATGTTTCTCGGCACCCACACTCCGCGGCTCGACGACAAGGGCCGGCTGGCTCTTCCCGCACGATTCAGATCGGAACTGGAAGGTGGCCTCGTGATTTGCAAGGGTCAGGACCGCTGCCTGTTCGTCTTCCCGGTCACCGAATTCGCCCGTTTCACCGATGCGCTGCGCAACGCGCCCGTGACCGATCGCCGAGTCCGCGACTACGGCCGGGTGTTGTTCGCGTCGGCATCCAATGAGACGCCTGACGGCCAGGGTCGAATCACCATCCCCTTGCCGCTTCGCCAATACGCCGGCCTCACCAAGGACTGCGTCGTCATCGGAGCTAACACCCGCATCGAGGTCTGGGACGCCGGTGCCTGGCAGACCTATCTGGGCAACACCGAGCAGACGTTCGCAGACATCGCGGAGGAGGTGCTGCCCGGCGTCCTCTAGGACGTGTTGACGTCCGGGTCCGGCCTCCTCCCGTCCACCTCCTGGCGCACCTTCCCCGGTGCCAGGCAGGACGGGCGGGGACCAGAACGAACGTCGACATCCACGCCAGCGCCTCATCCCGCCCTAACCCACCGACCGCACTAGCCCAAGGATGCAGCGCCGATGGACGTTCCAGACGTGCCAGCCCCCGACTCAGGCCCGCAGCGCTCGACGCCGACCGCGCAATCGGCGCGGCATGTCCCGGTTCTACTCGAGCGAGTGCTGGCGCTGCTGTCGCCTGCGATCGCAGACCGGCCGGCGGTCGTCGTCGATGCCACTCTCGGCCTCGGGGGCCATGCTGAGGCCCTGCTCTCAGCCCATCCGCAGCTGACCCTGGTCGGGCTCGACCGTGATCCGAACGCCTTGACCCGCAGCCGCGAACGGCTAGCCCGATTCGGCGAGCGGGTGCGCCTGGTGCACGCCGTGTATGACCGCATGCCGGAGGTGCTTGAGGGGCTGGGCGCGCCCGGTGTCGAGGGCATGTTGTTCGACCTGGGGGTGTCCTCCATGCAGCTCGACGTTGCGGCCCGAGGGTTCGCGTATGCGCAGGACGCGCCATTGGACATGCGGATGGATCCCCAGGCCGGCCTCACGGCTGAGGTGGTCGTCAACACCTATCCAGTTCGTGAACTTGCCCGGATTCTTCGCGAATACGGTGAGGAGCGCTTCGCGCTTCGCGTGGCGCAGGCCATCGAGCGCGAACGTCGCTCCGCTCCACTCACGTCCACCGCACGCCTGGCCGAGCTGGTCCGCGATGCAATCCCGGCTGCTACCCGCCGGCACGGCGGTCATCCGGCCAAGCGCACATTTCAGGCCCTGCGGATAGAGGTCAACGGCGAGCTCGACGCGCTGCGCGCGGCGCTCCCCGCCTCGCTCGGAGCGCTGCGAATCGGCGGTCGGATCGTCGTGCTCTCCTACCACTCGCTCGAGGACCGGATCGTCAAGCAGAGTCTCGCCGCACTGGCCACCGACACCACTCCCCAGGGCTTGCCAGTGATGTTGTCCGAGCGCGGGCCGCAGCTGCGGCTGCTGGTACGGGGCGGCGAGTCGGCTTCTGCGGCCGAGATCGCGGCCAATCCTCGGGCCGCGTCCGTCCGGTTGCGGGCGGCGGAACGGATTCGGGAGTCTGCGTGAGCATCGCCGCGAGGGCGCACGGACCCAAACACGCTCCCCGGATTCCCTTTGCGCTGCTGGTGGTCGGCTTGATCGTCGGTGGTATGTGTGCGCTGCTCGCGCTCAACACGGCGTCCGCGGCAAACGAGCTCAGCCGGCACAACCTGGCCACCAGGGATGCCGGCATCGCTGCCCAGGTGCAGCAGTTGCGCAACGACGTCGCGGCAAGCGCGGCCCCTGGATCATTGGGCAGTGCCGCTGCCGCGCTTGGCATGGTGCCAGCGGGCAATCCGGCCTTTCTCCAGGTAGGCCCGAACGGAGTCGTGCGAGTCCTCGGAAGCCCCGCTCCAGCGACGGCAGTGCCCCAGCCGGCCCCAGTCAAAGCAACGCCCCTGACCACGCCCGTTAAGCCGCCGGCAGCCTCGCTTGCGCAGGGGCATGCCGCTCGGCCCACCTCGACCGGAACGAAGACGATGCCTAAGACGCGGCCCCCCACTCCGAGCCCCACTACAACTCCGACACCGACGACAACACTGCCTGGAGGCGCGCGATGACGCAGCGCCCGCGCGACCCGCGACCTCAGGCCGGCCATCGAGACGCGCCGGGCTACTCGGACACGCGCGGTTACCCAAATCGAGCGCCGGCTCAGGGTGCCCAGCGCAGCCAGGGCTCACAAGCGCGCTCGGCCAGGCCGCGGCCGCCGGCGACTTCCGCACGGTCTACATGGCCTACGACGCCGACAAGCGCTTCGT
>JALYIL010000159.1 GCA_030775825.1 Actinomycetota bacterium
GCGCACCGCCGGCCGGGTCGGCAACCCCCGCGTCCGAGTGAGCTGGCAGCAATAAGCCAGGATTGACACTGTGACCGTGGACGATCAGCCGATTCAGGCCTCCGGGAGCCCGCCGTCGGGATCCGAATCGGAATCGGCATCGGCATCGCAGCTGGCCATCGAGAACTACGTGGCCGCGATGCGGCGCCCGCGCCTGATGTACGCCGGGGTGATCTCCGTCGTCGTGCTGGGACTCGTCGCGTTCGTCGCGGTGATGTGGTCAGGCAGCGAGGTAGCTCACACCACACTTCACACCGCCAAGCAGGCGCCCCCGTCGCCTGCTCAGCAGAGCCCGTCCCCGTTGCCGCGGCTTGCCTGGCAGAGCAGTGACCGCACCGCGATCGGGACGCCGCTGTGGGGCGGCACGGTGGTGACCTACTCCAGCAACAGCGTCCGGGGTCGAAACGCTCGCACCGGTGCCATGACCTGGTCCTACACGCGCACCGACCGGGTTGTCTGCCAGGCCATCCAGGATCAGGGCGTCACGGTCGCCATCTTCGAGCACGGGGGAAACTGCGATGAGGTGACCGGAATTGATTCCGGCACCGGTGCGCGCAAGTGGACGCGCACGCTCGACAAGGACGGCGCCCCCGTTCAAGGCGTGCCGGCCTAC
Organism: Actinomycetota bacterium; assembly: GCA_030775825.1. Lineage (GTDB taxonomy): Bacteria > Actinomycetota > Actinomycetes > Mycobacteriales > Jatrophihabitantaceae > JALYIL01. The sequence goes on from JALYIL010000159.1 coordinate 653, forward strand.
GCCGTCGGGCCGTACACGATCATGCTCACAACGCCTTCGGTTATCTACGCCTTCGACCCCAGCGGCGGCCTGGACCGATGGACCTACGCACCGCACAATTGCAGCATCAACGGCGCGGCACTGGGAACTGCCGGAGCGCTGATCAGTCAGACCTGCCGCGCTCCGAAGTGCGACGGACTGACCTACTGCGGCAGCGGGCCACAGTTGTTGCTGCGTGATGCCACCGCGGGTCACAGCGACGACGACAAGGACAAGGCGAATCCGGATCAGATCAAGTGGTTACTGCTCGGCAACACCGACATCCCCGCCTCGGCCGACCAGGTGATCTCCGCGATTGACACCTCCGCTCGAGCGCTCGTCGTCTTCGACGCCCCGAAGGGCAAGCGCCTGACGGCGCTGCCGCTGCGTGCCCTCAGCGCGTTCGGCGGGGTGCCCATCGTCGCGACATCCACCGCCTCGGCTGAGCTGGTGTGGATCGGGGGCACGGCGTATGCCGTCGATCCGGCTGCGCAGAAGTTGCTCTGGCAGGCCTCGACTATCAGCAGCCCAACGGTGACGGCTGCCTCGGGCGACGCTTCCTCGACTCCCGACCTCAGCCGCGCGACGCTGGCGGCACCCAGCGCCGCGGGGATCGACATCCTCGATCCCCGCACTGGCAGCGTGCGGCAATCCATCTCCATTCCGGCGCCAAAGCCGGGCAGCCTCGTGTACCCGTTCGGAACCGGCTTCCTCGTCGCCGGTCCAGGGACTATCACGTATCAGTGACCAAGTCCGGCCAGCTCACGCCGACGTCCGCGCGAGCGATCACCCTCAATGCCCCGACGGGACCGATCGCGGCGCTGCGAAGCGGTTCGGACACGGCGCCCGACGTGCTCCTGCTACCGGGCTACACCGGCAGCAAGGAGGACTTCACGCCACTGCTGGACCCGCTCGCGCGCGCCGGTTTCCGGGTGAGCGCGATCGACCTTCCGGGGCAGTATCAATCGGCCGGGCCGGCGGATCGGCAGGCATACACGCCAGACGCGCTCGGGGCCTCTGTGCGCTCGATCGCGCAGGCCATGGGGCCCGTTCACCTCGTCGGGCACTCCTTCGGCGGCCTCGTCGCGCGCGCGGCGGCCATCGCAGCGCCCCACCTGTTCAGTGACGTCGTCCTGCTGAGCTCCGGTCCGGGCGCCATCGGGGGGCAGCGCCGGCAACGGATCGAGGATCTCGCGCCCCTGCTCGGAGAAGGCCTCGATGCCGTCTACGACGCGATGCGGGCGGCGATCGCCGCGGAGGCTGGGTACGTGGCACCGCCCGCCCCGCTCGCGGAGTTCTTGCGCAACCGCTTCCTGGCCAGCCCACCCGCAATGCTTGCCGGCATGGGCGATGCGCTGCGGGCCGAGCCCGACCGGGTTGCCGAACTGCGCGCCACTGGGCTGCCGCTTCTCGTCGTCACCGGGGAACACGATGACGCCTGGCCGCCAGCGGTGCAGGCCACGATGGCGGTGCGTCTGGCAGCCGGCCATGTAATCGTGCCGGGAGCAGCCCACTCTCCAGCCGTCGAGAACACCGCTGCCACCGCGGCGGCGCTCATCGCCTTCTGGACCCGCTGACCGCGTAGCCGCAGTGCCGGTAGTGGGGTCATGTCGACGCGGCAATGACGACCGTGATGGTGGGTGACCCTCGTGCTAGGCAACACCCAGGCCGTCCGCCGCCGAGCCCAGGCCGGCCCAAGGACGCAGCTCCACCGAGGCCGCGCGGCCCTCGGCACAGTGACTGCGGAAATCGCACCACGAGCAGTTCCCTGACGGTAGTGGGGGAAACGCCTCGTCGGCGTGCGCCCCGCTGGCCAGCGTGTCAGTCGCCGTGACGATGTCCTGTGCCGTTGCCTCGGCCCGGGCTACGTGGCGGGCCAACGACTCGTCGGTGTGGTCGACGGCCGAGACCTGACCGGTGGGCAGGTGATGCAACTCCACGCGAGAACACGCCCGGCGCAGCGTGCGTCGCGTCGCGATGACGTAGAGAGCCAGCGCAAGCGATCCGCGGGCGTCGTCCTCACTCAGGGGTCGCCGACCGGTCTTATAGTCCACGACGACAACCTGATCACCTCGGTCGTCGATGCGGTCCACCCGCCCACTGAGCGCCAAATGACCCGTCGTTGCGGCCACTGTTCGCTCCACACCGATCGGCTCGACGTCCGCGTCGACGTGGTCGAGGACGTAGTGCTCGGCCCACCGGCGAGCGATATCGCGCCACCGCAGAGACTGCTCTTCGTCTCGAAAGCCGTACGCCTGCCACTGCCGTTCAACCAGGCGGCCCACCTCGGCCGGCGTGCGTCGCGCCCGTTCCAGCAGCCACCACCGGCTCAGGGCAAGGTGCACCACCGCGCCGAGCGTGTTGTGCGCCCACGGCAGGCCTCGCTGCGGTGTAGGGCGATCGAGATAGGCGAACCGGTAGCGCCGCGGGCAGTCGAAGGACGCGAGCCGCGAGGGCGTGCACGCCAGCAGTCGCCGAGGCATGTCTGCCAGCGTGAGCTGTTGTGCGAACACCAAGCCACGGTATCGGCAGGCAGCGACGAAACCGCTCAGCCGCGGACGGGACGGCGCGCCGCCGGAAGGGCAAGCAACTGGTCGTACGCCTCCGCAGTGGTGAGGCCGGCTCCGAGCCGAACCGGCTTGTTCGCACCGTGGTAGTCCGACGACCCGGTGACGATCAGACCGAACTCGTGGGCCAAGGCCTCGGCATGGGCCCGATCCGCAGGGTCCTGGTCAGGATGCTCGACCTCGAGGCCGACCAGGCCCGCTTCGGTCATCGCGGCCACGACATCGTCTCCGACCACCGGACCCCGGCGCCGGGCGAACGGATGCGCGAAGACCGGCAGCCCCCCGGCCGCTCGGATCATCGTGATCGCGTCGAGAACTGGTGTGTCTCGCTTGGCTACGTAGTACTTCCCACGGCCGGACAGCAGCTCGCGAAAGGCCGACGAAACGTCTGGCACGACGCTCGACGCGACGAGCGCGCGCCCGATATGCGGTCGCCCGACCGAACCGCCACCGGCAAGCGCACTGACCTGAGCCCACGTGATCGGATAGGCATCCGCGACGAGGCGCTCGACAATCTGGCGTGCGCGGGCACGCCTACTCTGCTGCAGCCGCTCACGCTCGGCCCGAAGGCCTGCCTCCTCCGGATCGAAAAGATAGCCGAGCACGTGCAGGCTGATTCGGCGCCCCTCGGCGTCGAGGTGGAAGCAGGAGAACTCCGCCCCGGTCACGACAGTGAGCTCAGGGGGGCGGGCTTCAAGCGCTTCGTTCCAGCCAGCGGTGGTGTCGTGATCCGTGATGGCCACCACGTCCAGGCCGGCCACCACAGCATTTCGCATGAGCTCCGCTGGGGTGTCGGTACCGTCCGAGGCGCTTGTGTGGCAGTGCAGGTCGATGCGCACCCGCTCACCCTAGATTCAGAACGGCAGTGGCGCGGTGGTGTACTCCTGGATACCACCGTCTTCCGGTCCCGGACCGCCGCCGAATACGACCCGCCGCACCTCCAGGTAGAAGGGGTTAGGCCGGGCGATGTTGACCAGATTGCGAACGTCAGGGTGCTGACCGGGCGCTTCGAGCTCGATCGAACCGTAGTTGAGGATCTTTCCGAAAACCGTTTGCACGAGCACGACTCCCGAGATTCGATCCAGCCGCAGTGACGCCTCGCTCGTCGTGGTCTCCGGGATGCCGCGGACCCGGATGAGGCGCCTGCGCGTGAGTATCACCCACTCCGCGCGCCAGCTCTGCCACCGCAGGTACCCGGCCCCGCAGAGCACGATCAGGAAGATCCACGCCATCGGGTTGGGCGCGAATATCGCGGCGACCAGCGAGACCAGCAGCGCGATCAGGAGCACGGTGTGAGGGCGGCGGAACAGGACGATCCAGTGATACTGCGCTCGGGCGAGAACGGGAAGCTCGGACGGCATGAGGGCCGGCACAACGCACCCCGGCTAGGACGCGAGCTTGTTGATGAACCCGCCGATGCCGTGCGCCACGCTCACCGCGCCGTGCCAGGAATGGTGAACGATGTTGGCCGCTTGATCGGGCGAGGTCATGATGTAGAAGACCAGGAAGATCACGACAGCTGCCCCCACGACCAGCTTCAAGACGCCTCCTCCGGGTCTGGGCACGCGGAATACGCACGTAGCAACAGCATTCATACCGCCCATACCGGCCGCGCGCCGGAAGCCGCGCCGGGCAGAAGCGAGGGAGATTGGCGTGCGGCAGGTGCAGTCCTGCGCGGGTGCAGTCGTGTTCGACCACGCTCGGCGAGTGCTGCTCGTCCTGCGGGGCGGGCCCCCGGACGCCGGCTCGTGGTCGGTGCCCGGCGGCCGTTGTCTGGCTGGCGAACCTACGGATCAGGCATGCCTGCGCGAGGTCGCGGAGGAGACCGGTCTCGTGGTCCGCATTCTTCGGCCGGCTGGCTCCGTGGTCCGCGAAGGCGAACGGGGAATCACTTACGCAATCGACGACTTCGTCTGTGAAGTTGTCGGTGGAGCACTTGTGGCCGGCGATGACGCAGCCGATGCCCGGTGGGTGACCCGTGCCGGCCTAGATGAGCTGTTGCTCGTCCCTGGGCTATTCGATGCGCTTTCCGCCTGGGGCCTGCTACCGGACTGACGTTCGTCGCAGCGGCGGGTGGGTGCCCTAGCGCGGAGTCGGCTCGGGACGTCCCGGCTGTTCGCCGCCACGACTGTCGATGTACTCCTGCGTCGGCACCATTACCTTACGACGGAAGATGCACACGATCGTGCCGTCCTGCTTGTACCCGATCGTCTCGACGTGGACGACGCCACGATCAGACTTCGATTTCGAGGGCGCCTTGTCCAGCACCGTTGTCTCGCCGTAGATCGTGTCGCCGTGGAACGTGGGGGCAACATGCCGCAGCGACTCGATCTCGAGATTGGCGATGGCCTTGCCGCTGACGTCGGGCACGGACATGCCGAGCAAGAGCGAGTAGACGTAGTTGCCGACCACGACATTGCGCCCGAAGTCCGTCGTCTTCTCCGCGTAGTTCACGTCCAGGTGCAACGGGTGATGGTTCATCGTCAGCAGGCAGAAGAGGTGATCGTCGTACTCGGTGACCGTCTTGCCCGGCCAGTGCTTGTACACCGCGCCGATCTCGAACTGCTCGTAGTAGCGGCCGAACTGCACTTTGCTCTCCCTAACGATCACGGCATTGGTCACGGCATCCCGTGGATTGTTCCTCATCACCCCAGATCGGCTGAACGGCGTCCCAAGTCGAGTAGATCGATGAGTTGATTCGACCAACGCTCACGCAGAGCGCCACTGCCGTGAACGCGCGAGAAGGCGAGTTCGGTCGAAGTCGCCGGAGTGGCCGCAAACACGATCACCGGGCCGCCGACGGAGTCGATCGGCGAGATGGCCGACTCAAGCACCACCACTCCCGTACATCGCGATCCGGCCGCCAGGGGCTGGCCGAGATCCACCGTCATACCGGGCGAGTAGACAACGCCCTCGACGGCCGGCGCGGCGGCGAGCACGCCGAGTTGGCGCCAGGCGTCGGCATGCGCGCCGTCTTCGCGAACGTGAAGCATCAATTCTGCCCGCGGTCCGTGGGTCGGCACGATCTCGACCGAGGATCCCGAGGCCGCACTCATCGGACGCCGGGACATCCCCAAGCTCAGGTAGGCCACCTCGCCCGGTATGGGTTCGAAGCGAAGCACCTCGATGGGCTCGAGGCCCAGAAATGCGATTGAGGCCCGCACTGGGTCGTGGCCGAAATGGTCACACAGCGCTCGTTCGACGACCGTCATGGCGGTGCTGTCCTCGCGCGTCATCCCATGTGCGGGTAACGGTGATCCGTCGGCGGTTCGAAGGTCTCCTTGATCGATCGCGGTGACACCCAGCGCAACAGATTCCAGATGGATCCGGCCTTGTCGTTCGTGCCTGATGCCCGCGCGCCGCCGAACGGCTGCTGACCGACGACGGCACCGGTGGGCTTGTCGTTGACGTAGAAGTTGCCGGCGGCGAAGCGCAGGGTATGGGAGGCCTGGTTGATGGCGCTTCGGTCCCGGGCAAACACCGCACCGGTGAGCGCGTACGCGGCGACCGACTCCAGCTGGGTCAATGTCTCGAGCCAGTCGGCGTCGGGGTACACATACACCGCGAGAAGGGGGCCGAAATATTCGGTACGGAACGCCTCGTGCGTGGGGTCGTCGATCGTGAACACCGTCGGCCGGACGAAGTAGCCCACGCTGTCATCGCTCTTGCCACCCGCGAGAAGGTGGGCACCTGGATCGGCGGCGACGCGTTGCTGGACATCGGTAAGCCGGTCGAAGGCCCGGCGGTCGATGACGGCGCCCCCGAAATTTCGAAAGTCAGCGACATCTCCGTAGCTCAATGCCTCGGTCACCGCCGCTAGTTCGTCACGCACGCCCGCGCGCCACAACGACTCCGGGACGTAGGCCCGCGATGCCGCCGAGCACTTCTGCCCCTGATACTCGAACGCGCCGCGCACCAGGCCGGTGACCAGTGATGCCGGATCGGCCGACGGGTGCGCAATCACGAAGTCCTTGCCACCGGTCTCACCCACCAGACGCGGGTAGGAGGCGTAGCCATCGATGCAGCGGCCGACGGTGCGCCACAGATGCTGAAACGTCGGAGTCGAGCCGGTGAAGTGAATGCCGGCGAGCATGGGGTGTCGCAGGGCGACCTCGCTGACTGCCGCGCCGTCGCCGGTCACCATATTGATCACACCGGCAGGCAGGCCCGCCGCTTCGAACAACTGCATGGTGTGGTGCGCGGCCAGTTGTTGCGTGGGCGACGGCTTCCACACGACGACGTTGCCCAGCAATGCCGGTGCCGAAGGCAGGTTTCCCGCGATGGCCGTGAAGTTGAACGGGGTGATCGCGAGGACAAATCCTTCCAGTGGCCGGTAGTCCGACCGATTCCACACTCCCTCGGAACTGTTGGGCTGCTGCTCGAGAATCGTGCGGGCGAAGTGCACGTTGAACCGCAGGAAATCGGCCAGTTCGCACGCTGAGTCGATCTCGGCCTGATGGACGGTCTTTGACTGGCCGAGCATCGTGGCGACGTTGATCCGGTCGCGCCAGGTCGAGGACAGCAACTGCGCCGCTCGCAGGAAGATCGCTGCCCGCTCGTCGAAGGGCAGTTCGCGCCACTCGGGGGCCGCGGTCAGCGCCGCGCCCACTGCGGACTCGACGTCGGCCGCGGTGGCGTTTGCGGTCTCGCCGAGAACGAGACCGTGCCGGTGGGGAGCCACGACGGCGATCCGATCGCCCCCACCCATCCGTTTGGCGCCCCCGATGGTCATGACGAGCTCCTGCGGGTCCGCTGCCATCGCATCCAGCGCACGAGCCAGGCTCTCGCGTTCGAGGCTTGCGGGCGCATAGGTGCGGATCGGCTCGTTCACCGGTGCTGGCGGGTGGGTAATCGCGTCCATACTTCGATCGTCCCACGCCTGTGAGGCGAGCCAGTCTCGCCGGGTAGCCGGCACATTCGGTCCCACGCGAAGCTCAGAGATCGTCCAGCAATGCCCCAAGCTCCTGACTGGCATACCAGGACAGCTCGAACCCCTCGGCGTCGTCAACCAGATCCTGAGCGTGGGCGTCGCCCAAGTCCGCGGGACCGATCGCCTCGGCCGCGGCATCTACGGCCGACTCCGCATCCCGGTCATCGATGTGCACGCTGGCCACGGCGGCCAGCAGAATCGGCCCGGTGACCCGGACGACGCCACGGTCGAGATCATCGCGGACCGTCACTGCAGACTCGGCGACATCGGCGGCGATGACTACTCGCCGCCGCGGCGCGGAAGCGTCGGTGCCGAGCATCCGCAATGAGGCCCGCGCCGCCTCCAACGCGGCCGCGTATTCAAGCTCCTCGATGTCGTCATCGACGTACCATTCGCGTAGCCCGGCGGTGACGGCGAACGCGGTCAGCTCCGCGACGCCGGTCTCCTGAAGATCTCCGGTCGCCAGTGCGCGGCGCAGATGCTCAGCCGTGGCGGGCAGGTAGATCCTCACGCGGAACTATCTTCGGCGGCCCCCGACAAGTCCGATGCGGTGCTCGTCGGAAGGCTCCAGCCCGCACGGGTGGTCAACTGGCGGGTGATCTGCGCCGCGGCAGTGATCTGCGCCATCTCCAGGACCTCCGTGCGGCGCGCCGGGTTCATCAGGTTGACGCCCATAGCCGCGAGATCCGCTGGCTCCGGCGTCACCAAACACACGCGCGCGCCGCCGGCTCGAAGCGCCGTGACGTCGGTCATGATCGTCCGCGTGATGGTCCGGCGAACGGCGCGCTCTACCCGCCCTATCGCCGACCGGGCCCGGTCGACCTCGACGGAGGCCATCGGGGCAAAGACATATACCTCCTCGACACCCGTATTGCGGAGGACGTCGACCGAGGCGTTGGAGATGGTGCCGCCGTCGATATACGGGATGCCGTCAATGACTGTGGGCGGATACCACGCGGGAATCGAACAGGAGGCGGTAACGGCGTCAGGCAGCGAGGCCCGACGAATGACACGCGGTGCCGCTCGGGTGCCGGTACCGGTGTCCGCAACCGCACCTGAAGCTGCCGCACTGAACGTGTCGCGGCCGAAAACGACCCGCCGGCCGGTGCGATAGTCCGCTGCGACGATCCACGGCCGCGGCGCGTCCGGCCACACCCGTTCGAAGCCGGCCCCGCGCGCGATCGTTGCCACCAGCTCGCGCACCGGCGCCAACGAGCCGCGCCCAGAGGGGAGCAAACCAGACAGCGCGACGATCCGCGGCGTGCGGCGGGGATGCCGAAGGCCGCCAAGAGCAAGCTTGTAGGAGCCGGGTCGCCAGCCGGGGCGCGGCGGTAAGGCGCCACCCGTGCTCAACTCGTAGTCGTAGTCGATGGGCGGATCCGCCGGAGCGGGGACCCCCTGGTGGTGGCGTACGACCGCCTCGACCGGCAGGCCGCACCCGAGCAGAGAGGCGGCCACCGAACCCGCGGACGTCCCAAGGATGACATCGACGTCGCGCGCGTCGGCCCCCGACACCGACTCAAACGCGGACAGCGCCCCGAGCGTCCAAGCGAAGCCGAGCACACCGCCGCCGCCGAGAACGATCGCCCGACGTGGCTGAGCAGCTTGCTTCACACTCATCCTGGGGGCTCCCGGGTCTGGCGGGTCGTGCCGTGGCGACTGCCGCGCCGTTGAACCCTACGTGGTGCGGACAGGGAAACCAGGGAAGGCCCTGGCCCTGGGGGTGCTGGACCGTCAGTGTCCGGCGGGGGGCTGCTGGCGACAAGTTCAGCTATCGAGTCCTCGATCAATCCTGCCAGCACGCTGACGTCCGGCACGGCGTCGCGGTCGCCGTTGATGCCGTAGAACACCCCGCCGTCATAGGAGATCAGGCCTATCGACATCGCTTGGCCTGGTCCGAGTGGCAGGATCGGGAACATTTCGGTCATGCGTGCCCCTGCGGCGTAGCGGGGCTGTTGCGGACCGGGCACGTTCGTCACCACCAGGTTGAACATGCGGCGTGCCAATCCGTGGGCCGCCCGGGCACTGAGCGCATGCAGCGTCGGCGGAGCGAATCCGCTCAGCGCGACGAGGGCGTCAGCGGCGACGGCTCGACCGGACCGGCGGTGCGCCGACATCGATTGAGCCGTCAAGCTCAGCCGGCGTACCGGGTCTGGTTCACCCACCGGCAGGTCGACCAGGAGGCCGGCGATCCTGCTGGCACTGCTTTCGCCGTCGACGGCTCGAGCACTGTCGATGTCGTTCACGCTCACCGGGACGAGTGCCCGGATCGACGTCATCGGCGTCACGATCTCGCCCCGCTGTAGCAACCACGCCCGTAGCGCGCCCGCCACGGTGGCGAGAACGACGTCGTTCACTGACGTGAAGTGAGCCCGGCGGACCGCCCGGTAGTCATCGAGGCGGGTGCGCGCGACGGCGATGCGCCGCTGCTGCCCCACGGTGGCGGAAAGGGGCGAGGACGGTGCGCGCCTGCGCAGGGCGGATGCTGCCGACACCGTGCCGGTGAGAATGCCATTCAGCCGGCCCGCGGTGGAACGGACGTCGTTGACGCCGAGGCGAATCGCATCGATTGCCGCGCCCGGGCGCCGCGCCATGCCGATCAGGGCAGCCGTCAGCAGCGCCGCCCCACTCGGTTCGGGCTCAGGCATCCACAACTCCTCGATCACCCGACGCGGGTCAGGGGAGTCGTCCAGCAAGACCTCCGTCAGATCGACCGCACCACGGCCATCCACCATCGAGTGATGGGTCTTGGTGATGATCGCGACCCGGTCCCCAGGCAATCCCTCGACGAGGTACATCTCCCAGAGCGGGCGGCTGCGGTCCAGAAGTCGGGATTGAATACGCGCGCAGAACTCCAGTAGTTCGGCGTCCCCACCTGGACGTGGCAACGCTGAGCGTCGCACGTGGTACGTAATGTCGAAGCCAGGGTCGTCCACCCACACCGGGTTCGCGATGTGCCCGGGCACGCTGCGCATCTTCTGCCGATAGCGCGGCGCCAACGAGATCCGCTCGTCCAGGAGCCGGATCACTCGGTCGTAGTCGAGGCCGCCTGCCGGCAAGCGGAACACGGCGAGGAGGCCGACATGCTGGGGGGTTGCACGGCTCTCGAGATAGAAGAAGGAGCTTTCGGCCGAAGACACGCGTTCGCTGGGCAAGTTCGCTCCTCTGCTCCAGTGATCGCGCTACAGTGATCCAATTGTCACAGACCCCCGAGCAGGCCGCATTTCGCTCACCCATTATGACCACCGGGTCAGGCGGACCTTGCGATGCCTGGGTGCCGCGGCGGGTACGCCGACTAGGGCGCAGGCCAGTTGAGCCGTTGCCTTTCGCAGTGGGCTGGATGGTTTCGCATCTGCGAGCAGCCGACCTGTAGCAGCGGCGGCATCGAGTCCGTCCCGGTCGTAGGGCAACAACCCCGCAGGCGTGTAACCGGAGAACCGTTCGAGGGTGGCGGCCAGTTCGACCGCGGGATCGCCGGGTACGACGCCACGCCGCACCCGGTTCACGATGACCCACGTCGGCGCGAGGACCTCTGCTGCGCGCAGCTCGGTGAGACCGCGCACCAGCCTCTGCACGCCGACCGGGTCCGCTGAACCCACCACCAGGATCGTGTCGGCGGCGTCGAGCACGGCGAGGGTCGCTCCGTTTCGACGCGGTGCAAGGGTGTCGAAGGACAGTTCCTCATCCGTCTCGAGCCCGAACCCACAGTCGACGACCGTGAACTCGGCCATCGATCGAGCCGCTGCGAGCACCGCCGGAATCGCCGCGGCCCGCACCTCGGGCCAGCGCTGAGCCAGGGGAATGCCGGTGAGCACCCGCAGGCCAGGTCGAATCTGCCAACACAGCTGCGCCAGAGCGGGCACATCAAGTCTGGTGGACCCGGCCAAGCGGCACGCGGCCGCGAGCCCTGGCGACTCGTCGAGCAGGCCCAGCGCGGAGGCCAGCGTGCCGCCGTAGACGTCGGCATCCACAAGCAAGCTCGAGGCGCCCAGCCGCGCAATCTCATCGGCCACGCCGGCGGCAACCGTGGTCCGCCCGGGTGCTCCCGTCGGTCCCCACACCGCAACGACGCAGCCGCGCCGAGTCGCCTCCGTTCGGTTGCCGGGCGGCTCCTGCGGGTCTGGCGCGTTTGGCGGGTCAGCCACGGTTTGCCCGCCGGGTGCGGGC
>JALYIL010000160.1 GCA_030775825.1 Actinomycetota bacterium
GCTCAGCTGCTCGACCACGGCCGACAAGTCGAACTGCGTCCTCGTCGACAGCGTCGGAGCCCATGGATCCAACGCGACGGTATGGCGACTCGGTGGTGCGAGCTTGCACCGCGGGCAGACGGTCACCGCGGGCACGCCAAACATGCGGGCTCTCGATCTCAACGGCGACGGTTGGGTAGATGCGGAAGCTCTGCAGAGCACGTACACCCCTGACTATGTCAGCGGCGCTGTCTACTGGCAGACCTGGGTCTCAGACGGCACCCATCTGACCTCGACCGGATGCACCTCGCCGACCCATACTCAGCCGGCCGCCCCGGCCGCCCCGGTCGCTGGCAGCTGCGTGCATTAGCACGGCCTCGTCCAAGCAGCCTGGGCCGCTAGTCTGGCCCCAGGTCGGGCACCTGGCGGACACTTCGGAGGCACTCTGTTGACGCCACTGAACATCGCTTCATTGATCCTGCGGCTGGCGGTGGCGTGGACCATGCTCGCCCACGGCTGGAACCACGCTTTCGGAGGTGGTCGGCTACCAGGTACGGCCAGATGGTTCGATTCGATCGGAATCAGGCCCGGCAAGGTGCATGCGCTGGCGGCGACGGTCACCGAACTCGGTGCGGGAGTGTTTCTCGCAGTCGGGTTCCTCACTCCGGTTGCGGCCGCGGGAGTCGTCGCAACGATGGCCGTTGCGCTCGTCGCCAATCATCTGCGTAACGGATTTTTCATCTTCCGGCCAGGCGAGGGGTATGAGTACGTCCTGATGCTCATCGCGGTCGGGCTCGCCCTCGGAGCATCAGGCGGCGGACGGTGGTCGCTCGATCACGCCGCCGGCATTCGGCTAGACGGAACGGGGGGACTGGCCATATCGGCCGCGGCAGGCCTTGGTGGCGCAGCGCTTCTGCTCGCGACCTGCTGGCGGCCTGTGCCTTCGGGTCGCGAGCCAGCCGAGGCAGCCGGGCAGCCGGAGTAATAATCACGCGCGTCGGCGAGTTCGGGACATTGCTGGGGCAGCTGTCGCAGGCAGAATTCGATAGCCGATGGGACGGGATTGCCCGGGGTCAGCGGCCGTCGATCGAAAGGTACGCACGCTGCGTGGGGCCGGTGTAAAGCTGCCGCGGTCGGCCGATCTTCGTCTGCGGATCGTTGATCATCTCGTGCCATTGGGCGATCCACCCTGGCAAGCGTCCGATCGCGAACAGCACGGTGAACATGCGCGTCGGGAAGCCCATCGCGCGGTAGAGCAGCCCGGTATAGAAGTCGACGTTCGGGTACAGCTTCCGGCTCACGAAGTAGTCGTCGGATAGCGCAACGCCCTCGAGTTCCATCGCGATGTCGAGCAGGTCGTCGCGCTTGCCCAGGGCGGAGAGAACCTCATCGGCGGTCGCCTTGATGATGGCGGCGCGCGGGTCATAGTTCTTGTAGACGCGGTGCCCGAAGCCCATCAGCTTCACGCCATCCTCTTTGTTCTTCACCTTCTCGACGAACGACGACACGTCGCCGTGGTCGGCCTTGATCTCCTCGAGCATCTCCAGTACCGACTGGTTGGCACCCCCGTGCAGGGGTCCGAACAGGGCGTTGATGCCTGCCGATACCGATGCAAACAGATTCGCCTGCGACGAGCCGACCAGTCGCACGGTAGACGTCGAGCAGTTCTGTTCGTGGTCGGCATGCAGGATGAACAGTTGATCCAGGGCCCGGACCAGCACCGGGTCCTGCTCGTACGGCTCGGCGGGGAATCCGAAGGTCATGCGCAGGAAGTTCTCTACGAGTCCAAGGGAATTGTCCGGGTAGAGGAACGGCTGGCCAACCGACTTCTTGTAGGCGTAAGCCGCGATGGTCGGCAGCTTGGCGAGGAGCCTGATCGTCGAAAGTTCGACTTGGTCCTGGTCGAACGGATTGAGCGAGTCCTGGTAGAAGGTCGACAGCGCCGACACGGCTGAGGAGAGCACGGGCATCGGGTGGGCATCGCGAGGAAAGCCGTCAAAGAACCGCTTGAGGTCCTCGTGCAGCAGGGTATGCCGCGCGATCTTGCCGCCGAAATCGTCGAGCTCGTGGCGGGACGGCAACTCGCCGTAGATGAGCAGATAGCTCACCTCGAGAAAGTTCGACCTGTTCGCAAGCTCGTCGATCGGGTAGCCGCGGTAGCGCAGTATTCCCGCGTCTCCGTCGATGTAGGTGATTGCGGAGGTACAGGAGGCCGTGTTCGCGAAACCGGGGTCGTAGGTGACCAGGCCGGTCTCTGCCAAGAGCTTGCTGATGTTTGCGCCGGCCGAGCCTTCGGTGGCCGGTGCGATCGGCAGCTGAAGAGGCTTCGCACCCCGAATCTCGAAAGTGGCGACCTGACCCGCTGCTTGCGACATGTAAGTCCTCTCTGTGTTGTTCAGCCCGGGTCGGTGAGGTTTTGCAGCCGGACCTGTCCGCGCGCCACCAAGCGCTGCTGGTCGTCGGCGATCTCCACCTGCCATAGCTGTTGGCTGCGGCCGCGATGGATGGGCGTCGCGGTGGCCGTCATGCGACCCGCTGAGGCAGACCTCAGGAAGTCGGTGTGATTGCTTACGCCGACCACCTTTCCTCGATCGTCAAGCCACATCGCCGCCCCGATGCTGGCCGCAGATTCCACGGCCGCGCAGTAGACACCACCGTGCACGATGCCGAACGGCTGATGATGTTCGGGTCTCACGTCCCACTCGATGACGACCTGCTCCCCGTCGGCCCGGCGATATTCGAAGCCGAGGACGTGGTCGAGACCGGTCGTTTGATTGTCGTCCATTGATAACGAATCTATCCGGCCGACCGTGCGCGCCGCGAGCGCCTCGGCCATTCGGGCCGACTACCGGCATGCTATTGCCATGTTGGGACTTCCCGAGGCCATCACCGTCTGTTTGTTCGACCTGGATGGCGTGCTGACTGATACCGCCTCTGTGCACCGCAAGGCGTGGAAGCAGACCTTCGACGAACTGCTCCGCCGGCGGGGCATGCCCGAGTTCACTGATCAGGACTACGTCCAGTACGTCGACGGCAAGCCACGTGCCGATGGTGTGCGTGACTTTCTCGCCTCCCGGGGGATTGTGGTGCCCGAGGGCGAGCCCGACGATCCACCAGATCCGGAAACGGTGCGCTCGGTAGGAAACCAGAAGAACCAGTTGCTGCTGCGATACATCCGGCAGGACGGGGTCGCCGTCTACGAAGGCTCACGCCGGTACCTGACCGCCGCGCGGCAGTCCGGTTTGCGTCGGGCCGTGGTGTCCTCGAGTGCGAACACCGAGGACGTCCTGCGGGTGACCGGGATGGATGCGCTGGTTGAGGGCCGGATAGACGGCAATACGCTCACCGAGAGACATCTGCGTGGCAAACCCGCGCCGGACTCCTTCCTCGCCGGCGCGCAGTTGTTCGGCGTGGCTCCCGATGCCGCCGCCGTATTTGAGGACGCGACGTCAGGAGTGCAGGCGGGCAGAGCAGGGAGGTTCGGGATCGTGGTCGGGGTAAACCGGCTCGATGACGAACATGGGAAGGCCTTGATGTCGAGTGGGGCGGACGTCGTCGTTCGCGATCTGGAGGAGCTGTTGTGACGCTGGAGCACCGGTTTCCGGTAGAGCCGTGGCAGTTGCGCGAGGTTGGACTCGATCTGGCCCAACTGGCTCAGTCGGAATCGTTATTCGCGCTGTCGAACGGGCACATCGGTCTGCGCGGCAACCTGGACGAAGGTGACCCCGCCGGCCTGCCAGGTACCTACCTGAACTCCTTCTACGAGAGTCGACCGTTGCCCTATGCAGAGGCTGGCTACGGCTTTCCGGAGACTGGTCAGACCGTCGTCAATGTGACAGACGGCAAGCTGATCCGCCTCCTGGTCGATGACGAGCCATTCGACCTGCGCTATGGCCGGCTGCACAAGCACGAGCGGACCCTCGACCTGCGCTCTGGCGTGCTACGGCGCGAGGTGGAATGGGAATCGCCGTCCGGACAACGCATCGCGGTGCGCTCGGTTCGCTTGGTGTCTCTCACCCAGCGCTCCATCGTCGCGATCCACTACGAGGTGAAGGCTCTGGACCAGCCGGCGCGCGTGGTCGTCCAGTCCGAGCTGGTCGCGAACGAGCACGTACCGGCCCAGTCGAACGATCCGCGGGTGGCGGCCATCATGGAGTCACCACTGGAACCTGTCGAGCACGATGGTCACGGCACGCGCGCGTGGCTGATCCACCGCACCCGATCCAGCGGCCTGCACATGGCCGCCGCGATGGAACATTCCTTCCACGGTGGCGATCCCGGATCCCGGTTGGTCGTGCACAAGGACTGGGCCAGGGTTACCGCAGGTACAGTCCTGCAGCCCGGCGAGACGATGTCGTTCACGAAGTTCGTCGCCTACGGTTGGTCGAGTCAGCGCTCAGTACCGGCCCTGCGCGACCAGGTCGACGCCGCGCTGACCGGCGCCCTTTTCGCAGGCTGGGACGATCTTGTCAAAGATCAACGCGACGCACTCGATCTGTTCTGGGAAGGGGCCGACGTCGAGATCGAAGGTGACCCCGGGGTGCAGCAGGCGGTGCGTTTCGCCCTGTTCCACACGTACCAGGCGGCGGCGCGGGCCGAGCAACGAGCCATTGCGGCCAAGGGTCTGACCGGGCCTGGCTATGACGGCCACGCGTTCTGGGATACCGAGAGCTTCGTCCTGCCTGTGCTCATTGCAACGGCACCCCACGCCGCGGCCGATGCGTTGATGTGGCGCGCATCCACACTGGACTTGGCTCGCGACCGGGCAAAGACGATGACCCTCGACGGCGCGGCCTTTCCGTGGCGGACGATCCGCGGTCAGGAGTGTTCGGGGTACTGGCCGGCAGGCGCCGCCGCGTTCCATGTGAATGCAGACGTTGCTGTCGCGGCTTTGCGCTACGTCATGTGGACCGGCGACGAGGCGTTCGAGCGTGACTGCGCGTTGCCGATCCTGGTGGAGACCGCCCGGTTGTGGATCTCGCTCGGCAGTCACGGTTCGGACAACAGCTTCCACATCGATGGCGTCACCGGACCGGACGAGTACAGCGCGATCGTCGACGACAATGTGTACACCAACCTCATGGCGAAGCTCAATCTTGCCGGTGCCGCCGAAGCAGCCGAGCGCTGGCCTGATGCGGCCGAAGAGCTAGAGGTGGCCGCAGAGGAGGTCGCGGCCTGGCGCAAGGCTGCCGCCGCTGTCGCGGTTCCGTATGACGACGACCTGCAGGTGCACCGACAGGATAGGGACTTCACCTACCACGCCGTCTGGGACTTCGAGCGGACCGCGGCGCAGAACGGCTATCCGTTGCTGTTGCATGCGCCGTACTTCGACATCTACCGCAAGCAGGTTGTCAAGCAGGCCGACCTCATTCTGGCGATGCACTGGTGCGGGGACGAGTTCACCGCCGAGGAGAAGGCTCGAGCGTTTGCCTACTACGAGCCGTTGACAGTGCGCGATTCCTCGCTGTCAGCGTGCACCCAGGCTGTGCTGGCCGCGGAGGTCGGGCACCTCGACCTGGCCGCTGACTATCTCGCGGAAGCGGCGCTGATGGATCTGCACGATCTGGAACACAACACGCGCGACGGCCTGCACATCGCGTCGCTGGCCGGAACCTGGTTGGCGATCGTCGCCGGGTTCGGCGGCCTGCGTGATCATGGGGGACGCTTGTCGCTTCGGCCGCAGTTGCCCCCGACATGGACTTCCCTGGAGTTCCGGCTGCGCTGGCGCGAGGCGAGGATCCGCGTGAAGGTCGACGCCAAGGAGGTCACCTACGAGCTACTGGCCGGACCCGACGTGGGCGTGGACATCGTGGACTGCGGTGACACGGTGCGCCTCGAGGTCGGCAACACGCTTTCGCGGCCGACGCAGCCGGTCAAGCCCTTGACTGCGCGCCCGACCCAGCCGGCAGGGCGCGTCCCGATCTCGATGAGCGAGATGGAAGACGCAGTCGACCGGTAGTCCCGGCTCGGCCCGGTCGGGCCCGGTTGGGCCTGGGTCAGGCCGGTTGGGCCGGGGAGACGGGAGCGGAGCCCTGGTGACCGCTCTTGCCGTGGTGCTGTTCCAGTCCGATCTCGTCGGCGCCGGAGACGCCTGGGGGGAGATCGATCGTCGTCTTCGGCCCGGTGAACCAGTTCTTCACCGACACATGCCACCAGATCCACAGGAGCACCAATGCGCCCCCCACGACCAGAGGCGTGTAGTTGAAGTACTTCCAGGCGAAATGCTTGCCCCAGGGAACGGCATCAGGGCTGCCCGGCATAAGTGCGATCAACGACGTGACAGCGATCTCTATCAGCGCGATGGGTGCCATCCACTTGTATCGCGAACCAATCGTCCACGAACCCGGCTTGAAACTGCTGCCGGCCCTCCAGCGGTAGAAGATAGGGATGGCGAAGGCGAGGTACAGGCCGATGACACCGATGGTGACGACGGCATAGAAGGCAACCGGAGTCGGCACACCGCCGACGTCCACCTTGACCAGTGCCGGTGAGGTCAAGATCGCCGCCACTACCGCGGTTGCGATCACGCCGTGCACGGGTACCCGGTTTTTGCTCAATCTTGACCAGAACTGTCCACCGGGCACGGCGCCGTCGCGGCTGAACGCGAAGAGCATGCGCGTGGTGCTCGTCATGCACGCGACGGTGCAGAAGAACTGCCCGGCCGTCGAGATGATCATCACCATCTCGAACCAATGGCTGGTCAGGGCGAGGCTGAAGACGTTTGGCGCGGTGCCCCCCAGCGAGGTCACCTTGGCCTGGTTGGCGGCCGCGAACACGAAGGAGAGCAGGAGGATCCAGCCTCCGATGCCCGAGTAGAAGATCGAGCGCCACAGCCCCTTGGCTGCCGTGTTCGCCGCACTCTTGGTCTCCTCGGACAGGTGGGCCGACGCGTCGTATCCGGTGATCGTGTATTGGGTCAGGATCGCGGACAGCGGAAACACGTAGAAAATGAAGCCGAGCCCGTGTGTCTTCCCACCGAACAACCCCGCGTTGTCGCTGTTGGCCGTGTTGTTGATCGTGTGCGTGAACACCGCGGAGATGGATGCGTGATGAGCCGGCGCAAAGATGAGTATCAGCACCACAACCGATGCTCCGACCACGTGCCACCAGACGGACACGTTGTTCAAGATCGCAAGTAGATGGCTGGAAAAGATGTTGATCACAGCTGCGAGGGCCAGGATGATCAGGAATTCGATGAAGACACGGGTCAACGAGTAGTGGGTCTGCCACGATGCGCTGAATATCCCGACGGTCTGGTCGAAAAAGAGCGCGCACGCGTAGGCGACCGAAGCCACGATGGCGAGCAGGCCGATGAGGTTGAGCCAACCGGTGTAGTAGCCGGCCTTCGGCCCACCGAGTTTCGAGGCCCACCAATAGATTCCGCCCGATGTCGGGAACGCCGAGACGAGCTCTGACATGCACATACCGATGATGAGAATGAGACCGGCGAGGATCGGCCATCCCCATGCGATCGCCGCAGGGCCCCCGTTGTTCCACCCGACGCCGAACGTCGTGAAGCATCCGGCCAGGATCGAGATGATCGAGAACGAGATGGCGAAGTTCGAAAAGCCCGACCAGGAGCGATTGAGCTCCTGCTTGTAGCCCATTTCGGCCAGACGCATTTCGTCGTCGCCGAGAATCTGAGTGTCAGCCACTGCTATTGCTCCCTCGCGCCTAGTTCGGTTGCTGAACGTCTTCGATCAGACGGGAAAACTCCGGGGCATCGAATTCGGCGACGGCCCGTTCGTACTTCTCCATGCCCCAGGACCAGAAGTCGAATTCGACATCACTGACCGCATCCTGGATTGCGGCCCAAAGCATCCAGCCGTACTTCGACATGACGGCAAGCAATCGGGCCCGCGCAATCATCGCGGGCGAGTGGAAGCCGTAGTAGGTATCGACAAGCTCGTCGAGGCGGTCGAGGGGCAGGTTGGACTCGCTCCACACGTTGCCTAGCTCGAAGCACGGATCGTTGTTGCCGGAGTACTCGTAGTCGATGAACCAGATCCGCTCCCCGTCATCCATGATGTTCGCCGCGAGCAGGTCGTTGTGGCAGGGCACCGTCGCCACGCTCTGCACCCCGAGCGCGCCGCGGATGCGTCGAGCTCCGGCGTCGAAGTCCAGATAATCCGCCGGAAGCCGGAAGCCTAACCGCGCGACCACTTCGAGGTAGTAGCGCTGTACCTCGAACATGTCGAAGTCGTTAGCGAACCGTGGGCCTTGATGCAGGACGCGGCACATGCCGGCGACCCGGGCCAGGCGGTCGGTGTCGTCGAGATCTTCTGGCACGTAGGTCTTACCTTCGATCCACTCGACGATCGAGACTCCCTGATCCGGCTCGCACCACAGAACCTTCGGACCTGCACCCGCCTCGGCCGCGGCGTAGGCGTTGGCGCACTCGGCGCGCCGGTCGATCGCAAGCAGAGCGCTCTTACCGGAGGCGATCCGCGCGACGACGCTCTGGCCTGGCGCAGTCACTTTGTAGATGCGGTTGGTAAGTCCACCAGGCAGCGGCTGGATGCTTCGAGGAACGTCGCGAAACCGCGGGAGTCGATCCAGCTCGTGGTGAATGATCTCTCGATCGGATCGCTGCGTGTGCCGCCCGGGCGCGGTGGGGACGCTGGCTGCATCAGGAACGCTGGCCGAGCTGGTCAGACTGGTCGTGCCGTCGCACGCCCGCTGAGCAGTCACGCGTCCTCCTCCCGATCACTGGATCGGTGGTCACCGGCAAGGCAGCCCGATGCGCTGGGCAAGTGTCGGGATGGTAGGCCCGCCAGGGCTTTACGGTCTACCCCCCGTACCTTTTGTCGGCGTGCCCTTGTCGTCGCGACCGCGCCACAGCATGATGGGCAGGCGTGGCCATCGGGCGAGATCTCCCCGCATCGGCGCGGGTCGTCATCATCGGTGGGGGAGTCGGCGGCGCAAGTGTGGCCTTTCATCTGACTGAACTCGGCGAGACCGACGTTGTTGTGCTCGAACGGGCCGAGCTCACCAGCGGATCGACCTTCCATTCGGCCGGGTTGGTCGGTCAGCTGCGTGCCGACCCCACGCTGACGCGGATGAACATGTATTCGGTCGAGCTGTACCGCCGGCTGCGTGACGGTCCCCATCAGGTCGGGTGGGTCGAGTCCGGCGGCATCAAGCTGGCCTCCAGCCCCGAACGACTGGAGGAGATCCGGCGCCAGATCGGCTGGGCGCGCACCTACGACCTGCCGTTGCACGAGGTCACGCCTGCCGAAGCGAAGGACCGGTTTCCCTTGCTCGACACCGACGGAGTGCTTGGCGCGGCATATCTCGCCTCCGACGGGTACCTCGATCCCGCCCAGATGTGTTACGCGCTCGCCAACATGGCGCGAGCGGCGGGCGTGCAGATCCTGGAGCGCACCAGGGTGGTGGGCATCGACGCCGAGGACGGCAGGGTGCGTTCGGTGCGCACTGACCGGGGCGAGATCAGGTGCGAGATCGTCGTCAACTGCGGCGGGATGTTTGCCGCGGAGATCGGCCGGATGGCAGGAATCCGGATACCCATCGTCCCCATGTCACACCAATATCTGATCACCGAGCCATTCATTCCCCGCGCGCAGACTGCGCTGCCCACGCTTCGCGACCCCGACCTACTGGTCTATTTCCGTCCCGAAGTCGATGGCCTCGTCATGGGCGGCTACGAACGCGATCCCGCGCCGTGGACCGCTACATCACTGCGTTATGACGCCATCCCACCGGATTTCAACGGCCGGCTGTTGGCCGAAGACTGGACGCGGATGGAGGAGATCGCCGCGAACTCGCAGCGGCGGATTCCCGCGATGGGTGCCGTCGGCGTGCGGAAGGTGATCAACGGACCTGAGGCGTTCACTCCCGACAACGAATTCTGTCTGGGGGAGACTTCGCTGGCGGGGTTCTTCGTAGCGGCCGGTTTCTGCGCCCACGGAATCGCCGGCGCGGGTGGCATCGGTCGCGTTATGGCCGAGTGGATCGTCGAGGGCGAGCCCAGCCTCGACCTGTCGCACATGGACATCAACCGGTTCGGTCGCGAGTACTCCTCCCCCGGATACACGCTGGCCCGGACGGTCGAGAACTACCGGACCTATTACGACATACCGTTCCCCGGTCGCCAGCGCGTGTCCGGCCGCCCCCTGCGCACTTCGCCGGCCTACTCGTGGCACGACCAGCACGGGGCGCAGTTCGGCGAGAAGGCCGGATGGGAACGGGTCGACTGGTACCGACCGAACGCCGATCGCCTCAGCGTCTCGAAGATCACCCCGGGCGGTTGGGCGCAGCGGTATTGGTCGCCGGCGATCGAGGCCGAGCACGCCGGGACTCGGGCCGCGGCTGGGCTGTTCGATGAATCCTCATTTGCCAAGATAGAGGTGAGCGGAGCTGAGGGTGCCGACTTCCTCGAGTGGGCCTGCGACAACCGGGTTGCCCGGGAGATCGGCACGGTCACCTACACCCAAGCGCTCAACCGGCGGGGCGGGATCGAGGCCGACTTCACCGTCACCCGCACTGCGGCCGACACGTTTCTCGTCGTCACCGGCACCGCCTTCGGCTCGCACGATATGGCTTGGCTGCGCAAGCAGGCCCGTCGCCGCGGGGCTCGGGTGCGCATCGTCGACGTCACGGGCCAGTTCTGCTGCTACGCCTTGTGGGGACCCGCCGCCCGCGAGATCCTGCGCCGGTTGACGAGCGCCGACCTCAGCGACGAGGCGTTCGCATTCATGACGGCGAAGGAGTTCTCGGTCGCGAACGTGCCGGTCCGTGCACTGCGGGTGACGTTCGTCGGCGAACTGGGGTGGGAGCTCTATACGACCAGCGAATACGGAGCGGTCCTTTGGACCGAGGTGTGGGCTGCCGGCCAGGACCTCGGGCTGGTGGCTGGTGGCTACCAAGCGATCGACAGCATGCGTCTGGAGAAGGGCTATCGCGTATGGGGGCGTGACATCACATCGGAGACAAACCCGTACGAAGCTGGCCTGGGCTTCTGCGTCAAGCTCGACAAGCCGGGCGGTTTCGAGGGGCGCGAGGCGTTGCTCGAGGTAAAGAAGCGGGGCCCCGGTCGCAGGCTTCGGCTCCTGGTGCTCGACGACCCGAGCGCGATCGTGTCCGGCAGTGAGCCCGTCCGGGTTGGCGACTGCGTTGTCGGACGGGTCACCTCGGGTGGGTTCGGCTACACGGTCGGTGCGTCGATCGCCTATGCGTACCTACCTGTCGAGCACGCTGCGTTCGGCACTGCGGTGTCCATCGACCTGTTCGGAGAGTGGGTGACGGGCACCGTCGCCCGTGAGCCACTATTCGACCCGCGTAATGATCGCGTTCACGGGCGGTGACCTCGTGGTGCTCGGTGCCCGCTTGGTGCCACGCAGATGGACCGATCGACGTACCATTCGCCGGTGAGTGACAGCCAGCGGCCGTCGAGCGGGCGGAAGTCACCCGAGCAGCCAACTCGCATCGGCGTGACGACCTATCGCGAGACCGCGACCTGGGGCGTGTGGAACGAGGCCGCTGATCTACTGCCCTGCTCGTATGCCGACGCGGTGACGTTGGCAGGCGGGATGCCGCTGCTGGTTCCCCCCGCCACCCATGACGACCTGGCAATTGCGGCCGACTGCGTGCTCGACGCTGTGCACGGGTTGGTGTTGGCGGGGGGGGCCGACATCGATCCACGCCGCTACCAGGCAGAGCGTGACCCGCGCTGCGGACCGCCTCGGCCAAATCGGGATGCGTGGGAGATCCAGCTCGCGCGCGCGGCGCTGGCTCGGGGCCTGCCGGTTCTCGCGATCTGCCGCGGCATGCAGGTGCTCAATGTCGCCCTGGGTGGTGACCTGATCCAGCATCTTCCAGATGTGGTCGGGCACAGCGGGCACTGCCCGGTCCTCGGACGCCACGGCAAGCATGAGGTGGTCCTTAGTCCCGATTCTCGCATCGGCAGCCTGCTCGGGACGCGGCCCACGGTCGCCACCTATCACCATCAAGGCCTCGCCCGACTCGGGTCAGGGCTCGTAGCGATCGGGTGGGCCGTTGACGGCACGATCGAGGCGGTCGAACACGCCGGGGCACCATGGGTGGTCGGGGTGCAATGGCACCCAGAGGTGCGTGACGGGGGCGCCTTGTTCGGCGGCTTCGTCGTGGCCTGCGCCGCGTACCGCGCCCGGGCACGGGCCGGCGTCTAGTGGCCGCGGCTGGAAACGTCGAGGCCCTGTGGGCGCGCACGATATTTTCGCCCGTGCCGGTGCGAAACGCTTTCGAAGTCACCGTCGAGCGCTTGGCGCAGAGCATCCGGCTGGGCGTGCTCAGCGACGGCCAACGACTTCCCCCGGAGCGCGAACTCGCCGAAACCTTCGGGGTGAGCCGGGTGACCCTGCGCGAAGCGATCAAGGCGCTGCGCGACGTCGGCCTCGTCGAGTCGCGGCGGGGGCGCGGTGGCGGGACGTTCGTGATGTCGCCGAAGGTGAAACGGCCGCGCCCCGCGGGCCAGATCAGTCGCGCGATCGGCCATTCCCTCGATGACGCGCTGGATCTGCGACGCGTCGTCGAGCCCGGCGCCGCGGCGCTCGCCGCCAGCCGCACCCTCACCGCGGTCGATCGGGCGAGCCTGCACCGCTACCTGGATGAAGCGACGAACTGCGGACCGGCATCGCGCCGCCTCGCCGACTCGCGGCTGCACCTGGCGATCGCCGCGCTCGGCGGCAGCGCCTCGGTTACCGCCGTGGTCGCCGACGTACAGATGAGACTTGACGAGCTGTTGCGTGCGATCCCGGTCATTGCGGCAAACATCGCCCACTCCAGCGTGCAGCACGCGGTCATCGTGGACGCCATCCTGGCCGGCAGGGCTGAGCGCGCTCGGGCTGAGATGGAGGAGCATGTCGACGGGACGGCAGCGCTGCTTCGCGGATTCCTGAGCTGACCACCGTGTACCTACCCGCCGACCATGGCGAGAAGGTATGGTCATCGGACCTTCATCTGAGAGGGAAGAGATGCCCGGACCGCCGATGAACCTTGACGAACTCCGGGCCGGGGTGGCATCCGATGAGATCGATACGGTCATTGTCGCAATGACAGACATGCAGGGCCGGCTGCAGGGCAAGCGAATAGACGCGGCTCACTTTCTCAACGACACGTTGGCCCACGGCACCGACGGTTGCAACTACCTGCTCGCCGTCGACGTCGAGATGAACACGGTCGAGGGCTATGCGATCTCGTCGTGGGAGCAGGGATACGGCGACTTCGTGATGGTGCCCGATCTCGACACCCTTCGCCGCCTGCCGTGGCAGCCGGGTACGGCGATGCTGCTTGCGGACGTGCAATGGCTTGACTCGACGCCGGTCCTCCAGTCGCCCCGCCAGATCCTGCGCCGACAGTTGGACCGCCTCGCTGACCGAGGTTGGCTAGCCTACGTCGGAACCGAACTCGAGTTCATCCTGTTTGACGACAGCTACGAGCTCGCCTGGGAGAAGGGCTATTCGGGTCTGGTCCCGGCCAACCAGTACAACCTCGACTATTCGATCCTGGCCACCAGCCGCGTCGAGCCCCTCGTGCGAGCCATCAGGCTGGGGATGCGCGGGGCCGGCATGCAGGTCGAGTCGGCGAAGGGCGAATGCAACCCGGGTCAGCAGGAAATCGCGTTTCGCTACGACGAGGCATTGCGTACCTGCGACAACCACGTCGTGTACAAGACCGGCGCGAAGGAAATCGCGGCCCAGCACGGGTCGTCTCTCACGTTCATGGCCAAGTACAACGAACGCGAAGGCAACAGCTGCCACATCCACCTGTCGTTGCGCACGCCCGAGGGGGAACCGGTGTTCGCCGGGGACGGGCCGGGTGGCGCGTCGCCGTTGTTCGAGCAGTTCGTGGCTGGGCAGCTGGCCGGACTGCGCGAGCTGAGCTATTTCTTCGCCCCGAACATCAACTCCTACAAGCGCTACCAGCCAGGTTCGTTCGCGCCGACGGCGATCCTGTGGGGGCTGGACAACCGGACGTGTGCCATCCGGGTAGTCGGGCGCGGTCACGGCCTGCGTTTGGAGAACCGCGTCCCGGGCGGTGACGTCAATCCGTATCTCGCTGTCGCGGCGATGATCGCCGCAGGACTACACGGAGTCGATCACGCGCTATCGCCCGGCGACGCGTTTGCGGGCAACGCCTATGCCAGCCAAGCGCCCCGGGTGCCGGCGACACTTCGCGAGGCAGCTCAGTTGTGGCAGGAGAGCTCGATCGCTCGCGCCGCGTTCTCCGATGCGGTCGTCGACCACTACGCGAATGCTGCGCACGTCGAGTTGGCGTCGTTCGATGCCGCCGTCACCGACTGGGAGCGCGTCCGCAATTTCGAGAGGTTCTGACGTCATGTCCGAAACGCACGACGTCATGAATCCGGCCACCGAGCAGTTCGTCACCACCGTCGATCTGCTCGACCAGGCGGCGGCCGACGAGGCGATCGCCAGATCACGTAGGGCCTTCACGGCTTGGCGGGCGGTATCTCCCGGCGATCGGGCGCGGTTGTTGCGCCGCTTCGCCGACGCGGTCGACGCTGACGCCGAGAACCTTGCCCGGCTCGAGGTCACCAACTCGGGCCACACGATCACCAACGCGCGGTGGGAGGCGGGCAGCGTCCGGGACGTGATCGCGTACTACTCAGGCGCGCCTGAGCGTCTGATCGGCCAGCAGATCCCGGTACCCGACGGGATCGACGTGACCTTTCACGAGCCGCTCGGCGTCGTCGGGGCGATTGTGCCGTGGAACTTCCCGATGCCGATCGCGTCGTGGGCCTTCGCCCCGGCCCTGGCCGCGGGAAACACCGTCGTCCTCAAGCCCGCCGAACTCACCCCCCTCACCTCGCTACGCCTTGCCCGGCTCGCGCTCGAAGCAGGTCTGCCCGAAGACGTCTTCCAGGTCCTGCCCGGCAAGGGCAGCGTCGTGGGCGCGCGCTTCGTCGAGCACCCGGACGTGGCGAAGATCGTCTTCACCGGATCGACCGAGGTAGGGCGGCAGATCATGGCGGGCTGTTCGGCCCGCCTCAAGCCGGTCACTCTCGAACTGGGGGGCAAGAGCGCGAACATCGTATTCGCCGACGCCGATATCCAATCCGCGGCGCAAACGGCACCGTATGCAGTCTTCGACAACGCCGGCCAGGATTGCTGCGCGCGCTCGCGCATTTTGGTGCAACGCGAGGCATACGACGCCTTCATGGAAGTCTTCGAGACGGCCGTGAAAGGTGTCCTCGTCAGCGATCCGGCGGACGAGTCCGCCCAGATGGGGCCGCTCATCAGCGCGGCGCAGCGCGAGACGGTCCGGTCCTACGTCCGCGAAGAGCAGGTCGCTTTCCGGGGCACTGCGCCCGAGGGCGTCGGGTTCTGGTATCCACCGACAGTGCTTACTCCCGACGACCCGCAGGACCGGGTGTTGCATGAGGAGATCTTCGGCCCCGTCGTGGCGGTGGTTCGTTTCGAGGATGAAGAGGACGCAATCCGAATCGCCAATGACAGCCAGTTCGGGCTGTCCGGCTCTATCTGGACGAGGGATCTGGGCCGGGCCATCCGGGTCAGCAGGGGAGTCGAATCGGGCAACCTCTCGGTGAACTCGCATTCTTCGGTTCGGTACTGGACGCCGTTCGGCGGCTTCAAGTCCTCTGGCCTCGGGCGCGAACTTGGCCCCGATGCCCCATTCGCGTTCACCGAGACCAAGAACGTGTTCATCTCGACGAAGGAGTAGCCATGACCGCACTCACCGGACGGCTGGCGAACAAGGTCGCCGTGGTGACGGGGGCCGCCAGTGGGATCGGCCTCGCGACGGCCCGGCGGTTCGCTGCCGAGGGCGCCCACGTCGTGTGCGTGGACATCGACACGCCTGCTGGCACCTCGGTCGCCAACGAGCTCGGCGGCCTCTTCGTCAAGGCCGACGTCACCTCTGAGCCCGAGGTGCAGGCGCTCTACCAGCGGGCGGCGCAAGAGTACGGAAGACTTGACGTCGCCTTCCACAACGCCGGCATCTCGCCGCCCGAGGACGACTCGATCTTGACTACGGGGCTGCAGGCGTGGCTACGGGTTCAAGAGGTGAATCTGACCTCGGTCTATCTGTGCTGCAAGTACGCGATCGAGCAGATGCGCGTCAGCGGTGGTGGATCGATCATCAATACAGCATCGTTCGTGGCGGTGATGGGCTCGGCGACGTCGCAGATCTCCTACACCGCGAGCAAGGGCGGCGTGCTCGCCATGAGTCGGGAGCTCGGGGTGCAATTCGCGCGCGACGGCATCCGGGTCAACGCCGTGTGCCCGGGACCGGTGAACACCCCGATGCTGCAGGAGCTGTTCGCCAAGGACCCTGAACGGGCCGCCAGGCGCCTGGTACACATCCCGATGGGTCGTTTCGCCGAGGCCGACGAGATCGCCGCGGCGGTGAGCTTTCTCGCGAGCGATGACGCCTCGTTCATCACCGCATCGACCTTCCTGGTCGACGGCGGAATCAGCGGAGCCTACGTAACGCCGGTCTAACCGGCGCCGGTCCGGCACGGCGGAGCGCGAGAGCTGAAACCGGTCGATTCAATACCGGAATGAGGTATTTCGTGCTCGATGCTCCGATATGTGATCCAGACCACACTGGTATAGCCTGCGCGTGCACGGTGCAGGGGACAACCTGGATCCGTACGTCGGCTCATCAGGCCACGCGTGGGATGGTTCCCCGCCTGGCGGCAGGGGAGTCTCGTTCGGCGGCGCGGTCATGCTCGAATGCTACGGCGCACTAGCGGCCTGCCTGCCCGCCATCGTGCTCGCGCGGTTCGCACTTGCGGCGGCGGTGATCAGGCTCAGCGCGTGTCGCGGGCGGCGCTTGCCGGGCATCGGCGAAGCCAGGCCCACCGCAATGCGACCCTGAAACCTCAGCCGCTCACCCAGCTGGCTCAGCAGGCCATCGGGTCGGCCAGGCGGGCAAGCTGGTCGCGGCTCGGGGAGCAACCGTTCGGGCAGCGCAGGACGATCCGGCGCCGAAGCGGAGACCGCTCGCCCGTCGCCGAGGACGAGTCAACGACCAGTAGCTCCGCTGTCTTGTGACAGAGCGGGCACCGTAGCGCCTTGGCGTCCATCGGTGGAGTCGAACATGCTCACATGAACTCCTCGTGACCCGGGCATTTCACTCCCGGTCCGTCGAGTCGTCCATCGTCGCGACAGAATGCTGCTCCTCGGCGAGATGACCGCGGCAAAATTGCCCGCCGCACCTCGAGCAGGTCGCCCGCGCCGGGATTTCGCACTCGCTGGCCTCGCATCGCCCGTACAGCACGGTCGGGCCGTACTTCAGGGCTGGGGTAGTGATCGGCCGAGCTGAGCGTTTCATTCGGCGCTGTCCTTCGCGTTTCGCCGCGCCAGAGGTTTAGTCACATCTCGACGCTAGTCCTCGGGCACGCATTGGCGCGCCTTGGCCGGACCTGGGCTAGACAGCCGGGTCATGATGAAAGGAACATGAGCGCTCCCAGCGAGTCGTCGAGGGCTGATCTCGTTGCGCGGGTCGAGGACCTCGAGCAACGCAGCGTGGTGGACCGTGAACTCGTTGCGCAACTGGAGGCTGAGGGGCTCATCGACCGGGGAAAGATCGCGCACCTGGAAGAGGCACTCGTCACTTGCCGTCGGATCGGGGCGGCGACCGGCATCCTCATGGCGTCGCGCAAGATCACTGACGTGGAGGCCTTCGGGCTGCTGCGAACGGCAAGCCAGGATGCCAACCGCAAGCTGCGCGACATCGCCGATGATGTGCTGCTGACGGGTGCGCTCGATGCACCAGCACATCGACAAGACGCACGCGAGGGCTAGTCCTCGGAGGCCGAGAGGAACGCGAGTGCCTCGCCGATGGCCCTGCGATCGGAGACGACGGTGACGTGGCCGCGATTGGGGTAGATGACCAGGCGCGAGTTCGGAATTAGTCGCGCGGTTTCCCGGATGATGTCCAGCTCGTAGAAGCGATCCTTGCCACCGTTTATGACCAGGGTCGGGGCCGTGATGGTGGGTAGCGCGCGCAGGTCGAAGGCATCCTCCGCCTCGAGCGTCGCATGCAGGTCGCCGACATCGCGGGCTCGAGGATAGACTTTCAATCCGAATAGGTACATCAGAGCCGCCGCGGCCGATCGACCGCGCCACGGCGGAACCAGATCCCACGCGTAGGCAGCCATCACGCGTCGGGGGCTGCCCCGCTCAGCCACCTCGATCATCGCGCGTTGGGTCGACGCGCCGTGAGCGCCAAGCCGGGACCCAGTGCTGATCAGCACCAATCGGCGCACCACCTCGGGGTGCGCGGCGGCCAGCTGTTGTGCCAATGCGCCGCCCGTCGAGATGCCCACGACGTTGACCGGCCCATCGAAGCGCTGGGCCAGCGCCTGGGCATGTACCGCGGTCAGCTCGGCCATCGTCGCACCCCGCACCAGACCGACCGGTCGCCCGACCCAGTACACCGTGAAGCGGCGGGAAAACAATCTCATCGTCTGGATCTCGCCGGCCCGGATGACACCGACCGGGCGTCCGTTTTCCGGAGACAGACCGGGAAGCAGGATAAGCGGTGCTCCGGCTCCGGCGACCATGCATTCCAGAGGCCCGAGCATTTGATTCCTAACTCGACGCTCGGGCACCGTGCGAGTCTAGTTAGCCCGGCAAAAGCGAGCCGAAAGAGGACCTGGCTAAATACCGGCAGGCTTGCCTGTTTGCCGAATTGTGCCTACCGTCTACCGGGTGACGCACACGCGGGTTCGCCACGTGGCGAGCATCGCTGCGCCGGGAGCCCCCGTCGTGGCCGACCGTGGCCCGCGCTCGCAGGCCGAACGGGTCGACGCCATGCGTACTCGGTTACTGGACGCGACGATCGAATGTCTCAACGAGCGGGGTTACAGCGCGATGTCGACGAACGATGTCGTCCGGCGCGCGCATGTCTCCCGGGGCGCCCTGGCCCACCACTTCCCGGCCAAAGCCGACCTGGTCAGGGCGGCGGCGCAGCGGCTGATCGAGCAACGAGGCGCGGAGTTCAGGCGACGGTTTCGCAGCATAGAACCGCAGCGGCGCACTCCCGCCGAAGCACTCGCCGTGTTGTGGTCGTTCTACGACGACGCGGGGGCGGCCGCGCTAATCGAGTTGACCGTGGCAGCTCGGCATAACCCCGAGCTCAGAGCCGTGCTGGCCGCAGTACCGGATCGGATAGCTGAGTTGACCCGTGAGGTCTTTCAGGAGTTCTTTCCAGACCTGGCCAGCCTTCCGTTCGTCAACGAGGCCTTGCATGCAGTGCATGCGATGTACGGCGGCCTCGCTCTGAACGCGATGGCCGCGGAGGATCTGCGGGCCCGAGGCGCGGAGGTACGGGCGTTGCTCAACATCGTGGTAGCACACCTGCCACAGTCCGCTGTGGTGGCCGGGAGGCGCACATGACGACCGCCAGATCCATGACTGAGGTGCCCCTTCGCGACGTCCGTACCCGGCGCATTCACTTCGCCTATCCGAGCGGCTCACTGAAGCGGCACTTCGTCAGCGGCGATCTGGTCATGAGTCATGTGGTGGCGGTGCTCTCGGCGATGTTTCCCGAGGGAGAGGACTACTTCGTGCGTTCGGTTCGCCGCTACGCCGGGCAGGTCACCGATCCGGAACTGAAGAAGCAGGTCGCGGGCTTCATCGGCCAAGAGGTGACCCACGGCCGCGAACACCGCGAGCTCAACGACCACCTCCAGGAGATGGGGTATCCGACGCGGCGTGTGGACCGGATGGTGAAGCGTTCCATGGCCTTGCAGATGCGGCTGCTGCCGCCGCTCGTCCCGCTGGCCGTGGCTGCGGCATTCGAGCACTACACAGCGACGCTGGAAGAAACGCTGCTGACCGACCCCAGGGCGCAGGCGGTTGCTAGGTTCGACCGAGGTTCGTTCCATGCTGCTCTGGCACGCTCTCGAGGAGTCCGAACACAAGGCAGTCGCCTTCGATGTATATCGGGCGGTCGGGGGTTCCGAACGCATGCGGATCGCGACGATGCGAGTCATCAGCTTCACATTCATCTTGGATGTCGTCGCACACGCGACGGCCTCGCTGCTGGCAGACCGCGCGACCTACAACCTGCCTCGTCTGGCTCGCAGCCTGTTCGCCCTGCGGCGCTCACCATTTCTGAGCCGCGAGGTCGTGCGGCGCGTGCGCCGCTACAACACGCTCGGCTTCCATCCGGACGACAACGACAACAGTGCGCTGCTGGATCAATGGCGGACTTGGTTGTTCGGAGCCGACGGCGCACTCACTGACCATCTGAGATAAGGATCAGCCAATGGCAACAGAGCATGTCGATGTCTTAATCATCGGTGCCGGAGTCTCGGGTATCGGTGCCGCCTGTCACCTCACCCGTGAGAGCGCCGGCAGGTCCTATCTCATCCTCGAGCGCCGGGATGCCATCGGCGGGACCTGGGATCTGTTCCGATACCCCGGCATTCGGTCCGACTCGGACATGCTCACCTTTGGCTACAACTTCCGGCCGTGGAACGACACGAAGGTGCTTGCCGACGGCCCGGCGATTCGGGGATACGTCGCCGATACCGCAGCCGAATACGGCGTCGAGAAGCACATTCGCTTCGGGCGCGCAGCGGTGTGCGCCAACTGGTCCAGTGCTGACGGGCTATGGAGTGTCGAAGCCCGGAACTCCGAAACCGGCGGCACGGAGGCCTACACGTGCAACTTCCTGATTTCCGCCGCGGGCTACTACAACTATGACGAGGGCTACCGGCCGGCGTTCCCGGGCGAGGAGGAATTTCGCGGTGAGGTCGTCCACCCCCAGCATTGGCCGGAAAGGCTGAACTACCGCGGCAAGCGGGTTGTCGTGATCGGCAGTGGTGCGACGGCCGTGACGCTCGTGCCGGCGATGGCGCCTGACACTGCACACATCACCATGCTGCAGCGTTCACCGTCCTACATCGTCTCGCTCCCCGGCGAGGACGCCCTATCGGCGGCGATGCGTCGCGTCCTGCCGGATACCCTCGTCTACCGGCTGTCGCGCTGGCGCAACATCCTGTTGCAGCGCGGGATTTACCGGTTGGCCAAATCCCAGCCACGACTCGTGCGCCGGCTCGTCCAGGCGGGGGCCCGGCGCCAGCTCGGGCCGGATTTCGACATGCGCCACTTCACACCGAAATACGACCCGTGGGACCAGCGACTATGCGTCGTACCCGACGGCGACCTGTTCAAGGTGCTTCGCGAAGGCCAGGCCTCCATCGTGACGGGCGAGATCGACCGGTTCACCGCAACCGGTATCCGGCTGAAGTCTGGCGAGGAGCTCCCGGCAGACCTCATCGTCGCGGCGACCGGGCTTCAGATCCGGATCACTGGCGGCAACGAGTTGCTGGTCGACGGCGTGCCGGTTCCCCTGTCGGAAGTGGTCACCTACAAGGGTGTCCTCATCGAAGGTGTGCCGAATGCGGCCGTGCTGTTCGGATACACGAACGCGTCGTGGACGCTGAAGGCGGATATCGCCTCCGAATACGTCTGCCGCTTGCTCAACCATATGCAGGCACATGGGTACAGCCAGGTCGTCGCGCAGGCGAGCGAGGCGGATCGCGGCGGCGTGTCAGTGCTGGCGACGCTGAATTCCGGCTATGTACGTCGCGCCGATCACGCGCTGCCTCGACAGGGCACCCGGCACCCGTGGGTCGTGCTCAACGACTACGTCCGCGACGCGCCAATGCTGCGTTACGGCGCCATCGAGGACGGCCACCTGGTGTTCACCGCCGCCAGCACGCGACAGGACCGCACGGAGGCACTAGTCCGATGAAAGGCGCACGGTCGCGGTGATCGAGTCCGTGGCGGAAACGATTCGGGCTGAGGCTGGCATTCAGGCTCGGGCTGACTGGACTTCCCTGCTCGGCAGAGCTGAAAAGCCGTGGATGCGGCGCAGCAGCATCCACACCACAGGGGCGAGGAGTATCAGCGACAGCAACAGGGCCCCCGTGAACACGTTGCTCGTACCAAGCAGCTTCAGGGCCGACGCAAGCAGGACGAAGGCCAGCGCGCGGCGGATCAACGCCGCCGGCAGGCGGGAGGAAAGCTGCGCGCCGATGAACGCTCCCGGGATGGCGCCGACAAGCAGCGAGCCGGTGAGCCCGAGCCGGAAATCACCGAAGAAGATGTGGCCGAGGGCGGCGGATGCTACGAGCGGTACCGCCTGCACGAGGTCGGTGCCGACCAACTCGCTCGCCCGCAGGCTGGGGTAGAGGAACATCAGCGCGATGATGATCAGCGAGCCGGACCCGACCGATGTCATGCCGACCACGAGGCCGCCGATCAGGCCGATCGCCACTGTGGGAATCGGCCGGATCGGAACTCTCGGCGGTCCGTCGGGGTCGGCGTCTCGTCGGCCGTCGCGGCTGCGGGCGCGCTCAGCCAGTCGCAGGTAGGCCCTGATGAACAAGCCGGTGGCCGCGATGATGAGCGCGACGCCGAGTGCCTTCTGGATCAGGTTTTCGATATTCGTGCCATGACCCAGAGCACGAGCCAGCAGGACGCCGGCGAAGGCCGCCGGGACCGATCCGAGGCACAACCATTTGACCAGGTCCATCCGGACCGTTCCGTTGCGAAGGTGGACGAACGAGCCGACCGGCTTCATCACGGCACTTGCGACGAGATCGCTGGACACAGCGGCCAGGGGGGAAACCCCGAACAGGAGGACGAGCATCGGCGTCATCAACGCGCCGCCGCCCATACCTGTAAGCCCGACGATGATGCCGACGGCGAGTGAGCCCAGCGCAAGCGTCCAGTGCATGGCGCCCTTCCGAAAGCCGTCCTTGTCATGTCGACCAGTCGATCCTACAGAAATGCTCTAGAACTGACGGGAGACCGCGACCTAACGACGAGGCGAACCGCGGCTATCTCGCGAGCCAGCTACGTAGGCCGCGGACCGTTAGGGCTCGCGCCTTTTGCCGATATACCCCCAGGGGGTATCATTCGCAGGTGCCCACGGCAATCCTGCATGCGCTGCGCGTGACCGGCTCGATGACCTGGCAGGTCACGTGGTCGCTCATCCTCGGGTTCACGTTGTCGGCGGTGATCGAAGCGATCGTGCGCAAATCGATGATCGCGCGGCTCCTGCCGGATGATCGCCCTCGCAGTCTGGCAACCGCGGCGGCACTCGGAGCGGCTTCGTCCTCGTGCTCGTATGCCGCGGTCGCCTTAGCACGGTCGCTCTACCGCAAGGGCGCGGACTTCACTGCGGCGCTGGCGTTTCAGTTCGCAAGCACCAATCTGGTAATCGAACTCGGGCTCATCCTGGCTCTGTTGATCGGTTGGCAGTTCACGCTCGCGGAGTTTGTCGGCGGTCCATTGATGAGCCTCTTTCTGGCGTTGCTGTTCCGTCGGTTTCTGAGTGGCCGATTGCGTGCTGCGGGATCGAGGCCAGGCCGAGCGGGCAATCGCCGGGAGCATGGAAGGGCACGCCGCGATGGACATGAGCGTCGGCGGCGAAGGCACGTTCTGGCGGCGGCTCGTCAGCCCGGCCGGCATCACCTCGGTCAGCCACAACTTCGTGATGGAGTGGGCAGCGATACTGCGCGATCTCGTCATCGGCCTGTTCATTGCAGGAATGGCGGGGGCCTGGATCCCCGACACCTTCTGGCGCCACCTGTTCTTCACCGGCCATCCGTTGCTAGCGAAGGTCTGGGGGCCGTTGATCGGCCCACTCGTTGCGGTCGTGACGTTTGTCTGCTCGATCGGAAACGTTCCCCTGTCTGCCGTGCTGTGGAACGGGGGGATCAGCTTCGGCGGCGTGATCAGTTTCGTGTTCGCCGACCTCATCATCGTCCCGCTGCTGTTCATCTACGCGAAGTACTACGGAAAGCGAATGGCCTGCTTCTTGTTCGCAACGTTTTTATGTCACGATGGCCGCCGCTGGTTATGCCATCGAATTCGTCTTCAGCCCGCTCGGGTTGATCCCGTCCGGCCCGCGCCACGCCACGCCAAGGTGGGTGGCGCCGGCGTCACGTGGAACTACACGACCTGGCTCAACATGGTCTCGCTTGTGCTCGCGGCAGCGCTGTTGTGGCGGTTCTTCCGGACGGGCGGACGGGAGATGCTCTCGATGATGGGCGGGGGACCGGACGACATGGCCGAACACGGGCACGCAGCGCATTAGCGCCGGCCCGAGCGGCCAGCCGGGCTGACAGAGGCCCCATGGGCCTGGCACGCTGAGCGTCGTGGCCGAATATGAGGTAGATGCAATCCCAGGACGCATCGACATGGATGTCGTCTGGTCCTATCTTCACAACGAGGCGTACTGGGGTCGCGGCCGCAGCCGGGTCAACATCGAAAAACAGGTGCACGGTGCCTGGCGAGTGGTGGGTGCCTACGCCGAGGATGGCTCCCAGGTCGGGTTCGCGCGGGCCGTGTCCGACGGGGCCGCGTTCGCCTACCTTGCAGATGTGTTTGTGCTTGAGCCTCATCGACGAGCGGGGCTCGGTCGGCGAATTGTGCGCACGATGATTGATTGTGGGCCCGGCGCAGAGTTTCGCTGGCTGCTCCACACCGGCGACGCGACCTTCCTGTATGCGAGCTTCGGCTTCCGACCAACCGACCGGACGGTGCTCGAACGCCCTGCCGGTCGACCCAGCATCGCCGAACCCTGAGCTGTAGTTCGGGAGCGGGCACAAGCGAGACACACGGGCACAAGCGAGCACATAGGCCGAGTTGGTCTGTTTCGTGCCGATGGGGTGCCAGAGGAAGTGTCGCGTTCCCGGCACTCGACTGCGCGCTGACCTCCTTTCCGTAGGGTCACCTTCCGGTCAACTGACCGGAGTCGACACTGACAGAATTGAGGAGCTAATGCTTTCCCGCCGCTTTCGTACGGCTGTCCTACTGCTGAGCATTCCGGTGTTCGGCACCGCCAGCGCATGCACCAGTTCGAAG
This sequence comes from Actinomycetota bacterium, assembly GCA_030775825.1. Taxonomy (GTDB): domain Bacteria; phylum Actinomycetota; class Actinomycetes; order Mycobacteriales; family Jatrophihabitantaceae; genus JALYIL01. The sequence continues at coordinate 24,852 of JALYIL010000160.1, forward strand.
TCGGCTCATGTCGCATCAGGCTCGGGATCGGTGGCGTCCCTCGGTCAGTCGTCCTCTGCCAGCTCCACGACATCCACGGCTGCGCTGCCGGCATCGTCGGCGCCGACCGGGCCAACCGGGACCGCGACGCCTGGCAATGCGGCTGGCAAGGCAACTGGCGCAACCCAACTGCGCTCCTCCGCCGCCAAGGCTGCCCAGGGCAACCAACCGGCCAGCACACAGGTCCTGTCGGTATTCGATAGCGCATCGGGTCACGCCATCGTCGAGCCCACCACCCTGGGGCTGGACATGCACGACGAGGTGACCAACATTCGCTGGGCCACCGCGGTGCCTGGATCTGCGAGGGCGACTGCCACGCTGGTTAACTTCGAATCTGCCACCAACGTCGTCCGTCGGAACATCGAGTTTCGGGTGATTCACTTCGCTCAGATCGGCGGCGTCTACAGCGCTGAACTGGCCGAAGCGTGGGCCGGGTCGTCACCGTCCGGCGTGCTCCAAGAAATTGGTTCCTGGACTCTATCGACGCAGGGCGGACTGCACTGGGTGGCTGGCTAGACCCTCCAGCAACGTCCTAGCTCGCGATGGACAGTCGGCTGTCTGCTATCCCGACTCATGGACCGAGGCCGCGTAGATCTGTGCGATCGAGGCTTCAAGGGTGGCGTTGAACTGCTCGTCGCTCTGCTCGTCGGACAGGCCTTCCAGCAACGCCCGCGAGAAGCTGGCGATCATGTTCGGCTCCCGCGACAAGCGCTCGCAGGCCTGAGCGCGGCTGTAGCCACCGGACAGGGCCAGTACGCGGAGCACTCGGGCATCCGCGGCGAGGTCAGCGTAGCGGCCGGGTTCGGTCGGGATCGTCAGTTTGAGCATGATCGCTGCCTCGGCGGGCAGGCTGCCGAGCCGGCTCTGCAGCGCCGCGAAGAGCAGCTCCTCCGCTTCGGCTTTGTGGGGGCTGGTGATGCTCACCTCCGGTTCCAGGATCGGGACGAGCCCAGCGGCCGCTATCCGCGTCCCGAGCGCGAATTGTTGGTCGGCGATGGCCTCGATGCCAGCCTGGTCGGCGTCCTTGATCACTGAACGCATCTTGGTACCGAACATGCGGTGCTGGTTTGCACGAGCTAGCAGCTCGTCAAGCGCGTCGATCGGCCTCATCAGCTGGACACTGTTCACCTCGTCGGCCAAACCCTTGTCCACCTTGAGGAAGGGGACCACGAGGCGCCGCTCCCATAGGTATTGTCCGGTCGGCAGGCCGTCGACGGCCCGGTCCATCGTCTGCTCGAACAGGATCGCGGCGAGGATCCGCATCCCGTCGAAGGCCGGCGAGGTGATCACGCGGGTGCGCATCGCATGGACCAGGTCGAACATCTGCGCGTCGGCGCTGTAGCGATCCTTTGCGATGCCGTACTCGGCCAGCGCCTTCGGGGTACTGCCCCCGCTCTGATCTAGGGCGGCAAAGAAGCCGCGCGCGGACTTGACCTTGTCCAGTTGATCGCCATCCATACCCCCCATCGTGGCACTGGCCTCGGTTGACCGCTCTGGCGCAGCTTCGAGTGAAGAGTTGAACCGCGCCAAGTGTTGTATGCTTGCCAGCAAGCAACTAATTGACGGACTTGGGAACTGGTGGCTGCAATGGACGCCGAGACCATCGATCGGCTTCGAGCAGCTCTGATCCGGATCTCGCGCCGGGTCGATCGTCAGGTGTCCGGTGGCGGCCTGACCAGTACGCAGCTGTCAGTGCTGGCGTCGGTATCGGCTCACGGGCCGATAGTCTTGGGCGAGCTCGCCGATGTCGAGGGGATCAACCCGACGATGCTTTCGCGCGTGGTCGGCAAGCTCGAAGATGCCGGTTTTGTGCAGCGCGAGCCCGACCGAGACGACCGCCGGGTTGTGCGTGTTGCGGTCACGCCGGCCGGTGTGCGACTACGCAAGCGGCTGCTGGCTGATCGATCTCGGTTGCTCGCCGAGCGGCTGGCAGGCTTAGGCCCGGAGGCGATCGAGGCGCTGGTCGCGGCCATGCCATCCCTGGAGATGCTGGCGGACGAGCTGGCTCCGCGTCGATGACCGACCTGAAGACGCTCACCCGTCAAACCTTTTCCTCGCTAGCCAACCCGAACTACCGTCGCTACCTCGCTGGGCAGTCAACCTCGCTGACTGGCACCTGGATGCAGACCATAGCCCAGTCGTGGCTGGTCTTGACGCTGACCGGGTCCGGGACCGATGTTGGCCTGGCGGTGGCGGTGCAAACCCTTCCGATCCTCTTCCTGGGGCCGTACGCCGGAGTGATCGCCGACCGTACCGACAAGCGCAAGTTGATGATCGCGCTGCAGACCATGATGGGGATCCAGGCGCTGGTGCTCGGGGTGCTCACCGTGACCCACGTCGTACGGGTCTGGGAGGTGTTCGTCCTTGCCGCCGTGCTCGGTTTGAACAATGCCTTCGAGAACCCTGCCCGCCAGTCCTTCGTGCTCGAACTCGTCGGTCGCGACCAGGTCCGAAACGCGGTCAGCCTGAACTCGGTCATGGTCAACGTGGCCCGAGCCGTCGGGCCGGGTGTCGCCGGCCTGATCATCGCCAGCGGCGGGATCGGGTTCTGCTTCCTGCTCAACGCCGCCAGCTTCGTCGCCGTCGTGATCTCGCTCGCCCGCCTCGACCTGTCGAGCATCACCCGCTCGGAGCCGACCGGACGGGAGCGGGGCCAGCTGTCCGAGGGCCTGCGCTACGTCGCCCGCGCGCCGGCACTGGGCGTCCCGCTGCTGATGATGGCTCTGATCGGATGCTTCGTGTACGAGTTCCAAGTGGTGCTGCCCGTCCTGGCGAAACACGACCTGCACGGAGGGGCGGACACGTACGGCTTCATCACCTCAGCCATGGGCATCGGAGCCATCGTCGGCGGGCTGTACTACGCCGCCCGTGGCCGTACCGGTACCCGAGCGCTGCTGCAGTCAAGCCTGCTGTTCGCCGGCGCGCTGGTATTAGCCGCAGTCGCACCGAACCTGTGGACCGAACTCATTGCCATCGCCCTCGTCGGCGCGGTGTCGATCGGCGTGCTGTCCCAGGGCAACAGCACGCTTCAGCTCGGCGCGGCACCGAACATGCGCGGACGGGTGATGGCTCTATGGGCGGTCGCGTTCCTCGGATCGACCCCAATTGGCGGACCGATTGCCGGCCTGGTCAGCGAACACTTCGGCGGCCGCGGGGGGCTCCTACTCGGCGCGATCGCGTGCGTGCTCGCAGCCGCGTTCGGCGCGCTGACGATCCGTCACTCCCGCCTCACCGCCTCGACCCGGACCCAGACCACACCCGGCCCCTGAGGCCGCAAAGGCCCCTGAGGCCCCTAAAGCCGCTAAGCCCCTGAGCGGTGCCGCGGTCGACGCCCTCCTCGCCCTGCCCCGGGCGCGCATGCTTGTTGTTGACGCCGCTGGCGGGGCACAGTGGCGCTATGGCAAAGAGGAAATGGAACGACCTGAGCCCGCGAACCCGGAGACTGGTCATCGCTGGCGGCGCTGTCGAGGGCGCGCTGAAGGCTGCTGCCCTGGCTGATTTGGCACGGCGACCGTCCGGTGAGATTCGGGGTTCGAAGGCGGCCTGGGCTGCGGCGATCATGGCCGTCAACTCCGCTGGGGTCATCCCCGTCGTGTATTTCGCTCGCGGCAGGCATCGCTAGGCATGGACGTAGCCGTAGCCCAGACCTCAGCAGAAACGGATCTGCGTCACGACAGCCAGGTCGGAGATCGATCCGGAGAATCGATCAACGAGGTTTCCCCGGGGGGAGCTTGGCGCGTCATATTTCGCCGGCATCGATGCGATGATGATCGAGTCTTCAGGAACCTTTGCGAGGTGGCAAATGCCGATCATCGGCGAGTACGTCCCAAGCTCGGTACGTTGGGTGCGTGACCAGGTGGAGGAGTACGAGTCCACTGGTGGCACCAGCGCGAACACACTGCGCGATACCGGATTGCCGATCGTTGTCGTTACCTACCGAGGCAAAAAGTCGGGCAAGGTCCGCAAGATCGCGTTGATGCGGGTCGAGCACGATGGCACCTACGCGTTGGTCGCGTCGAAGGGCGGGGCTCCCCAGCACCCTGAGTGGTACTTCTCGCTCGTGGCCGACCCGAGAATTGTGATCCAGGACGGACCCGAGCCCCAGGACTTCGTCGTACGTGAGCTCGACGGGGACGAACGCGCCGCTTGGTGGGAGCGGGCTGCCACTGCCTACCCCCCGTACGCGGAGTACCAGGAGAAGACCAACCGCCTGATCCCGGTCCTCGTCGCCGAGCCGGTCTGACGAATCGCTGGCCGTGCCGAGATCTCCGGATTGAACGAGCCAGCAGTAGGTCGTGGAACAACCGTGACCGCGCCGTGTGTCCGGACGGACGTCGCGTATTCACTGGCCATTGTAAAGATGATGGGGGATTCGTAATGTGGTGCGTCCGCACCTATCACCCCCTATCGAGAAGAGTTCGCAAGTGGCGAAGCCAAAGGACTTGAACCCGGCGTTCTACAAGAAGAATCTACCCAAGGGATTGGTGATAGACCCCAAGACTGCGGTCTATCTCGAGTTCATCTACGTGCACTACATCCACTACCCGAAGCTCAACGTCAACTCCAAGGACGCCACGATCATGCGGGACCGGGTAAACCAGATCCGGCAAATGACGACTGGCATCAAGAAGGCGTCCGTCGCGTTCAACACTGCGATCAAGACCTGCAAGGACGTCAAGGTCAGGGACGAGTTCCTCATGGGCTACCTGGAGTTGTTGCGCAAGGCCGAGCGGGACCGCCAGAACTGGATCAAGACTGAACGCGGTGTCGGGAACACGGCCATCCTGCAGGAGTTGATCATGGCGCAGAGTCTGGATGACGTCATCCGGATCTGACATCCGGCGCGCCAGGACGACGGCTCTCAGAAGAGGCTCGCGTCGATGTCGGCGACCTCGCGGGGGTCCAAATGGATACCCGCGGCGGCGACGTTCGCCTCGAGATGCTCAACCGATCCAGTCCCCGGAATCGGCAGGATGGAAGGTGAGCGCGCGAGCACTCAGGCGAGCACGACCTGGGTCGTCGTGATGTCGCGACGACTGGCTACCTCCGCGATCGCGGTGTTGTCGTCGGCTTGCTGGATCGGTGCCCAAGGCAGGAAGACGAGCGACTCCTGCTCGCATAGGTCGATCAGCGTCTCGGAAGTACGGTCTTTCAGGTTGTATCTGTTCTGGGTAGACACGACCGGCGTGAGGGCCTGGGCAGTGCGAAGCTGGTCCTCGTCGACGTTTGACACTCCGATATGCCGGATTCGGCATACCTGCCCAGCAGCCTGCTGATGTTCCTCGTCTCCGCAGCCGCCGCGCCGCTTATGGCACGGATCGCGCCCGCGCGACTCGTGACTGGTGGCCTGGCCCTGGTAGCAGTCGGCATGGGCTTGCTGCTCATCACGGGTGAACACGCGTCCTGGACGACGGTTTTGCCCGCGACGGTGACCGCGCCGTTGGGTACCGGCCTGCTGAACCCCGCGCTATCTGCACTCGCGTCGTCCTCCTTCTCCGCCGGCCACACATCACGCCGGCTACAGAGGTTGACGCAGTGGCCACCGAGGGGTCGCCGGACCTCGCGATGCAGCCATGACGGTCCGATGCGGCTGAAGGAGCCCGCGGCCTGTCGGGCAGGAACGTGCCAGATGGGCCGCGGGTGATCTCTCCGCAATCCGGCGGTGCGCCGGGGGACATGTCACGTACCTCAATGAAATTGGGGGTCATGACGCCGGTGCCACTTGCGCACGAACGCTCACCGTTGCGTCACCACGATCTGCCCGGTCCGCGCCCGACGCCACCACCAGCCGAGCCGCGCCTATCGACGGCGTATCGCGCTTCGGATCGCGCTCAAGATTCTGCGTTGGTCGACGCTATCGACCGTGGGCTCGACCTAGAGGCTGAACGCGATGGTCGGCGGCTATCGGTTGGCGTCGCTGTCCCAGGTCGGCCAACTGTGGGCGGTCCTGGCGAGTTTGAACTTTTCGACCTTTTCCGTAGGTGTCTTCGGGAGTTGGTCGAGGAAGGTTATGTAGCGGGGCGTCAGGTGGCGCGGGGCTACGGCCCGATAATGCTGGTGAAGTTCCGCGGCGGTGAGGTTTGCATCTTTACGTAGAACGACGAAGATCTGGACGTCTTCTTCAGTCAGTTCGCTGGGTCGGCCGATGGCGGTGACCTCGATGACATCGGGGTGTTCGAGGCCGGCCTGCTCGACCTCGTGGGCCGAGATGTTCTCGCCTCGACGACGTATGGAGTCGGTGGAGCGGCCGAGGAAGGTGAGGAAGCCGTCGGGGTCGAGTCGCCCACGATCGCCGGTGTGCACCCAACCATCCGCGTCGATGGCATCGGCAGTGGCGTCTAGCATCGCGTGATAACCGTTCATGATCAGTCCCGGCTCGCGGCCGCGGACGAGGATTTCCTCGCTGTTGCTGATGCGGATCTCGTACTCGTCGATAACTCGGCCGCACGCGCCCGAGCGCTGCGTTCCGTCTATCGGGTCGTAGACGGGGACGCCCGCGTCGGTGAGTCCGTAGACCTGGAGGAGGGGAAACCCGAATCGCGCCTCCCACCCGTCCTTCCATTCCGGCATGGGCACGCCCCAGGCTAGGCGGACCCGGTGGTCGGTGTCGGCCGGTGACGCAGGTAGTTTCCAGAGCATGGTCAGTGTGGCGCCCATGAAGTTGATGACGGAGGCGTCGAAGCGGCGCACCTCGTCCCAGTACCGCGACGTGCTGAAACGTTCGCCGAGCGCGGCGGTTGCTCCCGCGGCGAGAGCGGCCACAACGGTCAGGGTGGCGGCGTCGATGTGGAACAACGGGAACGGGCAGTAGAGGACGTCATCGGCCCGTAACCCGAACTGGCGCGCGTGTATCTCGCCCTGCCGCGCCAGGTAGCGGTGCGAGAGCTCGCACGCCTTCGAGACGCCGGTGGTGCCGGAGGTGAACAGCAGGGTCGCCACGTCGAGGTCGTCGACGGCATGCGGAGCAGGGTCGGCCGGTTCGCCGGCGACTAGGTCCTCGAAGCTGGACGCTGACGTATCCTCGGGAGCGCCGCGCACGAGAGTTGTCCGGGTGGGAACTGCAGCGGCAATGGTGGCCGCGACGGGACGCAGCAGCTCGTGGTCGGCGATGATCATCGTGGGCGCCGTGACGCGCAGGGCGTGCTCGAGCTGCTGCCCGATGAGGCCCGGATTGAGCGGAATGTGCAGGGCACCCAGTCGGGCGAGGGCGAACCACACGACGACCTGATCGGTGCTATTGCGCATGATCAGCACGACGGGGCTACCCGCTCTAATACCCATGCGCGCCAGGCCTCCGGCGACCCTCCGCACCCGGTCTTCCGTCTCTCCGTAGCTCAGCTCGCCCTCGGCGGTCCGCAGGAAGACGGAACCAGGACGAGACGCCGCCGCCGTGGCCAGCATCGACGTGATCGTCATCAGACGCTAGTGATGCCGAACAGACCGGCGGCGTTGTCGTGGAACAGCGCCTGCAATGCGACGTCGTCCAGTCCGGACACGCGCCACTCCCGCAGCGCTCGCTCGGGCGCCATCATCGGCCAGTCGCTGCCGTAGAGCACCTGTTTACGCAGGACATTCGGCATCATCCCGAACAGCGCGTCCCACCCCGTCCCGGGCCGGGCGACGTACATGGGCGCAAGCGCACCGAACTCCAGGTAGACGGTGGGATGGCGCCGGGCTACGGCGGCGTACTCGGTGGCCCAGGGCCAGCCGGCGTGACAGGCGACAAGGCGAAGGTCCGGGAAGTCGCACGCAACCTGGTCGAGCAGCTCGGCCCGCTCGTGGCGCAGCGGGTGCATCCGCGAGTAGGTGATGCCGGTGTGCACGCAGACGATCAGGCCCAACTCCTCGGCGCGGGCGTACATCGGGTACAGCGAGCGGGCGTCGATGTCGAGACCGAAGAACGCCGGCTGCAGCGTTACCCCGAGCAGTCCGGCCGCGCCGATACGGGCGACCTGCTTCGCCATCTCCGTCGGGCGACGCCCCTCGACATCGAGGCAGCCGATACCGACGAACTGGTCGCCGTGCTCGGCAAGAACGGCGAGCAGCGCATCATTGAGCACCTCGCCGTCCTCGCCCCCCTCGGACTCGGCGTGCATCACCGCCTGGGTGATCCCGCTGGCGTCGAGGTCGTGCAGCAGCCGGGCCAGGGTGCCCTGGTTCATCTTGTCGGTCAGGTCCAACACCTTGTCGTACTGCTCGGTCTGCCGGCGTGGGGCGGAGTACGTCGGATTGGGTCGGCGATCCTGCGGCAGTCGCACCCGCGCGTCGATGATCGTCACGCCGACACCGAAACTCGTGGCTCGATGTCCAACATTCGGGCCTCGGCCAGCGGGCCGGTCCACGGCTCGGAATCGTCCACGCCGACCAATCGCGCACCCAGTTCGACGAAGCGCCGCTGGACGTCCTCGACGCTCAGCCGACCACCGGGCCGGTACCAGTGGGCGACCCCGTTGCACATCTCCAGCAACGCCAGGCGGGTGAGGCCCGCATCGACCAGGCGGAACATGCGCCTCTTCGCGCCGCGGGTCAGCACCGCGGCGAACAGGGCTTCGTAGTCGTCACGCACGCCCATCAGTGCCGTCCGCCGTTCCGCCGCGAGCGCGCGCATCTCCTGATCGGTCACGAGTGCAGTGCGCGGGTTCAGTGCGGAGATGCCGACATGTGAGGCGATCAACGCTGCCAGCTGCTCCATTGGATCTGTGGACGACGCCAGCGCCGCTCGACCGCACGCGAGCAGCTCGTCCAGGCACAGGCGCATGATCTCGGCCAACACCTCCTGCTTGCCGCCCGCGTAGTGGTACAGCGTTGCCGAGTTCAACCCCACCGCTGCACCGAGCTCGCGAATCCCTGTCGCCTCGAAGCCGCGACGCGAGAAGAGGTCGACCGCCGCGCGCTGCACATCGAGAAGCGCCATACCAGGACTATCTCAATCAATCGATTGATTGCCAAGACAGTCACACGATGCCGCGCTGCCCACCCCGGGCGACGATCTACATCAGCGGAATACGATCCCGGTGCCTGGCTCCTGGTGCCGCCATCGGCCATGCGCGCATCGATCGTGGTGATCAAACGACACCAGCACCCGCACGATATCGCCGGCTCACGCGCGCGAACAGCGCGGCATGCGCGTGTGTTCTCGTCTGGAGCTCGTAGCCCAGAGCGTCGGGTCCCGTGCGTCGATCCGTCCTGGGCGTTGGATTCACCTACGTCACATAGCGGTGGCGGGCGAACCGATCAGGGCCTGTAGTTCTCGGCGAAGCTCGCTTGCACCATGGTCCCCGAGAATGCCGGCGAAGTCCCTTTCGACGGCGAGCGACGACTGCTCCGCCTGAGCGAAGACTTCGGCACCGCGGGTGGTGAGCCCAATGACGTTGCGGCGGCGGTCGTGCTCGGAGGGCCGGCGGGCAACTATTCCGGCCCGCTCGAGCGCGTCGAGCAGGGCGACCATCGACGTGCGGTCCACGCCGAGGATGGCGGCGACGTCTTGCTGCGATCTCGCCACTCCACCGGCGATCACCCGCAGCGCGCCGAGGTCGCGGCTGGTGATGCCGAACGGTGCCAGGGCAGCGTCGGTGCGCGTCTCCAGCGCGAGGTGGGCGTGCTTGAGCAGGTAGCCGAGCACGTCGTGGGGTTCGCGGGTTAACGCGGGTCCGGAGTTGGCCTGCTTTGACATGTGACTATCCTATCCTCAAGCTGAGCGTCAGCATTACTGATGATTCTCGATACTGATGAAAGGGTCGACATGATTCTCGTTACCGGCGGTTCAGGCTTCATCGGCTCCCACACCGTTCGCGCCCTGGCTGATCTCGGGGAGTCCTGTGTGATGATCCAACGCCGGTCCCAGGAGGTGCCGATCCACCTGGCTGACCTTCCCGTTGTGGCTGAAAAGGTCGACGTGGCCGACCTTGACGCACTCCGCACCATCGGCGCTCGCCACACCATCACCGGCATCGTGCACCTGGCCGGTTATCCCGCACCGCGCGGCAGTGTCGGCGGCATCGAGTCGACCGAGGACCTGCTTCGCGGACTCATCAACGTCGTCCGCGTCGCCAGTGAGTGGGGTGTTCGCCGGATTGGGTTAGCCAGCACCATCGGCGTGTACGGCGGCGTTCAGCACGTCGGCCCTCTCACCGAAGATCTGCCAGTGCTGCTCACCGCGCCCCATCCGATCCCTCGGTCGAAGAAGATCGGTGAACTCCTGGGTGAGCAGTTGGCCGAAGCGACTGGGGTTGAGATAATCAATCTGCGGATCTCAGGTACGTGGGGCCCGACAGGTCATGAGGATCCATTCTTCGCTGCTCCGGCGCTCATTCACGCGGGCGCCAGCGGGAGTCCATTGGACCTGTCCGGCCTGCTCGCGGAGCCGAAGCTCGGCGACGGGCTCGACCTGTGTTACGTCAAGGACACTGGCCGGGCCATCGCTCTGCTCCAGCTCGCCGAGAACCTGAACCACCGCACATACAATGTGGCATCGGGCCGGCTCACCACCAACGCCGACATCATCGACGCGATCCGAATCGTCGACCCGGGCATCAATCTCGAACTCCCTGGGGGTGCAGCCCGGCCGGGCAATCCCCTCGATATCACCCGCCTGCGCGCCGACACCGGCTACCAGCCCGAATACGACACCGCCCGGGCCGCAGCCGACTACATCGCCTGGCTGCGAGCGGGCCACAGCCGCTGACTGTTTCCAGTCGCCGTTCACCCGCTTTGCCCGGATGGCCAACCACACGCACTAGCGGGGCGAGCGGAGCGCCATAGAAAGCCGATGCACACCACATCGACAGTTCCGGTCGACCCGCGACACGCTCTACTAATTCATCTGCGCGACAACGAGCTCAACCGGCGACTACGCCCGCCGTCCGCGCGGCAGGGTGCGTGCGCCTAGTCGAGCCCCAAAGCGAGGCGCAGCGCGGTGTGTCCGAGGGGGTGTCCGTGGTGTCCGAGGGGGTGTCCGAGGGGGTGTCTGAGTTCTAGACATCGTTCACACCTGTCTCGGGACATCGTTCACACCTGAGCCAAGGGGTGAACGATGGGGATGCCGCAGCTGATCGTCACGTCGGTGCTGGTCGAGGGCCGCAGTAAGA
>JALYIL010000161.1 GCA_030775825.1 Actinomycetota bacterium
GTGCCGGAGTAGGCGCAGGCGGTGCCGGCGTGGGTGCCGGCGCGCTCGCGGGCGTCGGGTTCAGCGGACCAGGAGTGGGCGCGGATCCAGCCGGGGGCACACCGCCAGTGCCAGCCACCGACGACGGCGTGAGGCCGGCTCCTGCATCACCGGCTCCCGACGCGCCGCCTCCTGCAGCACCGGCTCCCGCGACACCGGCTCCCGCAACGCTGCCACCCATGTTGCCGCCGCCGACCACGCTGCCACCCGCGTTTACCGCACGTACTGGGACTGCCCGAACCGGTGCCGCGCCAGCTCGCGACGAGGTGGCGCGCAGGGTCGGCAGCGCGCCGTCGGCGACGCCGTTCGCCCCGGCCGTTCCAATGCTCAGGCTGCCCGATCCAGGAACTGGGCCGTCAGTGCCGGTGCCGCCGGCCATCACCGTCACCGCCCCTATCAGGATGGCGCCGCCGGCCATCACCCCGGCCGTGCAGAGCAGGACCGTACGCCTGGAGGGGACAAGCCTCGCGACGACCACACCCAGGAAGGCCGGCACAGCGACCCCCGCCGCGCGCGGGCGCCGGTGCCGGGATGTATGGCCGCGGCCTTTGGCCCCGTAGAAGCTGGCGTAAAAGCTGTCGTAGGACGCGCCTTCAGGGTTGGGGCGCCGCCAGAACCGCCACTGCTCACCGATCTGCATTCGAATCTCCGCATGGATCGCCCAGGGCCTACGCATCACCAACGACGCGGTGAGCGGGAGGTGTCGCGGTGCGTGCAGGCAGCCGTGGCCCAGGATCGCAGCTAGCGACTAGAGTCTGCCCGTGAGAGCAGCCGACCTGCTCAGTTACTTGCTCGCCGCGATCGCGGCATTCGGCAACGCGCTGGCCAATGTCATGCAACGAAAGGCAAGCCTGCAACAGCCCGCCGACGAGCCCTTCAGCGGGCGAATGATGCTGTCGCTGCTGCGCAATCCGACCTGGATCATCGGCTTCGGCGGCATGGTCGCCTCCTTCGGCTTCCAGGCTGTCGCGCTCGGGTTGGGGCAGCTGTCGGCGGTCGAGCCGATCATTACCCTCGAGGTGCCGCTGACCCTGCTTGTTGCCTCACGCGTGTTCAACGGGCGCCTCGGCAGGCAGGAGTGGACGTCGATCATGCTCATGACCGGCGGAATGATTGCCTTGGTGGCTGCGCTGAACCCCCGACCTGGCCAGGAGACCCACATCAACCATGTGACGTACGTCCTCGCCGGCGGCGGCACCGTAGCAACGATCGCCATGCTCGTTGCGGTATCCCGCGCGAAAATCGCGGTGGTCCAGACTGCCTGCCTCGGCGCCGCCGCCGGCACCTCTTTCGGACTGACCGCGACCTTGATCAAGGAAACCGTTTCCCAGTTCACCGCGGATGGATTCCTGGCGATCCTCGTGACCTGGCAGACTTACGTCGCGATCACCTTCGGAGTCCTCGGTGTCCTGCTTATGCAGTGGGCGTTGCATACAGGCCCGCTGCTCGCCGCCCAACCGGGATTTACCCTCATGGACCCGCTCGTGTCGATCCTGTGGGGTGTGCTGGTCTACCACGAATTGACGCGCACTGGGGGCTGGCTTGCCCTGGCTACTGCTGGCGGCCTCGGCGTCGGTTTCGGCGTCGCCTTGCTTGCCCGCTCTCCGCTGTTCGACCCGACCGAGGCTGCTTTGGCGACGACCTCCGAACCGGGCTGATCACGGGTGGTGTTCTTTGTCGGCATCGCGGCGGCGCTGCTTCTCGGCTTGGGCTACGTCCTGCAACAACGGGTCGCGGCGACGTTGCCGCTGGAGGAGCTGCTTACCCTGCGCCTTCTGCTCGATCTCGTCCGGCGCCCGCGATGGTGGGTCGGGGTGGGCTGCATGGTGGTCGGTGAACTGCTCGCCGGGCTGGCACTGAACCTGGCAGCGGTTGCCATCGTCGAGCCGTTGCTCTCCACGAACCTCCTGTTCGCGCTGGCGTTCTCCGCTGCCCTGGCAAGGCAACGAATACGGTGGCAGGAAGCGACCGGCGCGATCATGCTGTCGGCGGCTCTGGGTGTATTCATCGCGGTAGGCAACCCGCACAGCTCCCCCGCCCCCGCGACCAGTGGCATCGTGATCGCCGTCGCCGTCTGCACTGTGGTGGGGGTCGTTGCGCTTTTGGTCATTGTGGGCAAGCAGCGCGGCTTGGTCGGGGAATCGGTGTTGCTGGCAACCGGCGCCGGCCTGCTGTACGGGCTCCAGGATGCGGCGACGCGAGCCGCCCTGGTGGTCGCCGATCATCGCGGCATCGCCGTGATGTTTATCAATCCGTGGATCTACGTGGTGATCGGAGCTGCGGTGATCGGCATCCTGCTCTCGCAGAGTGCCTTCAAGGCGGCTCGACTGGACTACTCGTTGCCACCGATCGCTGCCGCTGAGCCACTCGCCGGGATCTTTCTGGGCGTCAGCCTGCTCGGCGACGTGGTATCACTCAGCGTCCCTGGCCTGGTAGTGGAGTCGATCTGCCTGGTGGCCATGGTCGGCGGCGTTGCGCTGATCGGCCGCTCCTCGAATCTCGCCGCCGCGACCGGTGCGGTCAACCCTGCTCCCGCAGAGCCCGCAGACTCTCCTTGAGTGAGCCCATGGTGGCCAGCACGGCGGTGGGTTCATATCCGCAGTGCGCCATGCAGTTGTTGCACCGCGGGTCCTTGCCGCGGCCGTACTTGTCCCAGTCGGTGGTCTCGATCAGCTCGCGGTAGGTCTTCGTGTACCCGTCGGCCATCAGGTAGCACGGTCGCTGCCAACCGAGCAGCGAGTATGACGGGATTCCCCACGCCGTGCACTGGAAGTCGGTCTTGCCCTCCAGGAAGTCCAGGAACAGCGGTGAGTGGTTGAGGCGCCAGCGCTTCCTGTTGCCGCCGGAGAAAGCCTTCGAGAACAACTCGCGCGTCTCGGTGACGCCGAGGAAATGATCCTGGTCAGGGGCCTTCTCGTAGGCGTAGGCCGGGGAGATCATCATCTGATCGACCTTGACCTCGTCGTTGAGGAAGTTCATCACGTCGATGATCGTCTGGGGCGTGTCGGTGTTGAAGAACGTCGAGTTCGTCGTGACGCGGAAGCCCTTTTCCTGCAAGAACCTGATCGCCGCAACGGCCTCATCGAACACCCCCTGCTTGGCCACGGACTCATCGTGCCGTTCCCGCAGGCCATCGATGTGGATGGCGAAGGAGAAGTAGGGCGACGGCGTGAAGTTGAATCTGTCCCACCGCTTGCGGACGAGCTCGGCATTGGTGCACAGGTAAACGTATTTCTTGCGCTTGACGAGCTCGTTGACCATCTCGTCGATCTGGGGATGCATCAGCGGCTCACCACCGGCGATCGAGACCATCGGCGCGCCACATTCGGAGATGGCTGCCACGGCGCGCTCGACCGGCATGCGCTGGCGCAAAAGGTCATGCGGCTGTTGGATCTTGCCGCACCCGTTGCATTTCAGATTGCACGCGTACAACGGCTCGAGCTCGACGATGAGCGGGAACTTCTCGCGGCGGCGCAGCTTTTGCGAGAAGAGATACCAGCCGATCCGCACACCTTGGCGAAGGGGAATGGCCATCAGCCAGCAACTCCTTTGGGAAGCGTGAACGTGACGTGCTCGTGCGTGACTGCATGTTCGGTGAGCTCGACCGGTCCTAAGGCGCGCAGCGTCGCGATCACCTCGTCGACGAGGTGCGGTGGCGCGGACGCGCCCGCGGTGATGCCGATCTTGGACGCACCATCGAGCCATTCCGGCAGGATCTCGGTGGCATCGTCAACCAGGTGGGCCCGCGCACCACAGCGCTGCGCCACTTCGACCAGCCGCAGCGAATTCGACGAATTCGACGAACCGAGCACGATGATCATGTCGGTCTCGCCTGCGATCGCACGCACCGCCCGCTGGCGGTTGGTCGTGGCATAGCAGATGTCGTCGGTGGCCGAGGACTCAATGGCGGGGAATCGCTTTCGCAGCGCGGCGACGGTCTCGGCTGCCTCGTCCACGGCCAGGGTGGTCTGCAACAGGTACGACACCCGCCCGGGGTCGGCGGCCTCGAGCCGTGCCACGTCATCGGCATTCTGGACGAGGCTGATCCTGCCGGGCGCCTCGCCCAGGGTTCCTTCGGTCTCGTCGTGTCCGGCGTGGCCTACGAACACCACCGTGTCGCCCCGGTTGAGGAACCTGCGCGCCTCGGTGTGGACCTTTGCCACGAGGGGGCAGGTGGCATCGATGACGTTGAGCCCGCGCCGCGCCGCCTCCTCCCGCACAGCCGGCGCCACCCCGTGCGCGGAGAACACGACGGTGGTCCCGTCGGGCACCTGGTCGAGTTCGTCGACGAACACCGCGCCCTGCCGTTCCAGGTCGGCAACCACGTGGGCGTTGTGCACGATCTGCCGTCGCACATAGATGGGCCGCGGGTAACGCTGCAAGGCGCGTTCCACGATATCGATCGCTCGGTCCACGCCGGCGCAGAATGAGCGTGGCTCGGCCAGGATCACCGACCGCGGCCCGATCAGGTCGGCCCACCGGCGCAGGGCGGGGCCCATCCGGCGCAGCGTGAGCAGCGCCCGCGCGCCGGCCGGGATGGTCGACGCCCGTGCGACCGGACTGAAGGCAGTGTCGACGATGACCCGCACGACCGCGGTCGGCAGGTCGACGGTCTCGCGCACGATCGCCGCAGACTCCATGTCTACGGCCAGAGCACCGGTGGCGGCCAGCCGCGCGCGAGCCTCGGCGCCCCCGACGACCCGGTCACAGCTCACCATCGGTCCGGTTCGCACCCGCAATCCCATCCGGCGAAGGTCAGCGACCAGTGGCGCCGCGGCCCGAAGCACCGTGCGCCCTTGCTCGTCGCGGACCTCGCTCGCGACGAGTACGTCACCCGGGCGCAACGTCGGGTCGAGGCCGCCGGCGACACCGGCCACCACGATCGCCTGCGGTGCGAGCTCCGCCAGCCGGGGCAACCACGACCGGACCCGCTCGGGACCCATACCGCATCGCGTCACGGTGGCCCCGGGGACGCGTCCGGACAGCGCAGCGTATTCCGAACGCAGCGCTGTGACGACCAGCAAGCCCGTCACGGCGACATGCTCCGTTGGGCATCGAGGTAGCGGCCAAGTGCGCTGAGGGGGAACACGAGGCGATACATCTCGTAGTTGATGTAGAAGTCCCCGGGGAACCCGGTTCCGGTGTACAGGTCCTCATCCCAGCCGCCGTCGGGCGTCTGCGAATCGAGGAGCCAGGAGATGCCGCGTCGGACCGCTTCGGAGTCGGCGTCCACGACCAGCAGCGCCAGGAGCGCCCACGCCGTCTGCGACGGCGTGGATGCGCCGCGGCCGGACCATTGCTCGTCCACGTAGGACCGCAGGTCTTCGCCCCACCCTCCGTCGGCATTCTGGTGCCGTTCGAGCCAGCGTGTCGCGCGCCGGATCGGCAGGCAGTCGGCTCCTAGGCCGGCGGCTACCAGCGCCGGGACCACGGCGCCAGTGCCGTACACGTAGTTGGCACCCCACCGCCCGAACCACGAACCATCAGTCTCCTGCCGCTCGAGCAGCCAGCGGATGCCGTCCTGTGCTGCGGGTGTGTGCGCCGCGCCGCAGTGGCCGAGCATCTCCACGACGTGGGCAGTCACGTCAGCCGACGGTGGATCGATCACCGCGCCGAAATCCGAGAATGGCAGCTTTTCGGCGAGGTGGTGCGTGTTGTCGGCGTCGAAGGCGCCCCAACCGCCGTCGCGAGACCGCATGCCGACCGTCCACCGCATGCCGCGCTCGATCGCCGCGCCGATGTCCGGCCGCGAAGCCAGGTCCATGCGGCGAAGGGCCAGCACTACCTCTGCCGTGTCATCGATGTCCGGATAGCCGTCGTTGGCGAATTCGAACGCCCACCCTCCGGGTTCGAGCTGCGGCCGCCGCACGGCCCAGTCTCCCTTCACCCGGATCTCTTCGGCGAGGAGCCAATCGACGGCTAACGCTATCTCCGGGTCCGCCGGACTCGCGCCGGCATCGAGCAGCGCGGTGACGGCGAGGCAGGTGTCCCAGACCGGCGACTGGCACGCCTCGAGGCGGCGGACGACGCCCTCAGGCGTGGGTTCGCGCACCAAGAAGCCTTCGAGGCCGTTGACGGCGGCCACCAGCGCCGGGTGATCGAGGGAGTAGCTGAGCAGGTGCAAGGCCAAGATCGAGTAGACCCAAGGCGGTTGTATCCCGCCCCAGCCCCCATCCGCCTCCTGGTGGGCCAGGATCCACTCGGCGGCGCGGCGGAAGGCGGTCGGGCGTAGCGGCTTGACGGGCGAGCGCTGGTAGAGCTTGAGGACCCGGTCGAGACCCTCGAACATGATGGAGAACCGATCGCGCTTCGGTGGACGCGCCGGGGTCCCGCAGCGCAGCTCGGCGAGCGTGAACGGCAGCGGCCGGACCGGGCGCAGTGTGGCGACCACCGTGATGGGCACGATGGTTTGGCGAGCCCAGCACCCCCAGTTGTAGATGTTCAGCGGCGCCCAGCTCGGGAGCAGCATCAGCTCGGGCGGCATCGCGGGCAGCTCATCCCACGACCACTCCCCGAACAGCGCGAGCCACAGGCGGGTGAACACCCGGCTGCCCTCCAACCCGCCGTTGGCAAGGACGAAGTCGCGGGCGTCGAGAAGGTGTGACGAACCGGCGTCGTCGCCGGCCAGACGCAGAGCGGCGTAGGCCTCGATGGTTGTCGATGCGTCGCCCGGGCCGCCTTCGAACGTTGCCCACGACCCGTCGGCGCGCTGCTGCGACCGAATCCACCGGGCGGCCTCGTCGCACTGGTCTGAGCGCAGGATCCCGAGAAACTGCCGTAGCAGCAGGTCCTCGGCATCCATCGTCACATTCGTGCGCAGCTCGCCCTTCCACCACCCCGCCTCGTCCTGTCGCCCGATCAGCTGCTTGCGGGCGCGCTCGACTGCGGCGTTGACGTCGTCAACGAGATCGAGCCTGGTCAACGCTGTCACGTGTGCTTTGCCTCCCTACCGGTCGCGTTCTACGACGAACCGGGCCAGCGCGGTGAAGTCCGCTGAGGTGTCCGAGGCTAGCTGGGCGGACTCGAGGTGACCGAGGGCTGCGGTGAGCCGGCGGTCGGCTTCCTGCGCCGCCCAGTCCAGCCCGCCTGCCTCGTCGATGAGCTTGATGGCCAGCGTGACGTCCTCCTCGGTGGCGGGCGGTCCGCCGGCCAGCAGCCGGCCCAGCTGCTCGGCCGCGTCGCCCTCCGAGCCCAATGCCGCGACGATCGGTGCGCTGCGCTTTCCCGCCCGGACATCGGAGGAGGCGGATTTGCCGGTTGCGGCGGCGTCGCCCGCGATGCCGAGAATGTCGTCGACGAGTTGAAATGCCATCCCCAGCTCGTGCCCGTACCCGGCCAGGGCGGTGCAGACCTCGGCCGGCGCACCCACCGCGATCGCGCCGATCGACGCGGAGCACGCCAGCAACGAGGCAGTCTTGCCCGCCTCCATCCCCAGCACCTGTTCGAGATTCACGCTCGGACGGCTCTCCAGCGCGAGATCGGCCGATTGTCCACTGATCAGCTGCTGCACGGCCTCGAGCAAGCAGGGCAGGCTGCGTTGACCGCCCTGCCCGTCGCGCACCAGTTCGTCCACAGCAGCGGTGAGCAGCGCGCTTCCCGCGAGGATGGCCTGCCCCGCGCCGAACACGACCCATCCGGTCGGGCGGTGCCGGCGCTCGGCGTCGCCGTCCATGATGTCGTCGTGCAACAGCGAGAAGTTGTGCACTAGCTCGACGGCGACGGCGGCGGCGATCCCGTCCGTAGACCGGCCACCGGCCGCCTCGGCAGACAGGATCGCCAGCGCCGGCCTGATCGCCTTTCCGCCCTCCCCCTGCGCCGGCCGGCCGTCGGCGTCGAGCCAGCCGAAGTGGTAGCCGGCGATGGCGCGCATGCGCGAGTCCTCGAGGCGCTCCACCGCGGCGCGCAGCGCCGGGTTGACCAGCGCCTTGGTTCGCGCCAGCAGCGTACGCACCGAGAGCTCGGTCGGGTCGGCGTTCACGCGAAGCTCAGACAGTTCGCGGGCGCTGTACGCAGCGCGCCTTCTGCCGCCAGGATGCCACTACGCACGGCGCCCTCCATCGTGTCCGGCCAGCCGGTCGCCGTCCAGGCGCCTGCCAACCAGATGCCGGCCAAGCCGGAGTCGGCGTGTGGACGCAGCGCGGCGCTGCCGGGTGCCTGGCGGAAAGTCGCCCGCCGCTCTCGGGTCACGAACGCGTCGATGACATTGGCGGTGGCCGCGCGCGGAAGCAACTGCCCGACTTCTGCAATGAACTGCTGCTGCAGTCTGCGGCTCGACTGGTCGATGACTCCCTCTGCTGCTGACACGGTCACGGCAAGGTACTGCCCCGATGGGTGCATAGCGCGCAGGCCGGAGGAGTCGGTGCGGTCGAAGAACCATTGCACCGGTGAGTCGACCGCCGCGGCGAAGCGCAGGTCCGTGACCTGCCGGTCGTAGATGATGTGGACGTTGACGATCGGTGATGCACCGAGCCCGGCTGCCCGCGCTGCGCGGCTGGCCGAAAGCGCCGGCGCCATCGCGAACGCCTCTCGATGCGGCACTGCCAGCACCACCGTCTCGCCTCTCGACTCGCGCGCACCGCCCGGGCCATGGCAGGTCACCACGCCACCCGGCTCGACCGACTCCACGCGGTGCCCGGTGAGCACCTCGACGCCTGATCGGGCCAACGCACGGGCGGCCGCGACACAGTGAATGTCGCCGAGCGGGACCACGGCATAGCCGACGTCTGCGGCGGCTGCGTGATCGAGCAGGCCAGTGCGGAACACCTTTGCAGCAAGCGCCAATGACGCTTCATCCGGCGCCAGATTCAGCGTGGCCGTCGCGACGATTCCCCACAGCGAGTCAATAGTGGCATCGTTCTGGCCATTTCGGCGCAAGAACTCGCCGAGCGTCTGCCGGTCGAGCTCCGCGTCGGCGGGGTTCAGCCTGCGCAACGCGAGCGCGCCGCGCACCGCGCGTAGCCGGTCGGCCGGACTCAGCAGCCGGTAACCGGCCAGCGCCGCGGTGAGGTGGGCTGGCGCGGGGACGCCCGGCGCCCGGCTCAGTCGCGCCCGCGTACCGTCGGCTCGCAACACGGGAATGTCGAGTCGCCCCTGCACGAGGACCTTGTCGGTGGCACCGATGCGCTCCAGCAGCCACTGATAGGCGTCGCAGCACCGCAGGAAAACGTGTTGACCGTTGTCAACCCACAGCTGGTCGCGGCGAAAGGAGAACGCGGCACCGCCCAGACGCGGGCGGGCTTCGATGAGGGTGACCTGGCGTCCCGAGTCGGCCAGGCGCAGCGCTGCCGCGACCCCGGCCAGACCGCCGCCGACCACGACGGCAGCTTCACTCACGTCGGCTCGCGGAGGTGAGCAGCGCGCGACCCGCGACGCGCAGCTTATCCCTGGGCGGAAGCCACGCCCGCCCGCTCATGACCATGCGCGGCTGGGCGGCGATGCGATCGAGCAGCTCGCGGTAGATCCCTGCCATGGCGGCGCAACACGCGGCGCTGCGGCGATCGAGGACCGGCAGGAGCTGCAGGCCTTCGTCGTACCACCCCCAGGCCCGCGCGGCCTGGAATCGGATGAGCTCGGCCAGGGCTCCATCCTGAGGGTCGAGCGTGCCGTCGCGCAGCGTGGTGAGTTCGCAACCGAACAAGGCCAGATCCTGTTTCGGCAGGTAGACCCGGCCATTCGCGAGGTCCTCCCGGATGTCGCGCAGGATATTGGTCAGCTGCAGCGCGACGCCCAGTGCGTCTGCCAGCTCGGCGGGGCGTGACTGACCAGTATGGGCGGTCCCGGGCGGGTCGAACACGCCCAGGGACAGGCGCCCGATCGATCCCGCGACGCAGCGACAGTACCCGACCAGATCATCGAAGCTGTCATAGCTGCGGCCGGTGACGTCCATCTCGCAACCGTCCACGAGATCGCCGAACGCGTCCAACGGTATTGGCAGCCGCAGCGCGGCGTCATTGAGCGCCACGAACACTGGGTCGTCGGGGCGATCAGCGGGTGCGATCGCCCCGGCTCGAGCGTCGGCCAACAGCCGCAGTTTCTCCTCGGCGGGCAGGGTGCCGTCGCCGATGTCGTCGATGCGCCGCGCGAGGGCGTAGACCGCGGAGAGCGCCATTCTCTTCGGCTCAGGCAACAGCCGTATGCCCCAGGAGAAGTTTCGGGCCTGTTCGCGGGTTATCCGCTCGCATTCGGCGTAGGCCGCGCGGGTCAGCGTATGCATCGCGAGCCCGATCCGAGGAGCAGGCGCAGAGCGTGGCGGGCCGTCCGGGCGTGCGTCGGGCGGACCTGATCGGCGAGCACGTCGTAGTGGGCCGCCGCCAAGGCATCGGCGGTGGCCAAGCCGCCCGCGACATAGCCGGCGACCGCGATGCGGGACCACCCGTGCAGGCGCCGTACGAGGGGAACGCCCGCGCGCAGCAACTCCCGCGCCCGATCGACCTGAAGCGCGACCGCCGAGCGCAACGGCGAACTGGTGTGGCTCGCGGTTAGGTCAACGTCCGCAACACCTGCCGCCCGTAGATCGTCGGCCGGCAGGTACACCCTGCCCGCGCGGGCATCTTCGGCGACATCCTGGCAATGTTCGAGAACTTGCAAGGCGGCGCACACCTGGTCGGAGTCGGCCAGATTGGACGCCGTGGCCGCCCCTGCGATGCACAGCACCATCCGGCCGATGGGGGCAGCGGAGAGCCGGCAGTACTCCAGCAGGTCGGCGAAGCTCTGGTAGCGGGCCTTTTGCTGGTCGACGCGGTTCGCCTCGACGAGGCCCAGCAGGGTCTCGACACCGATGCCGTGCTGGAGGACCACCGGCTTCAGGGCGGCAACCACCTCGAGCGCCGGCTCACCGCCCCACAACTCGCGTACGTCGGATTCGACGACGTTCAGCAGTGATGCGCGATCGCCCGGAGCCTCGTCGCCCACGTCGTCTACGAAGCGAGCGAAGGCGTAGACCCGAGCCAGATCAGCACGGACATCGCGCGGAAGCAGCCGTAACGCGACGGGAAAGTTCTCGGCACCCATCTGCCCGGCGGATCCCGCGGCAACGCGCGCCAGCACTGCGATTGCCCCGTCCTCCGCCGACTGGACGTCGTCCATACCACCGCCAGACAAATCTAGAACCGGTAACACGTTCGCCAAGCTAACGATCGTGTGGTCCCGGTATATCAGATGGAGCGGACGCGTGACGAGGCTCGATCACATCGCCGAACAGCGCCGGAGAAGGCTACCGGAAACGAATTCAGCAACTATTCTCGTCACAAACGGCTGCCTACCGACTAGTAGGTCGTCAAACTAGTTCAGGTGACTCCGTCTCCGGCTTCCGCCCTCTCACCGGCGCGCTCGCTCGCGTCCTCCAACCCACCCTATTCCGGTGCGCGCCTGCTCGGATTCGGAGCCGCGCAGCCGGCCGCCGTAACCACCGGGACCGAGCTGGGCGCCCGCTACGGCCGCTCGGCCGAGTGGATCGAAGCCCGCACGGGCATCCGTGAGCTGCGTCGATTGGGAACAGGCGAACTTATTGGTGAGCTAGCGCTGTCAGCGGCGCGCGATGCCATTGCCGGCTCGCATTTGCCGGCGGAGCAGATCGACCTCGTGATCGCAGCCTCCTGCAGCAACAGAGCTGGTTCCCCGACGCTCAGTTCGATCGTGGCGGGGGGACTTGCGAGCAGCGCGGCCCAGCTGGATCTCAATGGCGCGTGCAGCGGGTTCTGCTACGGCATCAGCACTGCCGACGCGCTCATCCGGGCAGGTTCGGTTCGTCACGTGTTACTTGTGGCCGCCGAGCACATGAGCGATCTGATCGACCCGGATGACGTGGGGACCGGAATCATCTTCGGCGACGGGGCGGGAGCCGCCGTGTTGGGCCCCAACTTGGGCGCCGAGCCCGCGATCGGCCCCGTCGCGTGGGGCAGCGACGGTTCGAACTCGACGTTGATCGAATTCGGGGACGAGCCGTACATGCGGATGCAGGGACGCCAAGTCTTTCGTTGGGCAGTCGAGTGCATCCACCACGTCGCCCTCGAGGCGTGTGCGAAGGCCGGCATCAGCCCGCGCGACATCGACGTATTCGTTCCGCACCAGGCAAACCTGCGGATCGGGTCCGCGATCGCCGAGAAGCTAGGCCTGTCGAACGCCGTCGTGTCCGAGGACATCGTCATCTCCGGCAACACGTCCGCGGCCTCCATACCGATCGCGGTGACCCGGTTGACCCAGTCCGGCCGAGTGCGCCCAGGCCAGCTCGCGCTCCTGGTGGGTTTCGGTGCCGGCCTCGCCTACGCAGCCCAGGTCGTCCGGTTGCCCTAGCACCGGATTGCCCCTTATCTTGACCCATCCCGGACCTATCGCGGGCCTACTCACTAGCCGGTGCATTCCAGCACGGATTCGCGCAGCGCTGCGACTTCGGCGCCGACCTGGGCCGCGTCGTCGCCGAGCACGGTAAGCAGCATGGAATGCGCATCCAGTTGCGCGGCGACACAGGTCCGTGAGCGCACCAACGTGCGCGCCTGCACATCCGGAGCACTGATCAACTCCGAAGCCATCACCCGCGCGCCGGCAACCAGGCCCGGCCATGCTGCAAACCGGGGATCGCGGAGATCCACAAATTGCCGTAGCAGCGGGCTGCCCCCTCGCTGGACCTCCCAACGCAGCGTCACGGCCCCTGCGGCTTCGCCGGTGCGCCCGAGGACGACGAGTTCGCGCCATTGGATGGCCGCATCGTCGGCGAGTTGGATCGACACGCTGAGGTCCACGCGGGCTCCACTGCACACCACCACAGCCCCGGGGTCGGCCTCGAGCTGGGCGCCTGGCCCAAGCGCCGCCGAGACCGACAGCCTCGACGGCATCGGGGCACCCCCGCCCTGGGCAATGCTCGCGCCCGCGGCCGACAGGCTGGCCCGGGCCCGGCTACCCAGTCGCAACGACAGATGCAGATCGTCGCCCGGCAGCGGGCCGGCGGCGGTGCCCACCAGGCACAATGCGCACGAATCCCTGTCCCCGGCGATCCGCCGAAGCGTCAGCGGCGGCGTGCAGTAGAGGTGGTCCAGCACGCCACCGGCCTCGACCCTCACAGCGGTGCGCGAGATCACGCCAGCTCACGCAGCACGCCTCGGACCCAGTCGGCGACCTCGCGCGCACCTGCGGGAGCTGCCAGCGATGTGAACAGTGTCGGGCGCTCCTGGCGCACGGCAGAGCTGTCGCGAGCCATGACCGCGAGGTCTGCCCCCACGAACGGCGCCAGGTCGACCTTGTTGATCACCAGAAGGTCCGAGCGGGTGACGCCGGGCCCTCCCTTGCGTGGGACCTTGTCGCCGCCGGCCACATCGATGACGAAGATCTGCCGGTCGATAAGGCCATAGGAGAAGGTGGCCGTCAAATTGTCGCCGCCGCTCTCGACCAGCACCAGGTCGAGATCGGGAAAGTCGGACTCCAGTTCCTCGACCGCGTCCAGATTGCCGGCGATGTCGTCTCTGATCGCGGTGTGCGGGCAGGCCCCGGTCTGCACGGCACGGATCCGCTCCTGCGGCAAGACCCCGGCGGCGCGGAGAAAGTCGGCATCTTCGGTCGTGTAGATGTCGTTCGTCACCACCCCGATCGTCAGCTCGGCCGACAGCAGCCGGCACAGGGCGGCAACGAGGGCGGTCTTGCCACTGCCGACCGGGCCACCGATCCCTATCCGCGGCGCGCGAATCGGCCCGGTCGACGCCCCGCAGGCCCCAGCCTTCGTGGAGTGCGCATCCGCGTCGTTATGAGCCGGCGGATGCAACCAGTTAGGACGCAAACAGACGCACCTCCGTCGTGACATGGAAATCGGCGAGCAGATCGAGCGCGGGAGCGCTGTCTGACGGCAACGACCGCGGACCGGAGTACCGGCCCGGTGAGCACATCGCCGCGCACTCGGCGGCCACCTCGTCGATGTCGTCGGTGAGCTCAGCCAGCATCCCATGGACCGCGAACGGATCGAGGCCGAGAAGTCGGACGGCTGCGCTCGCCGGAGCGGTGCAACTGCCGAGTGCCGCGGCGCGGGCCGCGAGCAGCGCGTCTCCGCCTGCCAACGCCACGGCCGCACCCAACACCACCGAGTGGTGGGGAGACAGCGGCGCAACCGCCCTCCACAGCCGGCCGAAATCACACTCGGGGACCATCGTCCGTACCAGTCGCCCCAAGCCGTTGCCCATTTGGCGTGACGCCACCCGCGACGCCGCCGACGGCAGGCGAGCGGTGAGCTCCGCCTCAAGCAGTTCCCATTGCATCGCGTCGCGCGAACCCTGCCACGCATGGCAAGCAGCCGCGGCGAACGCGGCGCTCACCCGAGCGGACGTCCGCAGCCGGCCGCGACAGAATTGCGCGACTTGTTCGACGTTGCGCACCATCGCGATCTCGGTTGCCGGCTCCATCCCCCCGGAGTGGTGCTGTGCTCCGGCCGGAGCCCGCGAGTCGAGCAAGAGCAGCAACAGAGCGTTCATCGGTGGTCCATCAGAACAGGAAGTACCGCTGCGCCATGGGCAGCTCGGCCGGTGGTGCTTCCTGAATGAGTTCGCCGTCGACGTGCACCGCGAACGTCTCTGGATCCACGTCAATCGTAGGCAGGGCGTCGTTGTGGATCATGTCCGCCTTCGACAGGCGCGAAACATCCCGGGTTGCGACCAGCGGTCGCTGACTCGTCCATCGCTCGCCGAAGCCGTCTTCCAGCGCCGCCGGTGAGACGAAGTGGCGGCCGAGCCGGGCGGTGAGCGAACCGAACGCGCCGAACATCGGCCGAGGCAGTTGGGGCTGCGGCGTGGGGATGGAGGCGTTCGCGTCACCCATGTTGGCCCACGCGATCACGCCCGACTTGAGGACGACGTGGGGGCGTACGGCGAAGAATGCCGGCTCCCAGAGCACCAGATCTGCGAGCTTGCCCGGCTCCACCGACCCGATCTCCGCGTCCAGGCCGTGGGTTATCGCTGGATTGATCGTGTACTTCGCGACGTACCGGCGCGCCCGGAGATTATCGGCCGCCCCGTCACCGGCCAACGTACCGCGGCGGCGTTTCATCACGTGAGCGGTCTGCCAGGTACGGATGATGGTCTCGCCGATCCGGCCCATCGCCTGCGAGTCCGAGCCGATCATCGAGATCGCACCCAGATCGTGGAGCAAGTCCTCGGCGGCCATCGTGCTCGGCCGGATGCGCGACTCGGCAAACGCGAGGTCCTCGCGCAGGGACGGGCTGAGGTGGTGACACACCATCAGCATGTCCAGGTGTTCGTCGAGCGTGTTTCGCGTGTAGGGACGCGTCGGATTTGTCGAGGACGGCAGGACGTTCGCGTGCGCGGCGACGCGGATGATGTCGGGAGCGTGACCGCCGCCGGCGCCCTCGGTGTGATACGTGTGGATCGGGCGACCACCTATCGCGGCCAAGGTCGATTCGAGGTAGCCCGCCTCGTTCAAGGTGTCGGTGTGGATCGCGACCTGTACCCCCGCCTGCTGCGCGACGCTCAGGCAGGCGTCGATGACCGACGGCGTCGTTCCCCAGTCCTCATGCAATTTGAAGCCCGACGCCCCGGCGCGCAACTGCTCCCAGAGACCCTCGGCGCTCATCGTGTTGCCTTTGCCCAACAGGGCGATATTGACCGGCCAGCCATCCAGGGAACGCAGCATCGCCTCGAGCCAGAAGGCACCCGGCGTCGTCGTGGTCGCCTTCGTACCCTCGGCCGGTCCGGTGCCCCCGCCGATCAGTGTCGTGATACCTGCGGCCAGCGCGACCGGAATCTGCTGCGGGGCGATCAGGTGGACGTGGCTGTCCACACCTCCGGCAGTGAGGATCATCCCGTTACCGGCGAGGATCTCGGTGGAGGGGCCGATGACGAGTTCGGGCGTGACACCGTCCATGGTGTCGGGATTGCCAGCCTTTCCGATCGCCACGATGCGCCCGTCACGGATCCCGACGTCGCCCTTGACGACGCCCCAATGATCGAGAACGACCGCCCCCGTGATGACCAGATCGGGCGCGCCGTCCGCGCGCGCCGCGACGGCCTGACCCATCGACTCCCGGATGACCTTGCCCCCACCGAAGATTGCCTCGTCACCGGCCAGCGGCCCGGGTCCGCCGCAGCGATCCTCGGTCACCTCGACAAGCAGGTCGGTGTCCGCAAGCCGCACCCGGTCACCGACCGTCGGTCCGTACAGCGCCACGTACCGCGAACGGGACAGTTCAGCCATCGAGCGGCCCGGCGTACTCCGGACGCAGACCGGGAACTTCTCGACGTCCACCCAGAGCCACCAGGGCCACCTTCATCGACAGCCCGGGCTCGAACCGGACCGATGTTCCAGCTGGCACGTCGAGGCGGTATCCGTGCGCGGCGACTCGATCGAAATGCAGCGCGGGGTTCGTGGCGGCGAAGTGGTAGTGCGACCCGACCTGGATCGGGCGGTCGCCACTGTTCTCGACGACGAGCTCGATGCGTGCTCGGCCGGCATTCAGCGCGATGGCGCCGTCGACCACAAAGATTTCGCCGGGGATCATCGGATCGGCCCGTGCAGGGTGACGAGCTTGGTCCCGTCGGGAAACGTCGCTTCGACCTGCACGGAGTCGAGCATCTCCGGCACGCCGGTCATCACCTCGTCGCGGCGCAGCACCTCGCGCCCGGCGCTCATGAGTTCAGCGACCGTGCGGCCATCACGGGCGCCCTCCAGCACGAATGCCGACAGGATGGCGACCGCCTCGGGATGGTTCAACTTCAGTCCCCGGGCGCGACGGCGCTCGGCGACATCGGCGGCGAGCGTGACCAGCAATCGCTCTTGCTCGCGTTCGGAAAGCCTCACGATGTCACCTCTCGGAAAGCCTCACGATGTCACCTCTCGGAGAGCCTGACCATGGCCTGCTGAGCGATCAGAGTCGGACGGTGCCCTCGGTCGCCCGCACAGCCCACTGGGCTCGGATGCCTCGACCGTTCTCCGTCACATCGGCGCTCGTCACCCCACCGGCCGCAAGTCGCGGGCCGAGATCGGCACCCTCGCGAAACGGAAGCGTCGAGGTAGTGATGCGCCAGACCGAACCCTCCACCAGCCCGATCGCGTACTCGCAATCCAGGAAATGGTCGTGCGCGGTCATCTGGTAGGGCCGCCCGCGCGCCCAGCCGAAGGCATTGCCGACCCGGGCGAGCAGCGCGGTTCGTCCGTCGTGGCCCTGCAGGTGCATGGCCCACTCGGGCTGTGCGGCCGGGCCAGCGCGCAGCCATCGTTCGACATAGTCCCGCCGGTGGCCCGTCTCCACCAGAACATCGCCATCGAAGACCAGATGGCAGGCATCGGGAGTTGCCGGGGGCGGGTGCAGGTCGATCGCCCGTCGCCATTCGTAGATCCCACCACTGACGACCAGGGTGCCCGCGAAGCCTTGCTGTGAATGGATCCAGCCCCGCTGGCGTGCGTTCAACGCCCGCCCACCGTTGACGTCAGCGAAGAGCGGCCGGTCAACAGGTTGACGGACGTCGACGAACGCCGAGCACGCCTGAAGCCAGCTGACGTCACTGGCCTCGTCGCGGTGGCCGGTCGAGTCGATCAGCAGGGTTCGTTTCCAGAGACCGGATAGCTCGGTCAGTTCGTGCACGGCCTCGGGGCGCCCGAGCTTGGTCGTCGTCATGCCACGCTCCCCCCGTCCCCGACGGTGCCGCGCACCGGGATTCGTACGCCGAGAGTGTGCCAGCGTGCCGTGCCGTGCCGCGCTCCCCTCGACCGAAAGTAACGTCGTGGAAACGAGAAGTAACAAGGCCGCCACCGTTACCGGTCGATCGACCGGCACCGTGCCGCCGTGCAGCGGAACGCGGTCGGCTACTGCGGCCCGGGTCCCCGCCAGCCGGTCGTGGACCAGGTCGTGCCGTCGACGCCGACCGCGAACGCCTCGTAACCGGCCAACCCCTCCGCCCAATCCCGCGCAGCCGCGCCCATGGCGAAAGCCGCAGTGGCATAGGCGTCGGTCATGCCCAGGCGCCGGCCCACGAGGGTGATGCTGGCAAGTTCGTTCGCCGGCCGCCCGGTATGCGGATCGATGACGTGGGTGCCGCGCTCGGCGGTGCCGGATGTCGCCACCGCCAGACCCGACCCGACGACGACGGCGGCGAGCACGCCTGGCTGCAGTGGATGTGCAATGCCCACCCGCCAAGGCTGACCGGGTGCCGCCTCACCGACACACTGAACGTCTCCCCCGCCGTTTACGCAGTGGTTCATCGACCCGGCCGACACCAGCAGGTCGCTGGCTCGCTCGATCGCCCACCCCTTGACCAGCGCGGAGGGATCGAGAACACCGCCGGCGTACATCGAGAAGTAGCCGCCTGTCTCGTCCGCCAGCCTCGTACAGGTCGCGAGAATCTCGCCGACCTCAGGTGCGCACTGCTCCAGCGAGCACTCGCCGCGCCCATAGCGGCTCACTTCGCTGTCGCGCTGATACGTCGAGAATGTCCGATCCACCCAATGCAGCCAGCGCACCGCTTCCTGGATCGCGTCCTGCGGTACTCCGGGCGAGCGGACATCGAAGGAGAAGACGGTACCCATGGATTCGACCACGTGGCGCTGCGCGGTCGCCGCAATCTTCACCGGATGCCTGCCTGGTCCAAGGCGCTCTGCAGCGACTGGACGTAGCCCGCGCTCGTGTAGCTCGCGCCGGAGACGGTGTTGATATTTGCGTTCTGCGCCGCGATTGTCTCCTGGAGCAGGATCGGCGCGGCATCGCTGTTGATCTGCTGCGAACGCCCGTCGTAGGCGGTCAACTGGAGGAAGGACACGTTGTCGATCTTTGTGCCCGTGACGGTGACCTGAACCTGCACGACGCCGTACTGAGTTTGCACGGCGCTGCCTGCGATCGTGCGGGTGGCTGGCGCGCTCGTGGAGCTCGCCCGGGTCGAACCTCCCGCGGCGCTGCCCGTGCCGGGCTTTGGCGGCGCGCTCGTCGTGGTCGAGCCCTTCGCCGCCGGCGACGAGCTCGCGGCAGGTAACCCGGCCGACGGCAACGCGCCGGCGGCGCTGAGCGGGTGCCCGCTCGATTTGAAGCTCAGCAAGGCAACCAGCCCGAGCACCGTGGCGGTGATGGAGAGAGCGACGCGCTTCATGGTCATCCGTCCTAGAACGCGAACGATTCGTGGTGGATATGCCGGCGCGGAACCCCGGCCGTGCGCAGCGAACGCTCGGCGGCGTCCATCATCGGTTCCGGACCGCACAGGAACACATCCCGCTCGCGCAGATCAGGGACGAGGCGTTGCAGCTTGGGCGAGGACAGGTGATCGTTCGAACCCCGTGTCGGAGGTCCGACGAGGTAATGGACGAGCGCTCCGCGGCGCTGGGCGATGTCGTCGAGTTCGTGCCGAAGGACGATGTCGTCCGATGTCGCGGTGCGATAGATCAAAGTGATGTCCCCGGGAGCACCCGGCATCGTCTCGAAGAGCGCTCGCAGGGGTGTGATGCCGACCCCCCCGGCCAGTAGAAGCACCTTGCGCCGGGTGCGCCTGGCCGCGGTGAAGCCACCGGACGGCCCTTCAGCCAGCACCCGCGTGCCGGGTTTCAGGTCACGCAGCGCAGCGCTGTGCGTTCCGGCGACCTTGACGGTGATGCGAAGGAGATCGGGACGCGGCGGCGCCGACAGTGAGTACGGGTTGGCTGCCCACCAGAGCTCACGGGTGCAGAAGCGCCAGCGAAAGAACTGTCCCGCCTCGGCCCGCAACTCCTGCAGGTGGCGTCCGGTGAGATACACCGAGACGACATCGGCCGACTCGCGCTGGACCCCCGCCACCCGCAGGTCATGTCGCATCGCGGAACGAATCGGGGTGCACACGCGGTACCAGAACAGCACCGACGCGACGATGATGTACAGGGCAGACCACAGGACCCTGGCCCTCAGATTGTGGATGAAGTCCGCGCCCGTTGAGAATTGATGACTGAAGGCGAGCGCTATTGCCAGGTAGGTATAGAGGTGCACGAAGTGCCACGTCTCGTAGCTGAGCCTCCGGCGCGCGGCACGAGCAGAGACGACTCCGACCAGGACTAGGAGCCCTAGGGCGACGGTAGCCATCATGACATCGGGATAGCTCGTCAGCAGTGTGGCGCTCTGGTGCACGACATTGGTGTGCGCGGTGACCGCGTAGCCCCAGATGATCAGCAAGGTGTGCGCCACCGACAGCGACACCGTGTAGCGCCCTCCCATCGCGTGCCACCGAGCAAGCCGATCCGTGCCGACCCCGCGCTCCAGCGCGGGCACTCGAGCCATCAGCGCGAGCAACACGACGACGGCGTAACCGGCGAGCAACCCAGTGATCCGGCCCGCATTCGTCAGCCAGTCGCCGAACCCTCGCACGAAGAAGGTGTCCTGCCACCACAGCCCGATCACCGCGAGCGCGCCAATCGCGATGAGGGCTAGGGCCGCATTCGGCCCAAGGCGGACCGGTGGCGAGGCAACGGGACGCAACACCGCAGCGTCGCGCGACACCGAGCTGGTCACCCGGAACTCCCTCGTCGAAAGCGTGGACCCCTCCATCATCGAGCCCGCGTCTCTGCGAATGCTCTCAATCACCTGTGAGATACCCCCAGGTTCAGAAGATATTGAGAGGAAACTCAGAGTTCTCAGCCTGCGTACCGGCATGCTGGAGCCGTGAATCGAGCCTCGACGAGCGCGAGTCCGCGCCTCGTCCGGGCCGATGGCGGCCCGTTACGGGCCCTCGTCGTCGATGATGAGGTCGATCTCACGGACATCCTCACCAGCACGTTGCGGATCGAGGGATGGGATGCGCGCTACGCAAACGACGGCGCGGGGGCCATCACTA
Organism: Actinomycetota bacterium; assembly: GCA_030775825.1. Classification (GTDB taxonomy): domain Bacteria; phylum Actinomycetota; class Actinomycetes; order Mycobacteriales; family Jatrophihabitantaceae; genus JALYIL01. Next base: position 20,811 of record JALYIL010000161.1, read on the forward strand.
CCGCCAGGGATTTCTTGCCGGACGCCGTCGTGCTGGACGTCGTACTGCCTGACGTCAGCGGTCTGGAGGTGCTGCGCGGAATCCGCATCCTCAATCCCGCGGTGTGCGTCCTGTTCCTGACCGCCCGGGACTCGGTCGAGGATCGCATCGCCGGGATCACCGCTGGAGGCGATGACTACGTCACAAAACCGTTCAGTCTCGAAGAGGTCTTGGCCCGGCTCCGAGGGCTGGTGCGCCGGGCAGGACTCGTGGACACCGGCACGGCGCCGCGGATCACGGTCGGCGACCTCACGATGGACGAAGACGCCCGGGAGGTTCGCCGCGGCGGTGATCTCATCGAGCTGACCGCCACCGAATTCGAACTGCTGCGATTCCTCCTGCGCAATCCACGCCGAGTTCTGTCCAAGGCGCAGATCCTCGATCGCGTGTGGAGTTACGACTTCGGCGGCCGGGCCCACGTCGTCGAGCTCTACATCAGCTACCTGCGCAAGAAGGTCGACGCGGGGCGAACTCCGATGATTCATACCGTGCGCGGCGTCGGCTATGTCCTCAAGGTTGCGGGCACGTGAGTCCCGCCCTCGGCCTGCGACCGCGGGCCGGTCGGCGCGGGCACCTGACACTGCGCGGGCGCCTGCTTGCCGTCCTGCTGGCTTGCCTGCTCTTCAGTTGCAGCGCCGTCGCAGCTGCCACGACGCTGGCATTGCGGCGATTCCTGCTCGACCGCCTCGATCAGCAGCTAGGCGCGGCCGGGGACCGGTACGCCGTCTCCCTGGAACACGCGGGTGATGGCGATCCCGATGATGCGGCCTTTCAGTCGGTGATCGGCCAGCCCGCCGGCACGTTGGGGGCGCGCGTCCTCAACGGGAAGGTCACCGCCTTGGCGGTTGTAGGCAGCAGTTCCCCACCCGGCTCGGCCCAGACCCGAGCGGCCATCGCGCAGCTCGGCCCGACCCGCTCCCCGCGCACGATCCACGTGCCCGACCTCGGCGAGTTCCGGATCCTCGTGAGCGTCGGGCGCGACGGCGACTTGCTCATCACCGGGCTCCCCGAACATTCCGTTGACGAGACGATCACCCATCTACTCGAGATCGAGGCCGTCGTCTTTGCCGCGGCGCTGCTCGTGAGCGCCATTGCCGGGGCCGTGTTCGTGCGGATCTCGCTTCGTCCGTTGACTCGGGTGGCGCATACGGCGTTGCAGGTATCGGAGCTACCGCTAGCCAGCGGGACGGTGTCCATTCCGGAGCGCGTCGACAATCCCGCGCCTGGTACCGAAGTGGGTCAGGTGGCGGACGCGTTCAACCACATGCTCGAACACGTGGAGTCGGCGTTGACCGTCCGGCAGCAAGGTGAGGACCAGCTGCGACGCTTCATCGCCGACGCGAGCCACGAGTTGCGTACGCCGGTGGCCGTCATCCGCAGCCATGCCGAATACGCCCAGCGGGTCGGCGGCGGTGCCCTCGCCGAGGATGTCGAACACGCGCTCGGGCGTATCGCGGCGGAGTCCGGTCGGATGTCGATGCTGATTGACGACCTGCTGCTGCTGGCCCGCCTCGACTCCGGTCGGGGACTGGCCCGCGAGCCTGTTGATCTGACCCGGTTGACCCTCGACGCGACGCGGGACGCACAGGCGGCAGGACCGGAGCACCACTGGAGACTGGAGCTGCCCGACGAACCCGTAACAGTCAGCGGCGACGAGCACGCTCTGCATCAGGTGCTCGCCAACCTGCTCGCGAACGCCCGGGTTCACACTCCGCCCGGCACCACCGTGACCGTGGAGATCGCGCCCGGCGCCTCGCAAGCCGGACCCGTCCTGATCGTCACCGACGATGGGCCGGGGATCGCAGCCGGTCTCCAGCCGCACATCTTCGAGCGCCTCGTGCACGGCGGCGACGCAGCGCGAAGCACCTCCGGCGGAAGTGGGCTCGGCCTCTCGATCGTCGAGGCGATCGTCCACGCACACGGCGGCAGAATCGAGGTCGACAGCGTGCCTGGACGCACCCAGTTCCGTATCGAGCTGCCGCGGTAGGCCTCGAAACGCTCCCCCCACCTGAACCGGCATGCCGACGCGTACACATCCGCTGACATTCTCGATCCCAGATTGTCGATCCAGACTGCCCCGATCCGAAGCGGCGATAGCGGCGGCTGCACGCACGAGCGGCAAGTCGTGTCATGGTTAGACATGAGCCGGCCTGGACTAGTCATCGCCGGAGTGCTGGTTGCCTCGGCGGGTCTGGTCTTCACCCTTCAGGGCGCCGGCGTTCTACGCGGCAGTTCCATGAGCAACACGACGTTCTGGACGGCCGCCGGTCCAGTGATAGCCGTCCTCGGATTGGCCGTGGCGGCCTTCGGCGTCCGAGGCCGCGCCCGCTGAGTCAAGCCAGAGTTTGCGAGGTGCGAGATGGTGGACGAGCGCCATGCGCCCGCCGGCAAGCCGGTAGGCCGCCGGGTCGTCTTGGGTCTTGTCGGGCTCGGCGCCGCGGGAGTGCTCGGCGGCGCCCGAATTCAGAACGGGTTGTCGCGGCTGCTCGCTCCGCTGGAGTCCCGAGACCCCACGGGTCTGATCAGCCTGTTCCCGTTGGGCCAGGCGTTCCGGTTCTACTCGGTGACTGGGTCGGTACCCCGACGGACGGCCGCGTCGTACCGGCTCGCGGTCTCTGGACTGGTGGCTCGGCCGGCAACGTACACGTTCGCCGGCCTCCAGGCGATGCCGCAGACCGCATTCGTGCGCGACTTCCAGTGCGTCACCGGTTGGCGGGTCCCCGAAGTGCACTGGGCCGGAGTTCCGCTGTCCGTGCTGCTCACGCTGGCCGGCCCTTCCCCGGACGCCACCGCCGTGCGGTTTCGCTCATTCGACGGCGCGTACACCGAGAGCATGACAATGGCTGAAGCCCACCAACCTGACGTCATCGTTGCCTTGCAGATGCTCGGCGAGCCCGTCACGCACGAACACGGAGGCCCGGTCCGGGTGTACGCGGCGTCGATGTATGGCTACAAGAGCACCAAGTGGCTCTCGGAGGTCGAAGTGGTCCAGCACGCCGAGCCGGGGTACTGGGAGACACGCGGTTACGACATCGACGGCACGATCAGGAACTGAGGTCGCCGGACATGACCGCGTCACGCGAGCACGCCCCTGCGCGGCTGTCCCGGTTCAGCCGTGCCGAACGGGCGGTGCACCGAACCACGGCCGTCTTGATGACGGTGTGCATCGTCACTGCTGCGATCCTCTATAACGGCTCGCTCGCGATCAGGATCGGCCACCGCCATGTGGTTGAGCTCGTACACGTCTACGCGGGCTTCGCGTTGCCGGTACCGATCGTTGCCGGGCTCCTATCCGCCGCGTACCGCGCGGACCTGCGAATCCTCAACCGCTTTACGCCGACTGACTGGCGCTGGCTTCGCCGGCGCACGCGGTGCGACCCCCTGCCCGTCGGCAAGTTCAACGCCGGGCAGAAGCTCAACGCCGCGCTGAGCTCCGGATCGATCCTCGTCCTGCTCGCGACCGGCGTGCTGATGTACTTCCCGCACCTGGCCAGGCTGTCCTGGCGAACCGGGGCTACGTTCGTCCATGACTGGTTTGCCCTTGGCCTGGGCCTGCTGGTGGCCGGTCACATCGCGTTCGCGATCAGGGATCCCGAGGCCCGGCGAGGCATGCGGACCGGGCGGGTGTCGGTCGCCTGGGCCAGAGACGAACACGGCGCGTGGGCGGCCGAGGCCGAGCAGGCCGATCCCTGATCGGCGCTAGTTCCGCGAGGACTGGTTCTCGGCGGGCAGTGATCGGTGCTCATTGGGCAGTAATCTCCGGGCGACTAGGCGCGCCGCAGTCGGTTATTCTCCTTCGCGACGGCATCGGGTGACGCAACTGGGGACAGATGATCACGCGATCGAACGTTGTCACCGTCGCGGCTCTCGGGTGACACCAGTTCGACTGCAGGCAGCGATCACGGCGGGACCCATCGGCGCCGTGCCCGCCAGGTCCTCCTCGGCGCGCCGTCCGCGTACGGATTGGTCACGCCGCCGGCGGCGCCGACCACGTCCGGATCAGTGCGCGCGCCGCGGTGGTTGCCCGACTGAGCCGCGGCACGACCCGGCATGCGATGATCCGCTACGCTACCGCGGCGAGTTGTGCCCAGACCCGATCGCCATTGCCGTGATGTGGCGCTACCGATGGAGCGGCAGTGAGCGAGAGCATCTGGCCGACGATCCACGCCGAGCGAACGGCACTGGCCGACGACCTGTCTGACCTGTCGGCCGAACAGTGGTACACCCCGTCGCTGTGCGACGCGTGGAACGTCCATGAAGTACTTGCCCACCAACTCTCCGCCGCGAAGATGACCCCGCCCAAATTCCTCGGGAAATTCGCCGCGTCCGGGTTCAAGTTCAACGACTACGTGGCGAAGCAGGTCGCGATTGAGGCTGCGGGTGGGCCCGCGGCCACCATGGCGGCGTTCCGCGCGGCGCAGCCACGCGAAACCGCACCGCCCGGGCCAAAGGCGACATGGCTCGGCGAGGCATTCGTGCACGGTGAGGACATCCGCCGGCCCCTGGGCATCATGCGTGCGTATCCGCTGCCTGAGGTGGCGCGAACGATCACGTTCTACGCGAATAGCAACGCCATCATCGGCGGTAAGCGCCGGGTTAGCGGGCTGAGATTGAAAGCCACGGACATGGACTACTCCATCGGCTCTGGTCCTGTTGTCGAGGGCCCAGCAATATCGCTACTGCTCGCCGCCGCCGGCCGCAAATCGGCACTGGCTGACCTCTCGGGTCCGGGAGTAGAAATCCTGCGGGAACGTCCTTAAGTCCGAAGCGCTTTCCGGCGGCGGGGCTACCGCCTGGCCCTGTGCAGTGAGCCTTTGGCCAGCGTCCTGCCGAACTCGAAGAACATTCCCGACCCCTTCTCTGCGCTGGACAGAACGTCGTCCAGCGCGCCGACGAAGTACTCGACCTCCTCCTCACCGGCGATGAGCGGCGGTAGCAGTTTGACGACGTTCATGTTGTCCGCGGCGACCTGGGTCAGAATGCGATGCCGGTGAAACAGGGGCACGACGATGAGCTGCGAGAACAACGCGCCCCGCATCGCCTCGAGGGTCTTCCAGCGCAGGCGCAAGGCCTTCGACTTCGGCTCGCCGAAGACCAGACCGATCATCAGTCCCTTTCCCCGGACCTCGTGCAGGAACTCGTAGCGTTCGACGAGCGGCTCGAGCGACTTCATGAAGGCCTCGCCGGTTCGGCGGGCGCGCTCGACGATGTCCTCCTCATCGATCGCGTGCAGGGTCGCCAATCCGGCCACCATCGCCAGCTGGTTCGTGCTGAACGTGGACGAGTGGACCACGGCACGCTCCATCGAGCTGAAGACGCTGTCGGATACCTTCGCCGAGCACATCATCGCCCCGACTGGGACATATCCGCCGGAAAGCGCTTTGGACACCGTGATGATGTCAGGCCGCAGTCCCCAGTGTTCGTGACAGAAGAGCTTCCCGGTTCGGCCCAGCCCAGTCTGGATCTCGTCGATCACCAGCAAGGTCCGGTATCGCTGACACAGTTCCTGCGCGGCGGGCCAGAACTCGTCCGGGGCGAGGTTCACACCCTTGCCCTGGATGGGCTCGATGACCAGCGCGGCCACGTCCCCACGCCGCAGCTGCGCTGCGAGCGCGTCGATGTCGCCGAACGGGACGACATCGCACCCGGGGAGAAGCGGTCCGAAGCCGTTGCGGAACTCCCCGCCCCCGTTCAGCGACAGCGCCCCGGTAGTCAAGCCGTGGAACGCGTGGTCGCAGTACAGGATCCGATTGCGTTTCGTGGCGCATCGGGCGAATTTGATGGCGCTCTCTATCGCCTCCGCGCCGGAGTTCGTGAAGAAAACCCGCTCGATGCCTGGGTGCGTCCGCGCAACGAGCGCCTCGGCCAGGACTCCCGGAAGCAGCGCGCAGTCGAGCTGCACCAGGTTCGGCAGGTCGGCATCCAAGGCATCGTGCAACGCCTTGGTAATCGTTCGATTGCCCCGGCCGAGGGCGAACACGCCGAAGCCGGACAGCAAGTCCAGGTAGCGCTGATCGTCGGCGTCGTACAGGTAGCAACCTTCGCCGCGCACGTAGAAGCGGTCGAAGCCCAGTGTTTCGAGCACTCGGGGTAGTTGGGGACTCTCATAGCGCGAGTGCAGGCGGAAGTTTTCCCCGCTCCGCTCGTCCAGAATCTGCGACAGCTCGAATGGCACGTGCTGACGTTACCGGTCGTGGCTGACGATGACGCTGCCACCTATCGGAAGTAGCCGAAGAGGTCGCTGACGAGGTCGATCGTGCCCGCCTTGTTGTAGAAGGCGATCTGGTCGGCACCCACAGTAACGACGGCCCCGTTGGGGACCACCCGGCCTGCCGTCGCATTGAGCGTCGAGTCGAACGGCACAGCGCTGGTACCGCGGAAGGCGGTTAGGTACGTACCTCCGGCGTAATCGATGAGCGTGACACCGGCGACCACCGCGGCGGCGGAATACGGGACGCCGTTCATGCCTGCCACGAAGAGGTTGACCGTGCTCTGCGCGCCGATCACCGACTCGCGGCCACCGTTACCGTTGCGGGTGTCCATGATCCGGACCGGCGAGGCCAAGGGAACGAAGCTCGAAACTCCGGCCGCGGAGAAGAAGTCTCCATGCGCAGGACGCCACCTTGGCCAAATCCGCGATGTCGAGAGGCCGCAGCGGTAAGCGGGGAGGGCAGTGGGCACCCATTTCGGGGAGAACGTCGTGATGGGTCAAGGGTGGGACAAGTGACTGGCAACAACCGGCGGTGCAGGTTGTTGCCTCTAGGTCGGGCGTCACCGTTGACGTAGAAAGAGAGTCAGCACGACTCAGCTCGCGCAGACCCAGAGAGTCTTCGCCACGACCCCGCGGAGCATTCGATGGCCAAACTCGCATCAGCTGGACCTGGGCAATGTTGGGATGGGTTCGGCCTCACCATCACGGTAACCAAGGCCGACCGCTCCCGGGCGAGCCTCCGGCTCGCCGGAGATCTGGACATCGCCAGCGCACGCATGCTGACCGCTTGCCTGGAGACCCAGCTGGCTGATGGGCGCCGGTTCATCCGGATGGACTTCTCCGGATTGGCCTTCGTCGACAGCGCCGGCCTGGATGCCGTCCTCGAGGCTCACGACGCCTTCCTACGCGATCGCGGCACGCTGATCTTGGTCGGCATCCGGGGAACGACCAAGCGAGTTGTCCACTTACTGCACCTCGATAGCGTGCTGCTGATCGCGGCGGGCTCGGACACTAACGCAGCGGTCCATGCGTAGCGCTGTGCATGACCGTGTGGAAATATCGGTGGATAATCGCGTTTTCTGGGGATAACGAGCGCGAGTCTGTGGACGAACAACAGGTTAAGAAAGAATCTTCAAAAGACGCGCACTTTCCCCTTGTGCAGCTGGCCAACCCACAGTAGAACTACTCCATCGCAGGGCGCGGATATCGATCCAGGGGAAACCTTGGAAGCCGACGAAATCGGGTAACCGACAACAGAGGCGGTATCCGAAGCCAGCGGTCGGTCAGGCGACGCAGGCTCATCGAGCAATCGGCGGGCGGTGCAGCTGAACCGGTTGAGGCCCCTCCATCTCATACATGGAGGGGCCTCGCTCATTTTGGCCTAACACGGACGAGATCTGGGCAACGACACGGCCAAGTGCGTCCTAATTCTCGGCTCGGACTGGCGGCGCGTGGGCTGAAACTGCGAGTCATGGCCCCGCCAGCGGCCCAGCTGCCGGGGATCGCGCGCTCCGCCGCGCCGGACACGACTTCCCCACCCCAAGATCGACGCCTCGTCTCGTCCACGCCTCGTCTCGTCCACGCCTCGTCTCGTTCACACCTCGTCTTGTTCACACCTCGTCTTGTTCACACCTCGTCTCGTCCGCGCCTCTCTCGTCCGCGCCTCTCTCGTCCGCGCCTTGCCGCGTGCGCCTCTCTCGTCCGCGCCTTGCCGCCTGCGCCCGGCACGGTCGTGCGCAAGCGCGGCGGCCTGGCCAACGCCGCATTCGACGAATTGCTCAGGGTGGCCTACGACGTCCGAGCCAGCTGAATTAGATGGGTGGAACACGGTGCTGTTGTAGTTCGCGAAACGGTCACTCGTCCTCGCGCCCCGCGCCGGCTGGAATGCAAGCTGTTGTGCGCGCAATCGGATGGCTGAGGACGCCGGCTGGTGTGAACACCTCGGCATGCCCATCGGGCGCGCACGCTCTGGGCGAGATGGCCGAAGCCGACATCGTCTTACGGACTGGGGAACGCGGGGGCCGCAGCGACGAAGCCACCGTGCATGCACCCCTACCATCGATGCATGGCTGAGGTGCTGGTCGTGGACGACGATGACACCGTCGCCACCGTGGTCGTCAGCTATCTCGAGCGGGCCGGGCACCGCACGCGGCATGTCCGCGACGGCCAGAGTGCCCTGGACTCGGTCGCAGCGCGGCCGCCTGATCTCGTGGTGCTCGACTTGATGCTGCCCGAGGTTGACGGGCTGGAGGTCTGTCGCCGGATCCGGCTCGCCCAGCCCCGCCTGCCGGTCATCATGCTCACCGCGCTCGGCGAAGCCGAGGACCGGATCGCGGGTCTCGAGGTGGGCGCCGATGACTACGTGACCAAGCCCTTCTCGCCGCGTGAACTCGTATTGCGGGTCGACTCGGTGCTGCGGCGCTCGGCGGCCGAGCCGTCCTCGCCAGTCGTGCTCGTGGCCGGGCACATCCAGGTCTATACCGCAGCCCGCCGCGCGACCCGCGACGGGATAGAACTCGCGCTCACCGTTCGTGAGCTCGACCTCCTGGCTTTCCTGCTCGCGCATCCGGGTACGGCGTTCAATCGGGAGCAACTGATGCGCGAGGTGTGGGGCTGGACCTTCGGCGACCAATCGACGGTCACCGTCCACGTCCGCCGGCTGCGCGAGAAGGTAGAGAAGGATCCGACGAATCCGATGCTGATCAAGACCGTGTGGGGTGTCGGCTACCGCCTGGAAATCCCGTGCACCTGAGCCCGGCGCACGTTGCCACCATCGTCGTGTGGGCGATCGCTGCCTGTGCCGCGATGTGGCTGATCACCTTACCGTTACGTCGGTTCTCGCTGGGCGGCGTTCTCGCCTCGGTCGTGTTGACCGGCACGGCGAGCTCGATCGGCGCGGTGCTCGGAAGCGTGCGGGTGATGGTCCTACCGGGGCACGCCCAACAAAGCGTGCTCGTCGTCGCCGGTTCTGCGGGAGTCCTCGGCGCGCTGGCGGCCTTCTCCGCCGCCCGACGTCTCACCAAGGACCGGCGCGAGCTCAGCAAGGCCGTGACAGACCTCAGCGAAGGACGAGTCCCGAGCCTCAACGGGCGCCGGCTCACCGCCGAACTCGAGGCCGTGCGCCGCGACCTCAGTGCGACCGCACGCCGGCTTGCCGTTTCGCGCAGCCGGGAGCAGGCGCTGGAGGCCTCGCGACGCGAACTGGTTGCGTGGGTCAGCCATGACCTGCGCACGCCACTGGCCGGTCTACGAGCGATGTCCGAAGCGCTCGAAGACGGCATCGTCGACAACCCGGACGTGTACTACAAGCAGATCCGGGCGTCAGTCGAACGGCTCAGCGGCATGGTCGACGACTTGTTCGATCTGTCCCGCCTCCAAGCCGGCTCGTTCGCGCGCGACATCGACACGATCGCGCTGGACGACCTGGTCTCGGACTGCCTCGCGGCCCTGAAGCCACTCGCCGCGGCGCAAGGTGTGCAGCTGACGGGCACGCTCACGGCATCGGCGCTGGTGTCGGGCAACGGCCCGGAGCTCAACCGCGCGCTCACCAACCTCGTCGCGAATGCGATCCAGCACACTCCCGCGGACGGACGCGTCGAGGTCGCGGTCGGGGTTCGTCTCGACCCGCCGGCGGACCACGAGCAGCCCGCGGCCGAGGTGGTCGTCCGCGACCAATGCGGCGGTATCGCGCCCGGCGATCTGCGCCGGGTCTTCGAAGTCGGCTTCCGCGGCGAGGCCGCTCGCACGCCCCACTGGGTCCACCCGGCCGGCGCCGGCCTGGGACTCGCGATCACTCGCGGCATCGTCGAGGCTCACTCAGGCAGCATCAGGATCGAGAACACCGAGCTCGGTTGCTGCTTCGCTGTCTGCCTGCCGTTGGCGTCCTGAACGTCCCGAGGGTTCCTGAGCGTCCCGAGGGTTCCTGACCGTTACGATCGGGCCTGCCCACCTGACCGTTGTCCCGCCCGCGTACCGACCGTGAGGAAGTGAATGACCGACTACGTGCGCGCACAGCGTAGGCGGCGGCTTTCCGTCATCATCGCGGGAACGACGCTGCTCGCCATGATCATCGCAGTCAGCGTTGCTGCGACGCTCAACCTCTCGGGAACCAAGAACACGCCGACCACCAAGACTGCCTACGGCGTGGTGTCCATCCCCAATCCCTCCTACTTCGTTGCCGACACGACGAGATCGGCCAACGGATGCCACGGCACGGGTAACTACACCGACCTTGCCGGCGGGGGAACGGTCACCATCAGTGACAACGTGGGCAACGTCCTGGCAGCCACTAACCTCCAGCCAGGAAAGATCGACGTCAACGGCTTCTGCGAGTTCAACTTCTCCGCGCCCAAGGTGCCGACGAACCGCGGCCCCTACGGCGTGCAGATCACGCGGCGAAAGATCGTCGAGGTCAACGAGAGCGATCTGTTCTCGCTTATCACGCTGACCCTGGGCAACGCCTAGCCACCTCAGCTGGGACGCTGCGCCCGTCCTGGATCTTGACATCCGGTAGAGCCGAGCAGGCGGACGACGCCGTCGTCAGCCGGCGAGTTTCAGCCGGATCAGCTGTCTTCCCCGCCGAGGTGATCAGTGCAAGGCCGGGATCCCAACGATTCCAGCGGGGAAGCGGTGGAAAAGGGCGCCGCCGGAACCGGGAACCGGCGGCAGGGTCGGTCTACCCGTCAGGCTGGATCAGAGGACCTCAAAATCGGCTGCCGCCCAAGCCACTCCCCCAGGACGTCCACTCCCTCGAGTATCGACGCGGCGTCGCCGGCAAAGCACATCCGAATGAACCTGCCCCCGTCGACCGGGTCGAAGTCGATCCCTGGTGCGACGGCCACTCCGGTCTCCTCCAGCAGGCGCGCGGACCACGACAGCGAGTTCTCGGTCCAACGCGAGACGTCGGCGTAGATGTAGAACGCGCCGTCGGGCGGCGCCATCTCGTCGATCCCGATCTCCGGCAGCCGGGTCAGCAACAGATCGCGGTTGACCCGGTAGCGCTCGACATTCGCGTCGAGTTCGGCGTAGACATCCAAGGCGCGGACGGCGGCGAGCTGCGACAGCGCGGGCGGGCAGATGGTGAAGTTCCCGGCCAAGCGGTCGACCGCATCGACGAGGTCGTCCGGGACGAGCATCCATCCGATCCGCCACCCGGTCATCGAGAAGTACTTCGAGAAGGAGTTGACGACAATCGCGTTGCGGCTGAACTGCCAGGCGGTGGCGGCCGGCTCCGAGAACGTGATGCCGTGGTAGATCTCGTCGCTCACGAGCCTCGTCCCACGCCCGTCGCACCAGACTGCCAGCGCTTCGAGGTCCTCGGCGGCGAGCATGGTCCCGGTCGGGTTCGCCGGACTCGCGACGACCAAGCCGTCTGGCGGCACGTCGAGGGCCTCCAGCTGGTCGAGGCTCGGCTGGAATCGGGTTTCCGGACCGCAGGGCAGCTCGATCACGCGGCAGCCCAGAGCTGCCAGCATGTTGCGATAGGCGGGGTAGCCGGGACGCGCGAGCACCACCGTGTCGCCAGCCTCGAACGCGGCCAGGAAGGCGTAGAGGAAGGCGCCGGACGAGCCGGTCGTCACGGCGACCGAGGACGGGTCCACCTCGACGCCATAGGTCCGCCCGTAATGCCCGGCGATCCCCGAGCGCAGCAGCGGGATCCCGAGCGCGTTGGTGTAGCCGATCCGGTCGGTGTCCACCGCGGCGGCGGCGGCGGCGCGCACCACGCTCGGCGCCGAGGTCGACGGCTGACCTGCGGAGAGGTCCCACACCGGAAGGCCGGCCGCCCGCCGCGCGACGACGGCGTCGATGACTCGCATGACATGAAACGGCGGAACCCTTCCGCGGGCCGAGGCACCGGTCAGGACGGCATCGCAGGAGTCGGGGCGCACAGCTCGACGGTAGCCTGCGGGCGTGTCAGAAATAGCCGGCGCCCACTACGCCGACGACCTTGCTCTCGCCCTGCGGATGGCTGATGCCGCGGACGCGATTACCCGCCAGCGCTTCGGTGCCGCTGACCTGCGCGTGGACTCCAAGCCCGACTTGACCCCGGTCACTGACGCTGATCGGGCGGTGGAGAGCGCGCTTCGTAGCCTGCTCGCCCACGAGCGAGCCGGGGACTCGATCTCCGGCGAGGAGTTCGGCTCAACCGGGGTGGGAAGCCGCCGATGGGTGATCGACCCGATCGACGGGACGAAGAACTTCGTGCGCAACGTTCCCGTCTGGGCGACCCTCATTGCGCTGCTCGACGACCGTGACGCGGTGCTCGGGGTCGTCTCGGCACCGGCACTCGGCCGGCGATGGTGGGCACGCATCGGAGGCGGCGCCTGGTTGTCGACCGGGGGCGAGCCGGCGCGGCTCTCGGTGTCCGGAGTCTCGCGCCTCGTCGACGCGAGCTTGTCCTACGCCTCATTAAGCGGATGGGAGGCCCTCGGTTGCCGGGACTCGTTCATCGCCCTCACCGATCAGGTGTGGCGTTCGCGGGCATACGGTGACTTCTGGTCATACATGCTCGTGGCCGAAGGGGCTGTCGATCTCGCGGCAGAACCGGAGCTCTCGATCTGGGACATGGCTGCGCTGGCTCCGATCGTCACCGAGGCCGGTGGTCGCTTCACCGGCCTCGACGGCATCGACGGTGTCCACCAGGGCAGCGCCGCGGCGAGCAATGGCTTGTTGCACGGCGATTTCCTGGCCGCGATCGGCAGATAGTCGCTGGCCTTCGAGCTACGGCAGAAGCAGGCAACTGTCGCCGAACTCATGCCAGCGGTAACGTGCGCGCAGCGCTTCGTCATAAGCGTCTTGGACAAGGCGCTCGCCCGCCACGGTCTGCAGCAACTGCAAATGGGACGCGCCCGGAGCATGCCATCCCGTTACCAGTCCAGTCACGGCGCGAGCGGGCCGGTCCGGACCCAGAACGAGGCCGGTCCAGCCACCACCGTGATGCAGCGTCCCCTCGGCATCGGCAACGGTCTCCAGCGCGCGCGTCACCGTCGTACCCACGGCCACGACGCGGCTGCCTGCACGCCGCGTCGAGTTGACCAGGCGCGCGGTCGCCGGTGGTACGAGGAACCTCTCGGCCAATGGTGGCTCTCCGCTGTCCTGGGAGGAAACCCCGGCGTGCAACGTGACCGGCGCGACCGCGATGCCGCGGCTCACCAGCTCGGTAACGATCTGCGGCGTGAAGGGCCGTCCGGCACTGGGCATCTCCGCGCTGCCGACCTCGCGAGCGAAGATCGTCTGGTAGTCGGTGATGGGGTGCGAGTGCGGCACGTATGCGTACCGGATGGGCTGCCCGTGGTGGGCTAGGTAGCGCAATACTCCGCCGTCAATGCCGGCCTGCGCGCTCCACAGCCGACTCTGTCCCGCGGGCTGGGCGTTGCGAACCGTCAGCATGACGCCGTCCGGCAGCAGCACCGCGTCACCCGGTGAGACATCGCGAAACGGGCCGTCGGCTCGCACTGGCGGGCGGAGTTCGACCAGCCAGCTCCCGTCCTGCAGCTCGGACGAGAAATGGACCATCACCTGCCTGCCATCACTTCGGCGGCCAAGCACAGCGCCCGGAAACGTGGCCGACGTGTTCACCACGACCAGGTCGCCCGGCTCCAGCTGCTGGGGTAATTCACCGAACTGCGCGTGCCGCAGTTCGTGCGGGGCAGCCACCAGCAGGCGGACGGCGTCCCGGCGAGGCGCCGGAGCCTGTGCCTCGAGTTCGGCCGGAAGGGTGAATTCGACAGCCGTCATCGCGACACCTCGATGGCTAGATCTTCGGCACGGTAACGACCGCTGATTGGCCGCTTGTCGAGCAGCCTCAGCAGGGTCGGCACCACCGATTCCGGCTCGGGGCGATCGGAGATGTCCTCGCCGGGGAACGCATCCTGGTGCATCCGGGTACGCATGTCCCCGGGGTCGAATCCGTAGATCCGAAGCTGTGGCCGTTCGACCGCGAGCACGCTGCCGATGTGGTCGAGCGCGGCCTTGCTCGAGCCGTATCCGCCCCAGCCCCCGTATGCCTGCACCGCTGCGTCGGAACTCAGGTTTACGACGGTTCCCTGCCTTGCGTGCAGAGCCGGCAGGAGTAGCTGAACCAGTGCCAGCGGAGCGAGCACGTTCGTTTCGTAGACGCGCCGAAGCTCTGCCAGCGGGTAGTCGGCAAGTTCGGGCAACGGATGGGGCCCGAGATCACTCGCGTTGTTCACGAGCAGGTCGAGGCCGCCGAACACCTCGACGGCCGCGGTGATTGCCTGCCGGTGTAGGGGGTCCGTGACGTCCCCGGCGACGGCAACGACGTCGGGAAGCTCGTTCGCGAGGACAAGCAGCTCGTCGGCGTGCCGCGCATCCAGGACGAGGTGCCAGCCCCGCGAGCTCAGCTCGCGCGCCAACGCCCTGCCGAAGCCGCGCGATGCGCCAGTGATCAATGCAGTGGGCACTACGTTCAAGTGGCTCATCAGGCTATAGTCGTAGTTGAAGTCAACTTTAAGTCAAGCGAAAGCCTTCAGCGCGATGAGAAGCACTGATCTGTTGAGCGTCGGGGAGGTCGCCGATCGCAGCGGATTCGCCGCGTCGGCACTTCGCTATTACGAGCGGGAAGGCCTGCTCGCCGCCGCGCGTACGTCGGGTGGGCAGCGAAGATATCAGCGCAACGTGCTGCGTCGGCTAGCGTTCATCCGCGCAGCGCGGAATGTCGGACTCACTCTCGACGAGATCGCCGATTCGCTGGCGACCCTTCCCGACGGCCGACCGCCGACGAAGGCTGACTGGGCCGGGCTCTCCCGGCTGTGGCGGGCGCGTCTGGAGGACCAGATCTCGGCACTCACCCGCCTGCGCGACGGGCTCGAGGCTTGCATCGGATGCGGCTGCCTATCGTTGCGCACGTGCGCGATACAGAATCCCTCCGACCTTGCCGCGGCCGCCGGTGCGGGGGCGGCCTACCTGCCCAGAGCGCTGCGCAGCGTCCAGGCACGCGACGCCCGGGCAGATTAGCTAGCCAGCCCCTCGATGACTTCGCTTGCCGGCAGGTCGGCCAGCACAGCGGCGGGCAGTGCCAACTTCGATCGGCGCAAGCCGCTGCCGATCACCACGGTGCTCCGCGAAACAACGGCGACGTCCACCAGCACCGGCCAAGCGGTAGGGAGCCCGAGCGGCGTGATCCCACCGAACTGCATGCCCGACAGGTCGACCGCGTCCTGCATCGCTGCAAACGAGGCCTTGCGCGCCTGCAGGCGGCGTCGGACGATGCCGTTGACGTCGGCCCGCGTAGTGGCTAGGACGACGCACGCCGCATAGGTCGTCACCTCGCCTCGCCGCCCGGCGATGACGACGCAATTCGCGCAATCCAACAGTTCAACGCCGTAACGCTCGCAGAAGGCCGCTGTGTCGGCCACATCGGGGTCGATCGGCGCCGCTAGCACGTCGCTTGCGCGAGAGCACAGACGTAGCGCCACGGCTACCGGCGCTGCCACAAGATCATCGAAAGCTGGCTGCCACGGCAGAGTTCCCGGTCCCGTCATGAGATGTGACTCTATGGTGGAGGGATGTCCAGCACCGACGCGATCGTTGAAAAAATCTTGAAGCGGTACAACACGATTGCGGTTGTCGGGGCAAGCAACGCAGCCGAAAAACCCGCGCACTACGTTCCCCAACACATGCAGGAACGGGGGTGGCGAATCATCGCGATCAATCCTCACTCGGAGAAGATCCTCGGCGAGACCGTGTATCGAACGCTGGCCGAGGTGCCCGAGCCGGTCGGACTCGTGCAGGTCTTCCGCCCGTCTGAGGCCACCCCGGATATCGCGCGCCAGGCAGTCGCGGCCGGTGCTACCGCGCTGTGGCTTCAGCTGCACCTCGCCTCGGCCGAGGCACGCCAGATCGCCGAGGACGCCGGCCTGCTTTACGTCGAGAACCGGTGCATGCTGGTGGAGCAGCATCGATTGCGCCTGGATGCGCCGACGCCCTAGCGCTCGGTCACGATGACCGTGTCGCGGTCGCCAGCGACGCTGCCGCCGCCCGCCAGGCGACGAAGTCCAGGACCTCGCCGACCATGATCGAAAGCGCGCCGGCGACAGGCTCGCCGAAACTCCCATCAGGCATCGGATGCTGTTGCGCCGAGTTCACGGTGACGCCGAAGGGTGTCGGCCAACCCCGCAGCGCGTGCACGGCAGAACGCACGGACACCAGCGTGGTGCCGCAAGCCTGCCAGCCTGAGGCCGACACGATGAGGCCGACCGCGCGGCCGTCGAGATAGGGCCGCTCGTCCTCGCGCAAGGCCTCGAGGTGGTCGATTGCATTCTTGACCAGGCCAGACATCCCCCCGTGGTAGCCAGGCGTCGCGATGATCACAGCGTCCGCCCCGCGCACGGACTCGATCAGCTCGCTCGCCACCGCCATCGGATCATCGCTCGGAGCGTAGATCGGCAGCACGGCGAGTTGCTCGCCCGTGACCGCCAGCGTCCGAGCACCCCGCTCGGCTGCCTGCGCCAGCGCGGCACGAAGCAACAGGGCAGTACTCGAGGTGGCACTCGTTGATCCGCCGATACCGACGACCAGCGCAGGCCGAGGGCCGCCGTCTGTCATGAACACTCCCTACCTCGGTTGCCCATTCCACTCTAGGGTCGATACGGACCAGCCCTTGACCCGGGAGGAACTCCCCATGAGCCTCGACAGGCCGCAAGCCCAGGATCCGTATGAGAAGCTGCCGCAGGTCGCCTCATTCACGCTCACGAGTGCCGACATCAGCGATGGCGAGGCGATGAGTCCGGCCCACGCGTACGAGGGCGCCGCTGACGGCGCCCAAAACGCCTCTCCGCACCTGGCGTGGAGCGGTTACCCGGATGGCACGAAGAGCTTCGTGGTCAGCTGCTACGACCCGGACGCCCCGACGCCTTCGGGGTTCTGGCACTGGATCCTGGTCGACCTGCCCGCTGGCACTGACGAGTTGTCCACCAACGCGGGCGCGAGCGGGGCCTCGCTGCCGGGCGGTGCGTTCCATGTCCGCAACGACTGGAGCAGCCGGGACTACGGAGGCGCCTACCCCCCGGACGGCGACCGCCCGCACCGGTACTACTTCGTGGTGCACGCGGTGGATGTGGAGAGCCTCGGGGTAGACGACGAGGCCAGCGCAGCCGTCGTGTCGTTCAACCTGGCCTTCCACACCTTGGCGCGCGCGCAACTCATCGCGACGTTCCAACGTTGACGTGCCCAGCAGCCGCGGCTCGAGCGAGCTTGCCGGAGTGGCAAGGCTCGGCGCTCAGCTTCGGCGGGTGGGCCAGCCCGGGGTCTCCTTGGCCCAGAACGCCTCGCGCCCGGACGATTCTGTTTCCTTGTACTGACTGGTGATCTCTTCGACCAGATCGTCGCGTCCGGCCGCCACCAGGCTGTTCACCTTGGCGACGTAGCGATCACGCTCGCGTGGTCGTCTCGTCACTGGTTGCCCCCTTACGACGACTCACCCGACTAGGGCCCTGTCTCCAGGTTGACTAGACAATGTGTCGCGGGGGTTTCCACAGGTCGACCGTTGCGGGTCGCCTAGCGCGAGACTGGCGTTCACCCACCGGCGAACGGCGGCAGCACGTCAACGACGGCCCCGTCCTGCAATGCCGTTCGGTCGGTGGCCTGCTCGCCGTCGACGAGGAACGATGCGGCCGCGCAGACATTTGTCAGCTCGTGACGGCCGGACAGTGTCTGGCGCAGTTCACCGACCGTCGCTGCTGACAGCGACTCCTCGGGGTGGCCAGCAGCCCGTTGAGCGCCCGCCCAGAAGCGGACGACAACGGTCACCATGCGGTTAGCCTACTGACCTCGGGTGCGCCGGCGACTAGTTCGGGTCGGGATAGATGTCGATATCGGTAGCCTTGGTGCTGAGCCAGACACCGGTACCGCCGGTGAGGTTGAGATCGGCAACAGCATCCGGAGTGAGATCGACGAGTGCCGGCGGTACGCCGTCGATCTGGGCGCGCACCCGGTCGGTCAGCAGCTCAAGTCCCGCCACCGATCCCGGCCAGAGGTTGCGCGGACTGGAGTGATCGGGTTTGGCTGTATGCACTGAAATCGCCGCGGGCCGGATCGCCACGAGAACACGCGAGGGCTGTATTGGGCCGGCCGCACCGACGAACGACCCGCCGCCGTCAAGCGCGATCCGGCCTTCGGCATCCCGGGTGCCTGGGTAGAGGTTCAGGCCGACCAGTCGCGCGACGTACTGAGTGGCCGGACGCCGGGCCACATCGGCGGGCGTGCCTTGCTGGACGATCTGCCCGTTCTCGATCACCAGCAGCCGGTCGGCCATGATCATCGCTTCGAGAGGATCGTGCGTGACGAGAACCGTGGCGCCCCCAAAATCAGCAAGGTGACGCCGCAATTCGGCCCGTACCTCGATCTTGATGCGGGCGTCGAGTGCGGCGAGCGGCTCATCGAGGAGCAACAGGCCGGGATCGGCGGCCAGCGCCCGCGCGAGCGCGACCCGCTGCTCCTGGCCTCCCGACAGCTCTCGGGGTTTGCGATCGGCAAGCTCCCCGAGACCGAATCTGTCCAGCCACCGGTCTGCGATTTCGCGTGACACGCGCCGTCCCCGGCCTCGCGATCGCGGGCCGAAAGCAACGTTGTCCCGCACGCTCAGGTGCGGAAACAATCGGTAGTTCTGAAAGACGAAGCCAACTGGCCTGTGCTCGGGCGCCACGAAATGCCCACCCGCCACGTCGTCGAGTATCTGGCCGTCGAGGGCGATGGCGCCGTCGGTCAGCGCGTTGAGCCCGGCGAGTGTGCTAAGCAGCGTGGTCTTCCCCGCGCCGTTAGGTCCCAGGACACCGAGCACTTCCCCCGGGGCCACAGCAAGGTCGACGTTCAGCCGGAATTCGCGCCGCTTCGCCGTGCCGCTCAGGAGGAGCCCGCGGCCGACGCGTCGGCTCGTGCGCGGAGGGACGCCCTCGACGACCGGATCAGTCACAGTATTGTCACGCCGCGAAGCCACCGATCGCGCAGCGCCGCGAGAACGGTCACCGCGACCAGCAGGAGGACTAGGCTCAGGGCCGTCGCCGCCGGTGGATCCGACTCGAACGCACCGTAGATGGCCAGCGGCATCGTCTGCGTCGTCCCCGGGTAGTTGCCGGCGAAGGTGATTGTTGCGCCGAACTCACCCAGTGCCCGCGCCCAGCACAGGATCGATCCCGCCAGCAGCGATGGGGTGATAAGCGGCAGCGTCACGCGCCGAAACACCCCGATTCGCGATGCACCCAGCGTGACCGCGGCCTCCTCGAGGTCGCGATCAGCCGAACGTAGTGCCCCTTCGACGCTGACAATGAGGAATGGCATCGCCACGAATGTCTCCGCGAGGATCACTCCCGCAGTAGTGAAAGGGAGCGTTATTCCGAACCACTGATCGAGATAACGACCAACCATTCCGTTGCGACCCAGTGCGACGAGCAGCGCGATACCCCCGACGACGGGTGGCAGGACGAGCGGCAGGGTGAGCAGCGCGCGGACCAGCCCCATGCCGGGCAAGCGGACGCGTGCCAGCACCCACGCCAGCGGCACTCCCAGCACGAGAGATATAAGGGTTGCGGCGCTTGCACATTCCAGCGACAGGCGCAGGGCAGTGAGGACCTGGCTGTCCGACAGCAGCTTGCCGAGGCCACGCCACGGAGCGCGGAAGACAAGGGCGAACAAGGGAAGCACGAGGAAGGCGAAGCCGAGCAGCGCCGGCGTTGCGATCAGTGCTGGTGCACCGCGCCGCGCCGGCCCTCGCTGTCGCGTGCGGGAGCCGGACCGTAACGGTGACCGGGTCAGGGCCGCTCGAACCCGTCGGCGGTAAGTGCGCTCTGCCCTGCCGCCGAAAGCACGAACGCGACGAATGCCTGCGCCCCGGCTGCATTGGAAGCCTTGCTCAACGCTGCGATCGGGTATTCCGTCGAGGCGTTGATGTCCGCCGCTACGTTGATGCCCTTGACCTTCGCTCCAGCCGCCAGGACGTCGGTCACGTAGACGACGCCGGCGTCGACCTCGTTCAATTCCACCTTCGCAAGGGTCGACTTGACGTCCGGTTCGAGCGTCACCGGCTTGACTGTGATTTTGGCCTTCCTGAACACGGCGTCAGCCGTCGCGCCGCACGGCACCTGGACCTGGCACAGTGCCACCTTGACGCCTCTCTTAGCTAGATCGGCCAGTCCCGTGATCCCGGCCGGGTTGCTCGGCGGGACCGCGATTTCCATCACGTTCTTGACGAAGTTGGTCGAGGTGGACGCATCGCCCGCGCTGACCACCTGTGTCATGTTCTTCGGTGCGGCGGAGGCAAAGACGTCCGCCGGCGCGCCCTGAATGATCTGCAGCGCGAGCGCCGAGCTCGCCCCGAAGTTCAGCTTGACGGTTGTCCCCGGATGGTCGGCCTCGAACTGGCTAGCGAGGGTCGTGAACGCCTTCTGGAGAGAGGACGCAGCGAAGACGGTCACGGTTGCGCTCGTTGCGCGTCTGGACTCACTTGCTCCCGAGGCCGCGGAGTTCGAGGACTTGCTCGAGGAGCAACTCGCGGTCGCAGTGAGCGCGGCGGCCAAAACCATGATGATCGCTACCTCACGGCGCATTTCTTCTCCTAGGTTTGTGCGCAGTGTTGGGGTGCGAGCGCAGTCGGCTCATAGACGACGGCCCTGGCGCGGCTCCGGGAGCTCGATCACGACGTTTGTCGCCTTGACCGACGCCACCGTGATCACGCCGGGCTCCAGTTCGAGTTCGTCGGCAGCCTCTCGGCTCATCAGTGAGACGATCCGGTGCGGCCCCGACTGGATTTCTACCTGGGCCATCACGGCGTCGCGGACCACGCGGGTAACCAGACCGGTGAATCGGTTGCGAGCCGATTCCGCGACAACTCTGCGCGGGATCGGTCGGTCGGCCGTGGCGGCAAGCTCCTCGGCGAACCTGGCTAGGTCCACGCCGTCAATGACACGCCGCCCCGATTCGGTACTCGTGGGCAGTCGGCCACCGTCCGCCCAGCGGCGCACGGTGTCGTCACTGACACCCAGCAGTTCAGCTGCTTCCCGGACCCGGAACGTCGGCACGGCGACCATCCTATTACGCGTCTGCGGGAAACGGGCATCGAATTACAAGCGTTCACGGCAGATTTGACCGGGACTATCCGGGTTTGCGGTCACGGATCGCCGTGCCGCGCGATCAGCCCACTTCGGCGATCTGCTCCGACAGCCCCCTCAGCTGACACCCGAACCGGCCCGGCGCCGACCACCGGGTGGGGGATGCACGCGGATGCGTGCGGGGCGGCGTCGGGCGCGGTTCGTGCGGAAGTACGACGAGATCGAAACTCAGGTTCGATCCCTGCCCTGTACTCCATTCGCCGGCGCAGGGTCCGGCACAGGTTAGACGCGAGATGCGGCGAGCATCTGACGCATCCTCACGCTCTGGTTGATTGCCGGGCTGGCGCGAGCGGGTCTGTGGTCCAAGGGGATGGGCGGATCCGCATGCGGGCAAACGGACAGACCTGACAAAATCGACCAAACGTTCCTATTTCATATGATGACTTGGGTGCCCGATCCATATGGGTTCCTGAAACCCAAAATTCCCGAAACTGCTTGGATCGCCCGTATCTGGGAGTCGCTGTTCGGGCTAATCATCCCAATCCCTGCTAACCTTGACGTATCAGTCATCATACATATGATGTATTTAGTCCGCTGGCAGAGCGTGAACACACACGCCGA
The DNA here is from genome assembly GCA_030775825.1 of Actinomycetota bacterium. Lineage (GTDB taxonomy): Bacteria > Actinomycetota > Actinomycetes > Mycobacteriales > Jatrophihabitantaceae > JALYIL01. The sequence goes on from JALYIL010000161.1 coordinate 42,744, forward strand.
CGAATAAGCGCCGGGTAGCGGAGCCACCAGTCCGTCGCACACGTCAGGAGTGAGGTCAATGCTGTCGAGCGCCGAGCTCGACGATGAACAGGCCTTGCTCACACGGATTAGGTCTGGTGACATCGAGGCGGAGGGTGTGTTGTATGTGAAACATGTCGACGTCGCATTGCGCCGAGCTGCGCAACTCGGCGCTCAACGCGCTGATGCGGAGGACTTCGTCGCGGAAGCCTTCATCCGCGTCTTGCGGCAGCTTCGGAAGGGGAAGGGGCCAAATGGCCCGGTCCGACCATATCTGTGGGCCTCCCTGCGAAACGTCGCCGCCGATTCCTACCGAGGCCAGCGAGGGCGCGAGCGACCCACCGAGGAGCTTGGTGCCGTGCACGGGGCGGGGGCGGGCTCCGATCCCCAGACCGAGATCGACATCAGCCATGCAGTTCGTTTGGCCATGAGGTCGTTGCCCGTTCGCTGGCGCGAGGTGCTCTGGTTGCTCGATGTTGAGGGGCGCAGTCCCTCGGAACTCGCCGCGGACCGTGGCGTCACCCCGCAGTCGATCTCTGCAGTTGCGTACCGCGCTCGTAAAGCGCTTCGGCGCGCCTACCACGAAGCCAACCCAGGCGGCCAAGCCCCGCGAGCGGCGGCCCGGAGGTCTGCAATTCGCGGGCGGACGCCAATCACGTCTATCGCTGCGCGGCAGCAGGCGGCCGAGGCGCATTCCCACGCCGGTGACCCAGCGATTCTCAGCGCCTAGGCGCAACTGACCAACGAAAGGGCTTCTGGCCATGGGCGCACTCCTGGCTGGGTGCACATCGAGAACTGCCCAGGCCTGGTCAGGTCGGTCTCTCCGCTACCCGAGTCAGTGGTGGTTTCCGCTGACGATCGGCGTTGACTCGCCGGGAAGCGGGCCGGCCCCGCTGTTTCCCACCGCCGTGACCGAACCGCTCACGGTATTGGCGACGATGACCAACCCGCCTGTGTTGTACGCGGCGAGAATCGATCCATTCACCGTATTCGCGGCGCAATTGTTGGTCGGGTCACCAATGACCACGAAGCCAGCGGCGTGGCCCACCGTGACCGAGCCGGTGTGGCTTGCGCACATGCGGAACGTCGCTGGGTAGCTGGCCGAGATCGACCCGTATACCGTGCTGTTCTCGACATCGAGAACAGCACCCCGGCCGACGCTGATACCGCCGGTGATGGTCGCGTTCAGCAGGCAGGTTGTACCGCTGGTCACCGTCAGCCCTGAATGCGTGCCGGTGATGGTCTGATCACAGTTTACGGTGACCAGTGCCGGCGACGAGCTGCTCGTTTTGTAGTTCGCGTCGCCGCTGTATATCGCCACGACGTTGTGAGAACCGCCGCCGAACGTCGTGTTCCACACCGCGCTGCCAGTGCCCACGGGGAGAGTGGCTGCTGGGGATACTGACCCGTCGACGTAGAACGAGACTGTTCCGCTCAGCGGGGTGGGGTTGGAAATCGTCATCGACACCGTGGCGGTGCAGGACACCAGCTGGTTCACCGCGGCGCTCGGGGGGGCACACGTAAGCGTGGTTGTGGTGGGTTGCTTGTTCACAACCTGCTTCAGCATTGATGACGTGCTGCCGTTGAAGTCGGCGCTTCCGCCGTATGTAGCCGTGATCGAGTGGCTGCCAACGCTCAGGGTAGACGTTGACAGGCCGGCCGTTCCACCGACCAGCGGCTTAGTACCCAGCGAGGTCGTCCCATCGAAGAACTCCACGTTGCCCCCCGGTGTTGTCGTAGCCGGAGCCACGGGGGCGACCGTCGCCGTGAACATCACCGCCTGAGCAAACACTGACGGGTTGACGGACGAGATCAAAGCTGTGGTCGAGGAACCCTTGCTGATTGTGGTCTGCGCGCACGGGACCGTGGTCTGCGAAGGCAGAGTCGTGCCGAGCAGGTCTTGGCCGGACAATCCACCACAGTTGGTTGCCATCGCTCCCGCGCCCGAGGGCACCGTGACGGTGACCGTGATGGAGCGGGTCTGGTGCACGGGCAGCGTGTCATACGCGACCGAGACACTCGTCGCCGTGCTGGAGCTGGTCGTGGAACTCGGCGCAGACACCCCGGTCACTGTGTAGCCCGTCGGCACGTTGTCTGTCACGGCCAGGTTGGTTTCTGCTCCGGTGTCGCTCGTGTCGTTGAGGTTGATGGTGTAGTTGATCGTCGACTGGAGCGATGGCGTGGGATTGTCAACCGCCTTTGTGTACGTCGTGACGGGAGAGCACACGTTGCCTACCGATCCGGAGCAGAACCCGCTTGTCGGCAGATCGATGGCGCAGGTCTGCACCAGGTTGCTGTACTCCTCCTGAACGATGTAGCCGTGGCCGTTGAGGAACACATCGGCGCCCTTGTCATTGCGCGGGGCAAAAGTGAAGTTGCACGCATCACCGATCTCCCCTAACGCCCCCGTCCAGGTGGCATTGGGATGGGGATCTGTCTCCGCCTCGATCAGTTCGTGCGAGAAAGTGTTGATCTCGGCGTCGGCGCTCACGTCACCATTCGGGTAGTTGAACCGGTTGGGGTCGGTGTCTGTCCCGGTCTGCCCGGCGACACAGGTCTTGCCGGTTGCATGGGTGAAGTTGTCGAAGGCCATATATGCGTAGGTGGTGTCTTTGCCACCGTCGCTGAAGTGGTCATGGTACGCACAGAACCCGTTGCTGGAACTGAACGTACAGGGCGAGCCTGCCGCCATGCATTCGTGAATACCCGTTGCCGTAAAGACGGCGATAATGTGGTTGACATCCTGGGTCCAGCCATTTGTGCTAGCCGCGTTGTGCACCTCGGCCTGAATATCGGCGTCGGTGAGCGGGCTGGCGGTCGTGCCGGGGTGCGGGTAGGCCGCCGAGTCGGTCCACGACCCGCCGTAGGTCACGCTGTTGCCAGTCGTGCCGTTCGTACCTCCGTACTGGGTGATGATGTTGTGATACTGCGTCGAACCGATGTCCTTAGCGAATTGAATCAAGAGGCTCTCGTAATTGCTGTCGCCTGCGGTGTTGGTCTCGAAGTGCAGCTGCGTCGGCGTGCTCGGCAGCCAGAAGTCGTAGTAGATGACGGTGCTCGTCATCACCGGCCCGATTCCGGCCGAAAGGTTATTGCTCGAGTTCCCCGGCGGCGTGTGGGTGTAAGTCGCGTTGATCTTGCCAGCCGGGCTTGGTGACTGCACGAGCGCACGCGAGGTCTTACCGGGGGGGTATGCGGTTGGCTCCGCCATCGCGACGCCGGCGGGTCCCAGGATCGGCGGAGCACCCGGGGAGCCAGTCGCTGTCGACGTCGCCGGTTGAGCCTGCGCGCCCTGCGCGCTCACACCAATGGCGAATGCCGCCGCAATGAGCGCAGCAACGGACAGCCGAACGAAGCGATTCATTTTCCCTCCACCCGTACCCTGACACTGGTCTAGCGTCGAGGACGTAGAAACCGGCGACTACTACGGGGAATAGGTGCTGAAAACATCGGCCGTGATACTCGTGGCGACGACATTGGGTTTCACGTTGGTCGCGTGCACCACTTCTCGCGATGTCGCAATGCCCCATAGCGGTACAAATTCCGCCGTTCGGCCCTTATCGTCCTCGCCTTCGTCCAGCAGCTCGTCGCCGACCCGCAGCCCTTCGGCGACGCCGTCCTCCAGCGTCGTGATCTTCACCGACGCCGACAACGGGCGGGCCGTGTCGGTCGGCGTCGGCCAACGTATCCGTATCGACCTTGGCAGCACGTATTGGCAATACCAGCCCACGTCGAATCCAGCGGTGGTGAGTCCTATCGGCTCGCCCCAGGTGGAGCCTGCTCCGTCATGCATTCCCGGAGGAGGATGTGGCCACGCAATCGGTATGTATTCGGCGGTCATCGCCGGCCAATCGGCAATCACTGCCCGGCGTACGAGCTGCGGCGAGGCCCAGGGCTGCACGGCAGCCGCCTCGGCGTTTAGCCTCCGCGTCGTTGTAACCGGATGACGACGTGACCGAGCGCGGCTCAGGCTGAGGCTGCATCCTCGGCCAGGGAGGCGTTGAGGTCAGTGTGAACCTGGCGCAGATGCATTCGCATCGCGTCCCGGGCGGCGGTCGAATCACCCGCGGCAATCGCATCGACGATGTGCTCGTGCCAGAACGCGGCACGTTCAGGCGCATCCGGGTCGCTGGCCATCAGCCTGCGCTGCGCGCGGCCCAAGTGCGATAGCGAGTCGTGAATGGAGATCAATATCGGGTTCGCCGTGCACTCAGAGAGCCGGTGGTGAAAGGCAATGTCAAGCTCGGCGTGCACCATCGCGTCTCGCTCTCCGGTCGCGGCGAGCTTGGTCAGTATGACGCGCAGCGCCTGGACGTCTGCGGCACTGGCGTGTTGCGCCGCCAGGCCAGCGATGGCTGGCTCGAACATGTCGCGTGTTTCGAGCAAGTCGCGGAATAGACCCCCCCGAAGCCGGTCATCGTGAGGTAATCCTGGTCGAGAACGTTCCACCGGCTGCGGGGCGCGACGGTCGTTCCGCTCCCTTGACGGATCAGGACGAAGCCCTTCGTCGACAGAACCTGGATCGATTCTGCGACAGCCGTCCTGCTGACGCCGTAACGTCCGATCAACACCGTTTCCGTCGGCAACAGTTGTCCCTCGACCATCTGGCCGGACACGATCTGCTGTAGGTAGTCTTCGACGATGACCTGCGAACGTTTTGGCACACTTCGTCCCCTCTGACCGGCACCACGATAACGCAGCCATCATATGAATCGTCCAGAGCGCACTGAGTGGTAACTCGATTTCCCGCTGTCGGACTCCTCGTGACCGCCTGGCGCAGCGGCGCGACGACCCTGGGTGGACGCCACCGCCGTCTTCGCCTGGTGGCAACGTGTTTGCAGACGCTCATACGATGATTCGGCGATCGCGCGCCCGCGCGGCGCATACCTGGAGCATGTGCGGGTTTGTCATGCTTGGCCAGTGACGGATGATCGCGCCCGCGAGCGAGGCTCTGTAACGGTGCTTCGGCTTCGGGCCAGGACCGACCGCGTTTGGCACTGGTTCGAAGCGAGCATCGCAGGACAGTTCTGGCGGCGCGCAATCGCCTTGAACCTGCCGACCCACAGCCTGGCCTTGGCGGCTCAACAGATCCTGTGCACCGGCCCATTGCTTGTCGCCTTCTCCGCCGTCAAGCGACATGCCAGCGACGGCAACGTCGGCTCGGTCCTCGCCCGCTACCTGGGCCTGTCCTCTGCCGCGACGCGGGACCTCGACGCGCTGTTCACGAGTTCCGGAACGCTCGGGGCCGGCGACCGGACGCTGGGCTTGCTCATCGCGTTGGTCTTTGCCACAAGCATCGCCGTCACCCAACAGCGGTGGTATGAGGCGGTGTGGTCCCAGCTCCGGGCCCCGCTGCTGCGCTCATCGGCTCGCCAGGTCCTCTGGGTCCTCGGGTTGTGCGCTTACCTGGTGATCGTGCTCTACGCCGGGCGCGCCGGCCATGGGGTCGGGCGGCGGGTACACGCCGGTCGGCCCGCCGGTCCGGTAGCTCAGCTCGTGGTGTCATTCCTGTTCTTCTGGTGGAGCCAGCACTTGCTTCTCGGTGGCCGCGTCGCGTGGCGCCGGCTTCTGCCGAGCGCGGTCAGCATGGCGGTCGGCATCACCGTCCTGGTCTCGCTGTCTGGCCTCGTAATGTCGGGTGAGATCGTGACGGAAGTGTCTGACTACGGTCTGGTCGGCTCGACGTTCGTTTTGTCCGTGTGGCTCCTCCTGCTCAGCGGCGTGCTCTTCGGGGGCGCCCTACTGGGTCAAACCATGCTCGTTTCCCGCTCCGAAGGCTGCGCATCACGCGCAGCTAACCACTAGCGCCGGCGCGCCGAGCCTAGGGCGGAGGCGCCGAGGCGCTTGTACGCGTAGGCGCCGGTAACAGCGGCGAGGGCGAGGATGCAGATGACTGCCAACCCGACCGGTCGCGGCTTCACGATGGCGACGTCGGCATACAGGGTCGTCATCGAGACCGGTCCCGGCGTCGTAGCGCCCGAACCGTCCGTACTCGCAGAACCGCTGGGGGGAGCGCCAGAAGTGTGGAGCCCGGCGGAGGTAGCCGCGCCTGACGCGGTGTCCGGCGGTGGCGCTGCGAAACCATGAATTGATGAGTTCGGTGCAGGCACGAGTTGTACTAATGAGCCCGCCAGGCCCCCGGCGACCGGGACTGGAGACGAGCCCGCGGGCGAGCCTGCCCGCGGAGAGCCTGCCGGCGATGACCCCGCCGGCGACGCCGGTGGCGGGGAGCTGGCCGGTGCTGTCACGACGATCGTCGCGGACGTGTATTCGCCGTTGGTGACAGGCATGGGGATTAGGAGGTTGTAGAACGTCCAGTTGAACGCGAACGAGCCAGATCTGAGAAAGGTGACGGAGTGGGTGGGGGCTCCGTAGCTCAGTGTCACGAATCCATCGGAAACGGACCTGGCATCGAGCTGGGCGGTGTACGTCGCGTCCGGCACCCCTGACGGTCGCGGACCCCGGGAGAAAATCACCGAATCGCCTTGGTTGATCCGGACAATGGATCCGCTACCAGCGGAAGAGCTCAGCCCGTGAGTTGTGAGCGCGGCAGCATAGGACACCCCTGCTGCGCTCGCCGCAGTACCGGTGAACCCCAGTGCGAGGGCCCCCCCCGCCCAAGCTGCCGCCACAGCCAAGCCGAGCACGCGCCTACACGCCCCAGAACGCCGACTCATTTTGCCTCTCCCAACAGCGTCACCGCGTCGCAGCGACGCTACCGGCCGCTGATGTTCCAACGACACGGGAGCTTGTGCGTCACTCAGGATGTGCCAACAATTGTGCAAGGTCGCGGCCGTCGCGCCAACCACTGCACGATCTTCGCCCTGGTTCGGGATCCGTCCCGACGACGGTCGGGCCCGAACCGTGATCCCCATACCGGCAGCGTGTCATGCCGGGCTGCGAATCCGAGCTAGGCGACCTGGGCGAAGCGCGACGTGAGGCGGTACAGGTTTGCTTGAATGACGTGGCGGGCGCGACGCGCGATCAGTGGTGTGAGGGCCGCGCTAACGCCGCGAGCACTGAACTCGGTATGGTGCACGACCCGTGTCCTTGTCCCCTCGGGCGGAACTCGATGGCGCCGCTTCCGCGGAACTTGCCGCTGGAGCCGACAAAGGCTGATGCGCTCCGGGCGAGTCGACCCAGTGAGCGTGACGTCCATCTTCAGTTCGCGCGAGCCGAATTTGCGAAACTCCGTCCAGCTCGAGCCTTCGACCAAGTTCGGCGCAGGTGCATCGCTTCGCAGCAGGTCACGCTGCCACAGCGAGTGGTGCTCGGAATCGGCCACGTAGTCGAAAACCGTTTGCCAGGTCACCGGGGACGTGACCGAACACAGGATTAAAGCCATCTGCGATCACCGACTCCTTGCAGGTGCGCACTACCTGGAGGTGACGACCGGGCGTCGTGGCCAAAATGCGTCACCCACTGCGCACACGGACACGCCACCTGGGTCGTGCCTTCGGCCGCAGTGGCCGAACGAGACCGTAAGGTACGCCATTGCAACGGGATCCGCATCTTGAAGACGCACTCGACATCAGCGAATGCATCTGAGCCTGCCGAGGGTGCCACTTGAGCCCGTCAGCGAGCGACAGCCCATTCGGTCAGGGCTGGAAGCGGTATCCCATCCCTGGTTCGGTGAGCAGGTGACGGGGGCGGCTAGGTACCGGCTCGAGCTTGCGCCGCAGTTGCGCGAGATAGATGCGCAGATAGCTGCGTTCGGTGTGGTCAGGGTCTCCTCGGACCGCGGTGAGGAGTTCTCGCGAAGTGACGAGCCGGCCCGGGTGGCGGACCAGCACGTCCAGGATCCGCCACTCCGTGGGCGTGAGATGAACGTTGGGATCGTCGTCTTCGTCGGTAGGCCCGGCATGCCGGACGGTGCGAGCGGAGAGGTCGATGTCAATCGATCCGATCGTGACTGTCGACACCGTCGACTCGATGCCCGTACGCCGGATCACCGCCCGCAGCCGCGCAATCAGCTCATTCATGTCGAACGGCTTCGTCACGTAGTCGACAGCACCCAGGTCGAGCGCGACGACCTTGTCCTGGCTGCCACTGCGCGCGGACAGCACGATGATCGGGATGGTGGGACCCTTGTCGTGCAGCTCGCGGATGACATCCAGGCCGTCGAGATCGGGCAGGCCGAGGTCCAGTACAAGTACGTCGGGAGGCAGTCGGCGGATCTGCGCCAACGCGAGAGCGGCGGTCGTCGCGGTGGTCACGTCGTAGCCCCGGTTGGTCAGATTGAGCACGAGCGCGCGCAGCAAGTGCGGCTCGTCGTCCACCACGAGCAGGCGGGTCATGCGAGAACTTCGGAACCTGAGACCGGCAGGGTGAGCACTGCCATCAACCCGCCGCCCGGAGTGTCCTCGAGGGTGAGCGAGCCGTGCATCGCCTCGATGAATCCGCGTGCGATCGCCAGACCGAGCCCGACCCCGGCGCTGTCGGTTGCATGATCCTCGCGGCGTTGAAACGGTGCGAAGACAGTCTCGCGTTCAGAAGGGGGGATCCCCGGGCCGTTGTCGATGACACGGAGCTCGACAGTGTCGCCGTGCGCACTTGCGGCCACTCGAATCGCCCGCTCGGCCGGGCTGTAACGCAGGGCGTTCTCGATTAGGTTCGCAATCACTCGTTCCAGCAGGCCCGGATCGGCGAGTACCGACGGCAGCATCTCCGGCACGTCGAGCTCGACCCTCGCACCGCCGGCCGTGTGATCGAGCGCGAGGCTCACGACTTCCTCGACGCCCACCGCCCGTGCCGCAACCAGCAGCACCCCCGCCTGCAGCCGGGACAGATCGAGCAGGTTCGTCACCAACGAGGTAAGCCGGTCAAGCGCACTGTCGGCGTTAGCGAGCAACTCCTGCTGATCTCGTGGACTCCAGGTAACGTCGGCGCTACGCAGGCTGGAGACCGCGGCCTTCGCTGAGGCGATCGGGGTTCGCAGGTCATGGCTGACGGCGTTGAGCAACGCGGTGCGGGTCCGGTCCACCTCGGCGAGCGGGGCGGCGGCATCGGCCGCCTCAGCCAATCGGCGTTGCTGATAGGCCACCGCGACCTGCGCGGCGAAGGCGGCGAGGACTCGCTGGTCCTCGGCTGCCAGCACTCGGCCGCGCAGCACCAGGTTGAGGTCTTCACCTACCGGGACCTCCGTGTCGCCGTCCTCCGGGCGCAGGCACGGGTCATCACCCACACTGGCCACGCACGACCACGTGCCCCGCAGCCCACCAGCCGAACGCTGCGAAGCGGCGTACCCGCCGCTGGCAGGGGCAGAGGTGTCGTGGCGCAGCAAAGTCACGCTGTGCACGGCAAAGGTCTCCCTGACCCGCTCGAGGAGCGCGGGCAGCGCCTGTTCGCCGCGCAGGAGGCTGCCGGCCAGGGTCGAGAGTGTCTCTGCCTCGGCATTGGAGCGGGCGGCCTCGGTATTGCGACGGGCGGCCATATCAACAACCCGTGACACGAGAGATGCGATGACGATGAAGACGACCAGCGCGAGAACGTTCTCCGGCTGGGAGATGGTGAAGGTGTGGATGGGCGGCACGAAGTAGTAGTTGATCAGCAGGCTCGCGGCGACCGCCGTTACGAATGCGGGGTAGAAACCGCCGATCAGGCTGACGATGACCACAGCCAGAAGGAACAGCAGCAGGTCGCTACCGAGGCTCAGGCTGCCACGCGAGCTGGCGCAGATAGCCCCTAGGCTCGCCAGCAGTATTGTCCCTACCGCCAGCCCAGTGAGCCGTCGCTGGATCGTCAACCCACCGGTCAGGCGGGGTAGCACGCGGCCCTTGCCCACGTAGTCATGACTGACAACGTGCACGTCGATCGATCCGGACGTGCGCGTAATCTCCATTCCCGTGCCCGGCCCGGTGAGCATCGCGAGCAGCGGATTGCGGCGGCTGGCGCCTATGACAATCTGAGTCGCGTTCTTGGCCCGGGCGAAGTCCAGAATCGCGTCGGCCACGTCATCGCCGATGATCGAGTGATAGCTGCCGCCGAGGGACTCGACGAGCACCCGCTGCTGGGCCAGCTCGGCGAGGCTCGATCCGGCGAGCCCGTCACTGCGCGCGATGTGCACGGCCAGCATGTCACCGCCGGTCGCGCGGGCGGCGATGCGCGCGGCGCGCCGGATAAGCGTCTCTCCCTCCGGACCGCCGCTGAGCGCCACCACAACCCGCTCCCGGGTTTCCCACGTCGAGCCGATGCCGTGCTGATCGCGGTAGCGCTGCAGCCCCTCGTCTACGCTGTCGGCGAGCCACAGCAGTGCCAACTCCCGCAGAGCGGTGAGGTTTCCGGGCCGGAAGTAGTTGGAAAGGGCTGCGTCGACCTTGTCTGGTTTGTAGATGTTGCCGTGTGCCATCCGGCGGCGCAGCGCCTCGGGCGTCATGTCGACCAACTCGACCTGTTCGGCCGCGCGTACGACCGAGTCGGGGACGGTCTCGCGTTGCGGAACGCCCGTGATGGCCTGCACGACGTCGTTGAGCGACTCGAGGTGCTGGATGTTGACGGTGCTGATCACGTCAATCCCGGCCTCGAGCAGCAACTCGATGTCCTGCCAGCGCTTGGCGTACTCGGTGCCGGTGACGTTGGTATGGGCTAATTCATCGACGAGTGCAACCTGCGGTGCGCGGTCGAGTACGGCCTGGAGATCCAGCTCGGCGAACTCGCTGCCGCGATAGCTGATCATCCGGCGCGGAATGACCTCCAGGCCCTCGAGTTGTTCGGCGGTGTGCGGTCGCCCGTGAGTCTCGACATAAGCCACTACGACGTCGGTGCCACGGTCGGCACGTCGCTTGCCTTCGTCGAGCATCGCGTAGGTCTTACCGACGCCGGGCGCGGCGCCCAGATACACGCGCAGGTCGCCGCGCCTCGTCATCGCAAACCCCTCCGCCTGATTACTTCTTGAACGGGTACGCCGTGTCCAAGGCGATGTTCAGTTGGACGACGTTGACCCGCGGCTCGCCCATGAAACCGAGGTCTCGGCCCTTCTCATATTTCGCGACGAGAGCAGCGACCTGCGCGACGCTGACGCCGCGCGTCTTCGCCACCAGCGCCTCCTGGAGCTTTGCGTAGGCGGGGCTGATCTCGGGATCCAGGCCGGAAGCGGATCCGGTCACCGCATCGGCCGGCACGGCCGGGTGTGCCGGCGCGTTGCCGCGGATGGGAACGATCTGGCCCCTCGAGTAGTCCTCGCCGAACTTGCCTGCGTCCACCTTGACACCCTTGTACATACTGATGAACGGCGTCGCCGGTGCAGCCTGGTTGATGCTCACGACGCGGGTGATCTGGCCGTGGTAGCCGGGGCCGGCGTAGAACACCGCGAGCACCGCACCAATGCCGTCCGGCGTGCAGAACGGACGCGATCCGTCTACCCCGTCGAGCTTGCCGATCGCCAGGCTTCGAGAGCAAACCTGAGTGAGCAGGCTCTGCTTTCCCGCGTCACTCTTGACGGCCGGGTTCGGAAGCGTGTCGACGATCGACTCCGGACCCAGGTTGCTGGCGCTTGACGCCGTCGGGTCGTATCCAGTTCCCGCCGAGGACGGCCGGCTCTGGAAGTACTGTGGCAACGGGTTGCCGCTGCTGTCGTCGAAGCTCTGCCCGATCCGCTTCGAGCCCACGACCTGACCGTTGAGCTTGATCAGTGACCCGTTCGCGCGGTCCTTCAACCCAGGAACCTGCGCAACCAGGGTTATCAGCAACGGATACCCGATTCCGAAGATCACCGTGAAGATCAGCAGGATCCGCAGAGAAGCGGAGAACTGCCGAAGGGAATTGACGATGGAGCGCATGTCAGGTCACCGGATCCCGGGGAGGAATTGAATGATGAGGTCGATCGCCTTGATCCCGATGAACGGGAGCACGATCCCGCCGAGCCCATAGATGTAGATGTTGCGGCGCAACATCGCGCTGGCACTGGCGGGCTTGTATCGAATACCCCGCAACGCGAGCGGGATCAGCGCCACGATGATGATCGCGTTGAAGATGACCGCGGACATGATCGCCGACTGCGGCGAGTGCAGCCGCATTACGTTGAGCTTGTCCAGGCCCGGGTACACCGCCGCGAACATTGCCGGGATGATCGCAAAGTACTTCGCGACGTCGTTGGCGATCGAGAAGGTCGTCAGCGCACCCCGGGTGATGAGCAACTGCTTGCCGATCTCCACGATCTCGATCAGCTTCGTCGGGTCCGAGTCGAGGTCGACCATGTTGCCGGCCTCTTTGGCCGCTGACGTGCCGGTGTTCATGGCCACGCCGACGTCAGCCTGGGCGAGGGCCGGAGCGTCGTTCGTGCCGTCGCCGGTCATCGCGACGAGTTTGCCGCCCTCCTGCTCCCGCTTGATGAGTGCCATCTTGTCTTCGGGCTTGGCCTCGGCGAGGAAATCGTCGACGCCTGCCTCGTCCGCGATGGCCTTCGCGGTGAGGGGATTGTCTCCGGTGATCATCACCGTGCGGATCCCCATCTTGCGCAGCTCGTCGAAACGCTCGGACATGCCCTGCTTGACGATGTCCTTGAGGTGGATCACGCCGAGGACTCGCGGCATTCCCCCGTCCACCCGCTCGGCGACGACCAGCGGAGTGCCGCCGCCGGCGCTGATGCCGTCGACCACTTCGCTAGCGCGAGGGAGGATCGAACCGCCGCCATCGCGAACCCAGGCGAGCACGGCGCCAGCGGCACCCTTGCGGACCTCGCGAGAGGGACTCGTGCCGATTGCCGTGAGGTCGACCCCGCTCATCCGGGTCTGCGCCGTGAAGGCCACCCACGTCGCGTGGCTGAGCTCGCCGGCGGCTCGCTCGCGCAGGCCGTAGCGGCTCTTAGCCAGCACAACGACTGAGCGACCTTCGGGCGTCTCGTCCGACAGCGAGGACAGCTGAGCTGCGTCGGCGAGCTCGGCGATCGGTACGTCGCCGATCGTGATGAAGTCGGTCGCCTGACGGTTGCCGAGTGTGATGGTGCCGGTCTTGTCCAGCAACAGCGTGTTGACGTCGCCGGCGGCTTCGACAGCTCGTCCGCTCATGGCCAGCACGTTGCGCTGCACCAACCGGTCCATGCCCGCAATACCTATCGCCGAGAGCAACGCGCCGATCGTCGTCGGGATGAGGCACACGAGCAGCGAGATGAGCACGATGCCGGTGATGCCGTTGTTGTCCAGGGCCGAGGTGGCCGGGATCCCGGGCTGGTTGACCTTGGAGAAGATCGCCAGCGGCTGCAGCGTGACGGTGGCGAGCAGGAAGATGATTGTCAGTGAGGCCAGCAGGATATTCAGCGCGATTTCGTTGGGAGTCTTCTGACGGCTCGCGCCTTCGACGAGTGCGATCATCCGGTCGATGAAGCTCTCGCCCGGCTTCTGGGTGATCTCCACGACGATGCGATCCGAGAGCACCCGCGTGCCGCCGGTCACCGAACTGCGGTCACCGCCGCTCTCCCGGATGACCGGCGCACTCTCACCGGTGATTGCGGATTCGTCGACGCTGGCAATGCCGTCGATGACATCGCCGTCGCCGGGAACGATGTCGCCGGCTTCGCAGACAACCCGGTCGCCCTGCTGCAACATCGGCGCCGGGACGGGCTCCTCCGCTCCGGTGAAGTTCGCCCGATCGACGAGCCGCCGAGCGACGGTGTCGGTCTTCGCCCGGCGAAGTGCATCGGCCTGAGCCTTGCCACGGCCCTCGGCCACCGCTTCGGCGAGGTTGGCGAACAACACGGTCAGCCACAGGAAGACCACGATCAGCCACGCAAAGATCGACGGGTTTGCGATGGCGATCACCGTGGTGAACACCGCGCCGATCTCGACGATGAACATGACCGGGTTCTTCCACAGCGTCGCCGGGTTGAGCTTCAACAGCGCGTCGGGGGTGGAGGTCCACAACATGCGCGGATCGAGCACACCGCCTTGCACGCGGCGCGGACCGCTGTGACCGGTATCCGGGGGCACGGGCCCCCCTGTCGGACTTTCGAGTGTGCTGGTGACAGTCATCAGTGCAGACCCTCCGCGAGCGGGCCCAGAGCTAGCGCTGGGAAGTAGGTGAGTGCGACCACGATCAGCGTGACGCCGGTGAGCATGCCGATGAACAGCAGGCGGTGCGTCGGCAAAGTGCCTTCAGAGGCCGGTACCGGTTTCTGTCTCCCAAGCGACCCGGCCAGTCCGAGGACGAACACCATCGGTAGGAAGCGGCCCAGCAGCATGACAATGCCGAGAACGGTGTTGTAGAACACGGTGTTCACCGAGATGCCGGCGAAGGCGCTGCCATTGTTGTTCGCGGTCGAGGTGAACGCATAGAGCACTTCGGACAGGCCGTGCGGTCCACTGTTGAGCATGGCCGCTCGTTCGGCGGGTAAGGCCATCGCGACGGCGGTCCCCACTAGGACGAGTGCGGGTGTGGTCAACAGGTAGAGGGACGCGAACTTCACCTCCCTGCCACCGAGTTTCTTGCCCAGATACTCCGGCGTTCGTCCCACCATCAGGCCGGCCACGAAGACGGTGAGAACCGCCAGTACCAAAATGCCGTACAGACCTGACCCGGTGCCGCCGGGAGCGACCTCGCCGAGCATCATGTCGAACAGGAGCTCGGCGCCACCCAGACTGGTATATGAGTCGTGGGCGCTGTCGACCGCTCCGGTCGAGGTCAAAGTGGTGCTGGTGGCGAAGACTGCCGAGTCCGGCACCCCGAAGCGCTGTTCGGTGCCCTCGGTCGAAGCACCGACGGCCGTCGGGACAGTGCCATGGTGAGCGCTCTGCGCGCCGATCTGAAGGCCGACGGTGACGATCGCCAACAAGGCCATGACGGCGACGATCGCGCGACCTTGCCTCTTGTCCCCGACCATGACCCCGAATGTGCGAGGCAACGAGAAAGAAATGCAGAGCATCAGGAAGATTTCGAGCCAGTTCGTCCAGGTCGTGGGGTTCTCCCACGGGTGGGCTGAGTTGGCGTTGAACGGGCCGCCACCATTGGTGCCGAGATCCTTGATGATCTCCTGGCTGGCGAACGGGCCGCCGGGCAGCGTCTGCGTGCCGCCGGAGACTGTGTGGATTGTGGCGTAGTGGTGGAAGTTTTCGATCATTCCAGAACCGACGAAGATGATCGCGAAGACGATCGAGATCGGCAGCAGGATCCGGACACAGATCCGGACGAGATCGACCCAGAAGTTGCCGAGCCGGTCGGTGCGGTTGCGCGTGAATCCTCGGACCAGCGCGATGGCAACGGCGATCGCCACGGCCGCGGAGGCGAAGTTCTGTACCGCCAGACCGGCCATCTGCACGACGTAGCCGAGCGCGTTCTCACCGGAATAGGACTGCCAGTTCGTGTTCGTCACAAAGCTGGCGGCAGTGTTGAACGCCTGGCTGTGACTCATCTGCGGAACGGCGTACGGATGCCCGAGGTGCTGCTGCACTCGCAGGAAGACGTAGAGGAAGACGACCGATATGCCACTGAACCAGAGCATCGAGCGCAGGTACGTGCCCCACGTCTGATCCGCTTCGGCGTCGATACCGCCGACCTTGTAGATGACCTTTTCGACGCGCAGGTGCTTCTTGGTGGTCAGCACGCGCGCCATGTAGTCGCCCAGCGGCTTGTGTACCACCACAAGCGCAGCGATCAGCGTGACCAGGAAGATGATCCCGGCCAAGGTGCTCGACATTAGAACTTCTCCGGGAACACCAGTGCGACCACCAGGAACACGGTCACGAGGATCGACAGGATGAGACCAACCACATTTGTGGCGCTCACAGCTTCTCGGTCCCCTTGGCACACAGCGCCAGGAAGGCGAACACGCCGATTGTCAGCAGGACGAACAACACGTCATGCACTGCTACTCCAACGATCCAGGGGTGAACGGGCGCCCCGACCCGTCCGGCCGGTTCTCGGGCGGACGCCGGAAGTCAACGCCGAGCCCGCGTGCGCTGTCGCCCTCGAACGGCGATATTCACGCCGTCATCACGGCACTCTCACGAACTTCAGACACCGGGCTGGGCGCGCGCACCCCCGTTACCTACTCGGCGTGATTTGACGAAAACTCTCAGGAATCGTCACCCCAACAGGCGCGACTTGGCCGGTCGCGAAATCTAACCTGGAGACGTGGGAAATATCGGTCGCGAGCGCCGTCGGATCGAAGTGCTGCCCTCAGTGCCCTCAGTGCCCTCAGCGCCCTCAGTGCCCTCAGCGCCGTCTTATCCGCAGCAGCCGGCACAGCCGGCCGAACCAGCACGGGAACCCGTCCCCGCGAAGTAGAAGTAGTCAGGCGGCCCGCGTGGACGCATACAGCGGATTCGAACCGCAGGTGGGCGAGATCCGGGCCTTGCGCACGTTCCGAATCGGCCCCGGCGGGTTGCTGTACCCGCTGTTCAGCGATCACGCCTGGACGGACGGGACTAATACGGCCGAGTGCCCACTGCCGCGCCTGAGAGATCAGGCACGCCTGACAGGTGAGCAAGACCCGTAGCACGCGGTGCCCGATCCCGATTGCACCTGTGGCTTCTACGCCTACGCCGACGAGGCGGGGGCCCTGGACTACCCGAACGCTCGCCATGTCCTGGCCGTGATCTCCTGCTGGGGAGGCGTCATCGCCGGAACCCGCGGTATCCGGGCCCAGCACGCCCGCATCGAGGCGATCTGGATGTCGCGTGTGGTGCCGCCGGAGCTCGCTGCCATGGTGGCGGCCGGATACCGCCGAGCCGCGATCTTCACCAACAAGCCGGAGATGCTGTCCGCGTACCCACCCACTGTGCTCGACTGCTACGAGCCCAGCCTTCCAGGACGAACCCCGAATAACATTGCCCTGCGCTTAGCCGTGCTCATCGCCCTCGTCGTCGGCATCCTTCCGGTCAGTTGGCTGACCGGCAATCTGAATGTTCGAGTGCTGTGGGCCGGTGAACTCGCGTTCTTCGTGGGTGCGACGGTCGTGATGCACCGTCGCCGCACCGACGCCGGCGCTAAGCGGAAGTCGCTGATGTTCAGCGCGATCGCCCTGTGGTTGATCGCCCCCTATGCCGGAGCGGCCGGGACGCTCTTCCTGCGACTGCCACTGCTTCAGATCACCGCGCTCACGACATTCCAGCGCCATCTGCTGATCCGCGAGGCAAGCCACTTCCCGGCGCGGATCGGATCTGAACGCCGGTAGGTGGCGCGCTGCTAGCGACGACGGCCGATGCGCCCGTAGCCAACCGGGCATGCTCGGCCAGGAACATCTCGTACCGCTGACGGACGACCTCGAGATCTCCGACCTCTGCGATGCCCGCCTGGCTGCCCCGCCAGATCATTTCGGCTTGCCGGAGCAATACCCTGCGCTGTTCGGCGCTGCGTGTATACGCGAGAACCTTCGCCAGACTCTCCATCATCCTGATCGCGACGGCTGGCATGGCTGCTCCTGCTTGACGAATCTTGTCGTAGGCACGGTTGACCATCCGTCCATAACTGGGGCCCAGACCTATGACGCGGACCGCCCCCGTGGCGTCGCGATGAATGCCGTCGGGCAGCTCCCGTTCCGACACCGTGCACAGGCCGTCGGCCAACCAGTCAATGCAGGTCAACGCAGTGAACGTGTCATTCACTGCCGCGGACAGCGCCCGGATCGCGATCTCGACAAGTTGATCGATGGCGAACACCGGGTCCTGATCCAGCGTGCGGTGCGGGCCGGTGATGTGCGCCCTGGCCAGTGAGGCAACCACCTCCTGCAGGTCTGACGGCGGCCAGATACGCGCGAGTGGCAGCCCGTGCGTGACGAAGTGTCCGGGCCGATACAACACCTGCAGGACCACGTCATGCTTGGCGGCTATGCCTACCAGCCGTTCGTAGCTCACGAATTGCAAGTAGCCGCTCTTGGTCGCCGTGACGGCAGAACCCTGGCTCGCTGCGAGCTGGCTCAATTCGGCCGCTGATCGACCGGTCGAGAATACGGTGCGGGGCGAATTGGATTCCGACGTGGGGAACTGCAGATCGATTGCGCGGGACAGGTTGGCCGCGATACCCGAGATGACGACCGGCAGCTGGATGCTGACCGTGATGTGGTGGATGAAGTAGATCAGCACCAGGACGTTGCCGAACACGAGGATCAAGGCGACGGTCACCGAGATCTGCGGCACGAACGTCACCGGCCTCCTTCCGCCGCCGATCGCTCCGAGGGTGAGCACCGAGTAGACGAACGTCGCCACAAAACTGCCGAGGGTTACCTGCGTTCCGATGTCCCGGATGAAGTTGCGCAACATCCGCGGCCCGAACTGCTGCGAGGCCAGGGTGAGGGCGACGATCGTCACCGAGAAGACCACGCCGAGCACCGTGATGACCCCGGCCGCGAGCGCGCTCAGCAACTGCCGGGCGCCGTCAGCGCTCTCGATTCGTATCCACGAGGGCAACACCGAGCCGTGCTGATACACGTCGTGGTCCACCTGGTAGGTCACCACGAAAAGGGCGACCGCGACCACCAACAATGCCATCGGCACGACCCAGAGCGTCGTGCGCATCGCTTCCTTGCGCCACGGAGCCAGACCGAAGGAAACGACCGGCACTCCCGTAGCCTCTCCACTCACCTCGTCGTCATATCGATCGACCCGATGAGGTGGGTCGAGGCGCCGCGGACTGATAGGCGATCGTGGCCGCCACCTGGCTCGCCAGGATCGACGCGACGCGGCGTGCGTCCGAGGCGACGACCGTTCCTGGCGTCGGCGCGAGCACGAAACGGCCGTAGGTGCGCCCATTCGACTGCGCCAGCAACTCAACCGAGGGACCGGGGAACCCGTACGCCTCGACATCGACGTCGGTCTCCCCGACGCGCACCCGCCCGTCGGGCTCGAGTCGGGGCAACCCGCCGAACGAGCTCTGCTCGAACTGACAGCCACGCAGCCCGAGCAGCTCGACCAGGCGCGCCGCGACGTCATCGGCTGCGTTCCACACCCGCTCCCCGCTGGCTGCCGGGCCGGCGGCAACGCCGATCGCGGCCAGGTAGCCGGCTTCCGTCTCGGCCCGGATGCGGTAGCGGCGCCCGCGGACTGCGAGCTCGGTTGCCGCTGCCCCGACGACGAGCAACAGGCAGGTCGTCTCGATGTCCGCGCGGCGAGTGATCGTGAAGTGTTCGTACGGCGCGGTGAGGAAGAAGTCGAACCAGGCGGCAGCGGACGCGGCAGCCAGCAGTCCCGCCAACCGATGCCCGTACGCGGCGAGAGCGACGATCACTACCACGAGCAGGAGAGCCCCGTCGGTGCCTGGAAAGGTGGTTCGGAAGGGTACGAGGGCGGCCGATACCGCTAGGGGCGCCACGACGGCCGCCAGCACGACGAACCGCTCCAACCGCGGCCGCGACGACAAGTCCATTTCGTCAGGGTGCCTGTCCTGACATGAGCTCGTCCACGATCCTCACACGTCCCTCGCGCGCTAGTCCGATTCGGCCGACGCGCTCGAACGGTGGGCCGGCTCACGGCGTCGCCAGTCATCGGGGATCGCGGCTTCCAGGGCGTCATCGACGGTGATCACGCCGAGGATGTGGCGCTCCCGGTCGAGCACGGGCAGGGTCAGCAGGTTGTAGTCGGACATGCGAGTCGTGACCTCGACGATGTCCGCGTCCGGAAGCACGTGGACCGGGTCGAGGTCGGCGAGTTCGCGAATCGAGGTGCTGGAATCGGCCTGCAGCGCCGTGATGACACTCAATGCACCAGCCAGCTTGCCTGCATCGTCAACGAGATAGATAGTCGCGAGTGCCTCGGGTTGATTGGTATGTGCGTGCCGGATTGCCTCGAGAGCGTCGCCGATCGTGGCCGAGCTCGGGACTGCGAGGTGATCCATGCCCATCAAGCCGCCGGCGGTGGTCTCGTTGTAACCGAGCAGGGTCAACACCTTGGTACGTTGCGGCTCGGGCAGCAGGTCGAGGACCGGCTGACGGCGCTCCTGCGGGAGATCCATCACTGCGTCTGCCGCGTCGTCGGCGCGCATTCGGGCGAGGACGTCCGCGATCTGGTCGCTGGTACGTCCCCGCAACAGCTGCGCCTGCTGGGACTCATCGAGTTCTTCGAATACGTCCGCCTCGAGTTCCGGGTCGGTGTGCACCTGGGTCAGCAGTTCGTTCTGCTCGGCCCGGGAGGCCTCCTCGATCAGATCAGCGATCTGGGCGGCCTTGAGCCGACGCAGGCGCCCGAACGCAGAGCGGACGATCACGGACGGTTCGTGCCCGATGAGGGCCTCGAACGAGCGCCAGTCGCGCACGGGATGACGTTCGTGCCTGGCTCCAATATGCACGAACCGCCGGTGGTGAACATCGAGGCCGGTGACGATCCAGCCTTCGTCGACCTGGGTGAGCTGCACATCGTAGGCGCGGACCAGCGTCGCGCGGTCGACGTCGATCAGCCGATGTCCAAGCACGTCTGCCCGCAGCAGCACCTCCCCGTCGCGACGGGCAAAGGGACGCAGGTCGAGCTTCGCGCTGCGCAGCTCGATACGGTCGGAGTCGATGGCGATCACCCGGCTCATCGGCACGAACACGCTCACCGATCCAACCTTGGCAACGAGCCCGATTAGCCGTGGGTAATCTTCCCCACGCAAGGCGACGATGGCGTCGGCAAGTTCACCGAGCGACTTTCCCTTGGCATCGATCACCGCGTTCTTGAGCAGCGTGGACAGGAACAAGGTGCGCGGCACTGACCGGGCTGACTGGGCTGGCTGGGCACGCTTAGCGGGCATGTCGGATTCCTCACTTACCGATCGCGAGTTGGACGACGCGCACGATCACAAGGATCATCGCAATCAACAGGTAGGTCCGCAGCACCGTGAGCCCGACTCGGCGCCCGGTTGACAACTTCGGCCGGGTTAGCAGAGCCAGGGGCGGCATCCGCCAGGTTGGCTGCAGACTGCGGTCGGGTCCTTCGGCGGCTTCAGGTGCCGGGTGTCGTTGCCGGTAGACCAGCATGGCCATTCCGGTGAGCAGCGCGAGCGCGGCGCCAACGACGAGAATCGCGATGATCGTTGTCGCGCTGATGCCCCGGAACAGCACGCTCGCGGTCAAGACGATCGACAACATCACCAGGATCGCGATGACCGCGGACGTGAAGATGTTCAGCTTTCGACTGTTGACCCACGGCCCCAGCACGTCGCGGTCATTGCAGAGCAGCAGCAGGAACACCGTTGCTGACGGAAGCAATACGCCGGCGAGGGTCTGCACGCCCTCGGTGATGAGTCCAAGTGGGGAGCCGGGGATCAGGACGATGGCCGCGGCGACGAACAGCAACACCGCGAAGATCGCGTAGAAGCCCTTCGCCTCCGACGGCTTGCGGTGCAGCGAGTGCCTCAGCCCCAGCACATCGCTGACCGCGTACGTGGTGGACAGCCCGACCGCCGCCGCGCCGATGATCGATGCATCGATCAGGGCCACGGCGAACAGCACGCCGGCAGCCTTTCCCACGTACTTCGCAAGTCCCTGCGAGATGCCGGCGGCATCGGTGAAGTTGCCGTACTCCGGGTGGCCGGCGAATGTCGCCGAGCTGAAGGCGAAGATCGCGCCTGCTCCGACGATCACGATGACGATGCCGATCCACAGGTCGACCTTCTCGTAGCTCATGAACCTCGGCGTGATCCGCTTGTCGATCACGTAGGACTGTTGGAAGAACAACTGCCACGGAGCGACCGTGGTCCCGACGATGCCGATGATCAGCAACATCACAGTCGACAACTGGGCGCCGTGCGGCATGCCAGGTACGAGGAAGTCGTGCCCGATGCTACCGATCGACGGGTGCGCCATCACGAAGATCGGGACCAGCATCAGGGAACCACCGATCAAGATCATGCAGACTCGTTCAAAGCGCCGGAACGAGCCCGTGCTGACCGCGGCCAGCACCACTGCCGCGGCTATCAACACCCCGGCGACCTTCGGGATGCCTAGGTATCCCAGGCCGAGGCTGATACCGATGAACTCGGTGACGATGGTGAGCGCATTGAGGATGAACAGGTCGATGACGCTGAATGCTCCCCAGAATTTACCGAAGCGCTCGAGGATGAGGCGGGCGTGGCCAACGCCGGCGACGGCGCCCAGGCGCAGGACCATCTCCTGGTTGACGTAGAGGACCGGAACGAGGAGCAACAATGTCCACAGCAGGCGCGTGCCGTAGTTCTGCCCGGCCTGCCCGTACGTGCTGAACGCCCCGGCGTCGTTGTCGCCGACCATCACGATCAGGCCGGGTCCCACAATTGCCGACAGCGTGCGCAGCTTTGCCGACATCTTCGTGCGCGGCGCCTCGTCATCGACCCGGATGGTGCCGAATGCGCCTTGGATATCTCCTACGTGCGCCGAATCCAGCACCGCGGACTGGGTTGGGATATTCGTGGTGTTCGAGGGCACGGAATTCCACCTCCTCCCGTGAGCACGGGTCGAGCGTTCAAGTGAGTTTCGCGGGTGTCCTCGCAGGCACACGGCCTGGCACGGCACGGCACGCGAGCGCGGCGCCGTGCGCGGTGGACGTGTCACCGGCGCGGGAGAACCTTGGCGTGTCTTCTGAGCAGGCTGCCGTCAGGCGGCTACGGAAGGCAGGACATGGCTGGGTCTATGGCCCTCGCCCATGGCTTACCTCCCGTCACACGGCTCAGTGCCCGGATGGAGGCCTGGCGTGCCGCCAGGATTACCTCTCCTCGTAAGACCTTTGGCACTTCGCGGCGTGAACCCGATGTCGTATCCGGGAGCCAATCGGGACCACCCCTTAGGCCGGGGTGGCCTGTCCTGACCTGGGGCGTCTCTCGACGTTCAAGGTCGCTGGCCTGTGTCCGCGAAGGAGCCTCAGCTAACGAGCGGCACCTTCACCGTCATTATGCCTCAACATCGCGAACAGCGAAATGTGCTCGGCAGACACAGCGAATTCCTAAGCGGGTCCGCAGCGAATTCGCCAAGCTCAACCGCCGCCCGCCGGGGGTCTCTAGAAGAAGTCTCCCCCGTCGCCGCCCCAGCCGCCGCCGTCATTGTCGCCCCAGCCGCCGCCGCCGAGGCCGCCGAGCCCTCCGAGGATCTCGCCCCCGATCAAGCCGCCGAGCAGGCCGCCGGCAAACCCGGACAGGGCGCTGCGACCGCCCCGCGGTCGCTGGGCAACCTGTGGGTAGGCGTGCACCATCGTCTCCAGGAACGACCGTGGGCCACCTTCGCTGGGTGGTGTTTCGCGTACCCGCCGAGGCGCATCAGCCAGGCTCGGCATCGCAATCACCTGGCCGATATAGAAATATGACTCGGCGGCATGCTTGAGATGGGCTTCGATTGCGTCGTTGGTCTGGGGAGCCGGTGATGCCGAACTCGTGCCCCACATCCGGTTGGCGTAGTCGGCGGCCGATCCAGCCTCGGCCATCCCCTCGGCGACGATTTCGCGCGCGTGGGCCTGCGGCGGGTTGAAACCCGGGATGAGGCCTTCG
The DNA here is from genome assembly GCA_030775825.1 of Actinomycetota bacterium. Classification (GTDB taxonomy): domain Bacteria; phylum Actinomycetota; class Actinomycetes; order Mycobacteriales; family Jatrophihabitantaceae; genus JALYIL01. Next base: position 66,114 of record JALYIL010000161.1, read on the forward strand.
GTGTGCTCCCTGAGGCGAGCGACAGCTTGGCGCAGCCCGACCAGGTAGGCCGGTGGCAGCGGCTCGACGTCGATCCACTCCGGGAGAACCTCCGGCAGGGGGTCGGCAATGTGATACGAGGCGTTCACCTTGGCTGCGGCGGCCTTGCCCATCCATGACTGAACGGGTTGATAGAAAGCTGAGACCTGCTGCGCCGTTGGGACGGGAACGTAGTTCGCGGTGGTGGGGTCAGCCGCGGCATCGGCATCGAGCATCTCGTCGCCGAGCAGCTGCAGGGCGAAGGCGATCCAGCCGGCGAGCAGGGCGGCCTGAACCCCAGGCAGCGACGTATCGCCGGCTCGCAGCTCGTCCAACTCGAGGACGTAATCATAGACGCCGCCGCCCGCAACTCGGTACGGCTCGAGCTCGGCGCGAGGCACCTCACCGTGTGCCTTCAGGCGCTCACGCCAGGGTGACATTTCGGGTTCCTCCGGTCGGACAACTAGTCATCAACGCTACGCTCCAGACCGCATCTGGCTAGTTGGCCTGCTCGGCCGAGGACGGCGAGCTGGTAGCGGCTTCCAGCGCCGCCGGAGCCGGGGTGGCCGCGAGCGCGGGACTGGTCGCGGCTTCCAACGCCGCCGGCGTGGGCGACCCACCGCCATCGAGTTCGGCGAGGATCTGATCTGCTTCGCTTGTCAGGGCGGCGTGATGGGCATGCATCTCCAGTACTTCGGGGCTGCTGCTGGACAACTCTGTGTTGGCCTGCGCCTCCGCGAACTGGCCGACCACCTTCTGTCTGATCTCATCCAGGGATGGGACCTTGCCCGTTCCTGTCAGGTCGCTGACCTGTTTGAGATTCGCCGCCAGCTCCTTCTGCATGTTCGCCTGATCGATCTGGGACAGGATCGTGCTCTTCTCGTCAAGTTTCTGCTGGAGCTGGTCGGCCGACTCCTGAACCGCCTCGCGCGCGTCGGCGGCTACCTGCTCCAGCTGAGGTATCTGGGCGATGAGCCCCTGGATCTGCTCGCGCAGACTCGCGATCTTCGTCGCAAACGTGCGGGCGACGTCGATGTTGCCCTGCTGCTTGGCTGCGAGAGCCATCTTCGTGTACTTCGCCTCGTCGGCAGACAGGTCGGCCAGGCGCATCTTGGCGACCTTCTCCTGGGCCAGCACATGACTGGCCGCAGTCTGCAGGTCCTGGTGGTGCGACTGCATGGCCGACAGTGCCTGCTCGAGTTGAATCTTCGGATCGGCGCGAGCGTCGAACTCGGCCTCGGCCTTGGCCTGCGCGTAACTATTTGCCCGACGGAAAATCCTGGCCCACGCCATCTCGAAAGCTCCTCACTCGCCGCAAGCGGGTGCCGGTTGGTCGGCGCCCATCCCGGGTTCGTACCACCACCGGTCCGTACCACCAGCAGCGTAGTCGCGTAACAGACATGTGGTTGATCAGCCGCCGTGCAGCGTTATTCGCTGCGCCGCGGCCGGAGGAGGTCGTCGCTGAGCCCGCGGCAAGGTTTGGCCCCTGCCTCACACGGGTAGGCCTCGCACGGGTAGGCCTCGCGCGACAGGTGGAGGGTGGAATGACACTGGCGCAGGCGCTCGACAAGCTGGCCGAAGCGATCGAACACGCTCAGGCGCTGGACGGGCCGGCCGATGCCGGAGCCGGCGCACTTCGGCGGATCCTGCCGCGCGGCAAGCTCGGTGACCTGCTCAGCGGTACGCCCATCGGGCACCCGCTTCATCCAGTACTGGTATCGATCCCTATCGGGTCCTGGACTGCAGCCACCTATCTCGACCTGACGTGCGGGGACGCCCGCACTGCGCAGACGCTCATCGGGCTCGGCAACCTGGTAGCCCTACCCACCGCGCTCACCGGTGCGAACGACTGGCTCACGACCAGCGGTGCCGAACGACGGCTCGGTTTCGCGCACGCCGCGCTCAACTACGCCGCGCTCGGGCTCTACGGCACGAGCTGGGTTTCCCGTCGGCGTGGACGGCGGGTACGGGGCGCGGCGTTCGCGCTCGCTGGTGCCGCCGTTCTCGGTGCTGCGGGCTGGCTCGGCGGCCACCTGGCCTACGGGCTTGGCGTCGGCGTCGACACGACCGCCTACCAGCAGCTCCCCGCCGAGTGGACCGAAGTAGCTGCTGAGGCCGACGTCCCGGCCGGGCGGGCTATCAGCGTGGACGTGGACGGTGTTCATGTCCTGCTCGCGCGCGACGCGGGCGCCGTCGTCGCCATTGCTGACCGATGCACTCACCGAGGTGGCCCGCTGCACGACGGCGAGCTCTCCAACGGCTGCATCACCTGCCCGTGGCACGACAGCCAGTTCTCGGTGACTGACGGCTCCGTCGTGCGCGGGCCGGCCACCCGCCCGCAAGCCAGGCTCGACACCCGTGTCGCGGGCGACCGGGTTGAGGTCCGACGCGCCGAGGAACACCGGAGTCTGCGTACCAGTCCCGTCGGGTCATGAGCTGAGTCCGTGAACTGACGAGGAATTCCTCACACTATTACTGGCCGGTCAGTGAAGCGACGGCTAGCGGTGGGCAGGATGAAGGATGTGGCTGACGTCAGCAAGCACATCAACGCTTCGCCTGAGCAGGTCTGGTCGGTGCTCGCCGACGGCTGGATGTTCTCTGGCTGGGTTGTCGGCGCATCGCACATTCGCGACGTCGACGCTAACTGGCCGCAGGTGGACACCAGACTTCACCACCAGGCAGGAGCTTGGCCGTTGCTCGTGAGTGACAGCACTGCCGTGATCGAGTCCGTGCGACCCACATTGCTGGTCCTGCAGGCGCGTGCCTGGCCGGTGGGCGAGGCACGGGTTTCGCTCACCCTGAGCGGCGACGGCGAGGGGTGCGAGGTGAGGATGCGCGAGTGGCCCACGCACGGCGTGGCGAGGTACCTGCACTCCCCGGTCCAGGATGCGATCCTCGCCAAGCGGAATCTGGAATCGCTCGACCGGCTCGCCTCCATCGCCGAGCACAGACCCGCTCCTGCCGGCGCCTACCGGTAGATCCGCTCCAGGGCGAAGCGCACCACTCGACGGCGAGCCGGTCCGGTGAGCGCTTCTCGGCTCAGTGCCGCCAGCGCGGCGTTGTGTCCCGGGCCGCCATGCACACCGCCCCCAGGGTGCGCAGACGAACTAGCCAGATAGAGGCGATCGACTACCGTCTCGGCACGGGAGAGCCCGGGGATCGGCCGAAACACCAGCTGTTGATGCAGGTTCGCCGTCCCGCCCCCGATAGCTCCCCCGACTAGGTTCGCATCGGCAGCCTGCAGGTCCTCTGGCGATTGCACGGATCGGTCCAGGATCAGGTCGCGAAATCCAGGGGCGTGCCGGTCGATGATCCGCTCGATCCGCTCGACGTGGTCGGTTATCTCGCCGACGTTGAGTTTGCTGTTCTCCGGAAGGTGCGTATAGCACCAGGCCGATTCGGTTCCCGGTGGCGAACGGGTGGGATCAGTCGTCGTCATCTGCCCCAGCAGCAGGAACGGGCGTCGCGGAACGGCCCGGGTCGCCAGTGCCGCGGCGTAGTCGGTCAGGCCGTCCATGTCGACGCCCAGATGAACGGTGCCCGCCGCGCGCGCTTGCTCGGCAATCCAGGGAATCGGCGCGGACAAAGCCCAGTTCACCTTCAGGGTGTGGGCATCCCACTGGAAGTTCTCCAGGTCGCGGACCAGCCGCTGCGGCAGGTGCTCCTCACCCACGAGGGAACGGTAGAGCGCCGGAGCCGAGGTGTCGGCGAGCACGCCGCGACGGCAGCGGATCATCTGGCCGTCGGCCAGCCGTACCCCGACCGCTTGATCGCCCTCGATGATCACCTGCTCCACGGGTGTGCAGACCCGCAGCGTTCCGCCGTGACTCAGCAGTCGCGCGGTCAACGCCTCCACTATCCGGCGCGAACCACCTTCGGGCACCGGGAATCCGAAGTCCTGACCGAGCATCGCGAGCAGCCATCCGTACAGCGCGCTACCCGAGCCCTCGGGCGGAAGGTCGGCGTGCAGGGCGTTGCCAGCCAACAGGATGGGACCGCCAGCACCGGAAAAGCGCTCCTGACCGAAACGGCGAACCGGCTGGACAGCGAACCGTGCGAATCGCAGCGCGCCGGCGACGTGCAAGGCGCGGGCTAATCTCAACGCGCCGCGGACTGGCGGAAAAGGGCGGAACAGCGCAGCGAGCAGGGGATCGCGAATCTCTTGATACTCGGCGAACAACTCGCTCCAGGCCGCCGCGTCCCCGGGTGCGAACTGTTCCAGCGACGCCGCGGTGTCGGCCACGTCCGCGTGGAGCATGGCGCATTGATCGTCGGGAAAGATGTGGGCGAGCACGGCGGGCGCGCGGAGCCAGGACAGCCCGTACCGCGGCAGCTCCAACGCATCGATCACCGGAGAGGCGACGCCCAGGGGGTAGAACGCGCTGTAGAGATCGGTCACGAACCCCGCTCGGACCGACTCGTCGGACCAGATCGCCCCGCCCGGATGCTCGCATGCCTCGAGGACCACGACATTCCAGCCCGCATCGACGAGAGTGTTGGCCGCCACCAATCCGTTATGTCCAGCACCGATCACTACGGCGTCGGGCGAGCCCGCGCTCCTAGCGCCCCTCATGCCAGTTGCCATGCCCACAACCCGACGGATCCCAAACCGCGGCACCGCATTGGAGCAGCCCGGGGGTCACGAGGTCGCCCGGGAGTCACTAGGACCCCGGGGGTCACTAGGCGGTGTGGCTGACCGACGAAACGTCGGGGTCGACGGCGTCGTCGACGGCACCATCGATGGCACCGTCCTGCTGCTCCGCGGGCTCGATGGTGAACAGACGGTCCACCCCCGTGATCTTGATGACTTTGAGCACCCGCGGGCGCGGGCCGCGCAGCACCACGCCGCGCGATTCCGCTCGGGCGGCATTGCGAACGCGCACCAGGGCTCCCAACCCCGCGGAGTCCATGAACGGAACCCCGTCGAGGTCGATGACGAGGTAACCTGCCTCGGTCGAGGACGCGGTCAACACGCCCACCGACGCGAGGTCCTCAGCGTTCTCGACGTCGATCTCGCCTGAGACCCGGATCACGCATTCAGACCCCATGTGGGCAACGTCGATCTCAAGGCCAGACATCTTCGTACTCTCCAAGGCAGGTCCAACTCGTAGCCCCTTGTTTGAGCCGCGCGTAACCTTACCCCCGGATTCAACAAACGGTCCGGATATCGCAACGTCGGCAAATTGGGCGCGCACGTTTTAGCCCATCGGCCAAACGCTTCGGTTTGGCGGTGCATGGGTAGGCCTCACTACGGAGAGTGGATCAGGGGGTGCCTGTGAGCCATACCGCTACGTGCGACTTCGTGTGCGATACCGATACACCTGCCCAGGCCCGCGGATGGTCCGTTGAGCACATCGGTGAGTTGTTGCCCAGCCACATTGCCGTTCCAATCATCGACGACGCCACCTTGGTCATCAGCGAACTGCTCACCAACGCCCTACTGGCCGGGTGCCACAGCGCGACGCTCGAGCTGGCCGTGGAAACAGGAACCCTTCGCGTCTCCGTCCTCGACGACGCCCCCGGCGAGCCCCACGTGGTGCAGGCCAAACCTGAAGACGCCCACGGCCGAGGCCTGTGGCTGGTCGCCGCGATCGCCCGCGACTGGGGCGTTACGTTCCTCGGCCAGCGCAAGCGGGTCTGGGCAGAATTGCCGCTCGCGCTCTGGTAGGAACACCTGTCGGTGTTGGGAAACCGCTCGCCGGGTCCAAACCGCGATCTGAGCCAACCTTCAGGCCGGGCGCGGATGTAGTCGATGGAGGGCGTGGCGGGCAGGGGCGTGGTAGCGCGCGGTGAACCCCGAGGGCGCGTAGTTGTCCACCAGGCAGGTCGCGCCGTTCACCCAGACCGTCAACTGGCACGGGCAGCCACTGCAATATGTAGTCGTTGTAGGAGCCAATGTTGATCTTGCAGGTAAAGGCCCGCAGGACTAGCTCAGATAGTGAGCTCGCCGGCGCCGCGCTGGTACACCTCGAGCGCGCTTGCCTGCGCGTCGAGGTTCGCCTTCAGCGCGGCCAGCGCTCGCTCCCGGTCCTCGGCGGCAGTGCGCAGCAACGTGCGGCGCGCGGTGTACATGCTCTCGACGAGCTGGCGGACCTGCGGACTGACCATTGCCAACCCAGCGCGCTGCTGGGCCGGATCCGGGAATCGCCCTATCGCAGCCAGTTCGGTGTCTAGCGCGGACACCGATGCCGTCACCTCGCGCAGGACCGCGCTCGCATCAGCACGAAAGATCATTGCATCCGGTGCCGACTTGATCATGTCGCACGTCGAGGTCAGCTCGGCGGCCAGTTGCCGCCGCAGCGTGGCCACATCGCGGCGTGGTCCCGGGCGAATCAGCGGACTCGGCGGAATCAGGACGCTGAGCGGGCTCGCGCTATGGCCGATCGCGAGTACCCGCGAGCGCAGCTGGGCGACGCCCCTGCGGTACCGGCGCACAACTCGCCGAGCGAGCAGTAACGCCAGCACGCAACCAACAATGAGCACGCCGAGCCCGGCAAGCAATGCGACTGAGGTGATCAGTTCGACCATGGGGACCCCTTCCACAGGTGACCACCCTCACGATAGTTCGCCGGGACCTACTCGCGAGTGTGCAAGCGCACGCCCGCCGTTCTCCTTCGCGTGGCGCCGAACCGCGAGCTGCAACATCCTGAGCAGCGGTCGCTACAACTGATCGCCTTATGGGAAGGCGGGTACCCCCGGGGCGACCTCCCGGCTGACCCTCTCGAACTCCTCGTCCACGTCTGGCGCTACGTACGGCGGCGCCTTCGGCCGTTCGCTGCCTCCGGGGAAGGCTAGGCGCACGATGGTCCGCTGAACCGAGCCCCATTGCTTGCGGAACGGTCCGGTGTTGTAAGGCAGCTCGTACTTTTCGCAGATCGCCTTGACTCGCGGCGCGATCTGGGCGTACCGCGAGCTGGGCATGTCGGGGAACAGGTGGTGCTCCACCTGGAAGGAGAGGTTGCCGGCCAGTACATGAAAGGTCGGTGAGCCGTCGATGTTCGCAGCTCCGAGCAATTGCCGCACGTACCAGCCCCCGCGGGTCTCGTTCTCCATATCCTGCTCGGTGAAGGTGTAAGCCTGGTCCGGAAAGTGTCCGCAGAAGATGATCGCGTGTGACCAGACGTTGCGCACGAGGCTCGCCACCACGTTGGCGATCAGCGTCTTTCGCCATTCTGATCCCGACAGCGCGGGGAACGCGACGTAGTCCTTGAGGATCTGGCGCCGCGCCTTGCGCCCGATCGCCTTGAGCTCGTCGCGCACCTGCCGCTTGGACTTGGTGCCCGCTCGGATGGCCTCGAAGTCCAAGTCATGAACGGCGACCCCCCACTCGAACAGCCCCATCAGCACGACGTTGTACAGCGGCTGCAGCAAGTAGACCGGATGCCACGGCTGCTTGGGGTCGATCCGCAAGATCTCGTAGCCGACGTCCTTGTCCTTACCCACGACGTTCGTGTAGGTGTGGTGGATGTAGTTGTGCGAGTGCTTCCACGCCGCGGCCGGCGAGGCGGTATCCCAGTCCCAGGTCGAGGAATGGATGTTGGGGTCGTTCATCCAGTCCCACTGACCGTGCATCACGTTGTGACCGATCTCCATGTTCTCGAGCACCTTCGCCAGAGACAGACCCGCCGTGCCGAGGACCCATGCCGGCTTGTAGCGGGAGGCCATCAGCACGATGCGTGAGAGCGCTGCGAGCCTGCGGTGGAACTGGATCAGACTGCGGATATAGGTCGCATCGCGCTCGCCCAGATCGGCGAACACCTCATCGTGGATCTGCTGGAACTCGCGCCCGATCTCCTCGACCTGCTCTGGTGTCAATCGGTGCAGCGGATTGGTAGCCGCGGCCATCAGTCCTCCTCAGTCATAGGTCGATTTCCACGTCGCCTTCGGGACAGTTGATGCAGGTCCGGATCATGACACCTTCCTCGCTCGTCAGCTCGCCCGAGCGCAGGTCACGAACGGTGCCGAGGGCCAGGCGCCCGATACAGGTGTGACACACCCCCATCCGGCACCCGAACGGCAGTTGTGCGCCGGCCTGCTCACCGCCAACCAGGATCGGTGTCCGGCCGTCGCATTCGCCTTTGACCTCGGTGATCCGGAAGTAGACCGAGCCGCCTGCGCCGGGCTCGACCTCGTCGCCGCCGATCCGGGGTTGGAAGCGCTCCATGCTCAGGCGGTGCTGCACGCCGTGCTCGACCCAGTGCGCCTTCAAGGCATCGAGCATCTCTCCGGGCCCGGACAGGAAGGCCTCGCGTTCGTGCCAGTCCGGCACCAGCTCGGCAATTCGAGCCGGCGTGAGCCGCCCCTCCGTCGAGGAGAGCTGCACGTGCAGCTGGTAGCCGGGGTGGCGCTTGCCGATGTCGTAAAGCAGGTCGCGGAATATGAAATCCTCGTCGGTCCGCATCGAGTAGAGGTGAATGGCGTCCTCAAGGCCCTCTCGGCGGTCAAGTTCACGCAGCAGGCTCCAGATTGGTGTGATGCCGCTGCCCGCGCTGACGAACAGCGACTTGCTCGGCAGCGGATCGGGGAGCCCAAACTCGCCTTCGACCTCGCCGAGGTAGACGAGCGAGCCCGGCAGCGCGCGGTGCACGAAGTACGAGGACATCGCCCCCTCATCGACGGCCTTGATCGTGACGCTGACATATCCGCGCGGGTGTCGCGGGTCGGCGGTGATCGTGTACGCGCGCCAGTGCCGCACGCCGTTGATCTCGACACCCAGGCGCATGAACTGCCCCGGGCGATGTCCGGGCCACCGGCGAGCGGGGCGCAGAACGACGCTGGCGGTGTCGGGCGTCTCCTTGCGGATCTCGACTATCTGGGCCTTCAGCTCCCTGGTCGACCACATCGGATTGACCAACTCGAGATAATCATCGGGCACCAAGGGCGTCGTGAAGCCCTGCACCGCGCCCAGGATGCGCCGGACCGCCGACGGGACCTCGGGACGGGCCGCACGCTCGGGCATGACGCTCCTGTCGGATCGGGGGGCGAGGTGGTGCGCTCAACCGCTGCCTGCTGGGCAAATACCCGACAAGCTGTCCCGCATAACATTTGCCGCATCACATGAGACCCGGCAGCCCCATGATGAATCCCAAGGCGACGACCGACACGGCGGTCTCCATCACTGACCAGGATTTGAATGTCTCCCCCACAGTAAGCCCGAAGGACTCCTTGACGAGCCAGAACCCGGCGTCGTTGACGTGCGAGAGGAACAGGGACCCGGCACCCGGTCCGACGATCAGGATCACCGCGGCGACCGGCCCGACGCTGGCGCCGATCCGGGTGGACAGCTTCGGTCCGTCCAGCCCGACGGCATAACCGAACGTGACCATGGCGAGCAGGACGGCCAGCGTCATCGCCACCAGCGGCTCGCCGATGAAATCGAGCACGGTCCGGGTCATCGGGGGGTTCTTGGTGGCATTCCAGACGATGTCGGCCAACGCCTTGGACAGCATCAAGGCGACGGGGAACAGGATCGTCGCCAGGGTGATGCCGAAGCTCGGTGGACGCGTGACGTCTGGGTGCCGGGACCTCGTCGCAGTGGTGTCGACGCCTCCGGCGTAGGCCGGGGCGCCTACCGGCACGATGCGGGCGATCAGCACCGACAGCAGCGGCCCGCAGAGGATGACCGTCGGGATGGCCACGAGGATGCCCAATGCCAGCGTGGTGCCGAGTTGGGCATGGACGGCGGAGATGGCGATCAGCGGGACGAGCCGACCAGCAGGGACAGGAACGGATGGACCTTCACGACGACGATCAGCGCGACGATGATGGCGATGCCGCCGACCGTTACCAGCGTTAGTCGCGTGTCGTGCGAGGTCCAAGGCTTCGTCGTCACAGCTGAGCTCACGGCGGCAGCGAGCGCGGCATTCATCGGTTGCCTCCCGAGCCCGCCGGCGGGCTGGGCGCCAGATTCAAGCGGGTCATGATCTGCGCGGCCATGGCTGCCGCGTCGTCTCCGATGTCGACGGTGACCGCCTTCTCATCCGCTGTGGGCACTTCGAGGGCGTCGAACTGCGAGTCCAGCAGGGATGGGGACATGAAGTGCCCGTGCCGCCTGACCAGTCTGGACGCGATCTGCTCGCGCGTGCCGGCCAGGTAGACGAACACGACGTGCTCGCCGCGGAGCAGGTCACGGTAGCTTCGCTTCAGTGCCGAGCACGTGATCACGCCGGGACGACCCGTGCTGGTGTGCGCGACTATCCACTGTCCGACCCGCGCCAGCCAGGGCCACCGATCCTCATCATCAAGCGGATGGCCGACGGACATTTTCGCCACGTTGGCCGCGGGGTGCAGGTCGTCTCCCTCCTCGAAGTCCCACCCCAGGCCACCGGCCAGCAGCGCGCCCACGGTCGACTTGCCGGAACCGGAAACGCCCATCACCACGAGTACCGGCGGCTGCGTCGCGCTGCTCACATCGTCTGTTCGGGCGCCGGAGTCGGCAACACCACCACACTGGCGGACCTCGGGGCTAGCGGTCCGTCGCACTGGGTCACCGTGCGACCCTCTGACGGCCACGCCGAGTCGTTGGCGGCCCGCATCGCGGCCGCCCTCGGCGAAGCGCTGGCCAAGCAGCGTGCCGAACTGCTGTGCGAGCTGGCCGCCTCCACGCAGACCGACCGCTGTCACGGCGTGAGGGCCAAGATCACCGCGGCCGTGTCTTCACCGCCGTGCCCCTGCTCAGCCGCCACCCTGAACCGCCCGTTGATCGCGGCCATCAACGAGTCGTCGAGCCCGGCACCGCGCAAGGAGTCGGCGATCAGCCCCGAGTCCTTGAACGCACCCTCGAGGGTGAATGACGGGGGGAAGCTCCGCCCCATCATCGCCTTGGCCTTCACCTGGGCATAGGCGCAGTCACTGGCCCCGCCGGAGATCGCGTCCAGAAACAACTGCGGGTCCAGGCCCTGGCCCTCGGCGAGCGCCACAGCCTGGGCCGTCGCGCACACCAGCGACAGCACCCACGAATTCGCGACCAGCTTTAGCCGATGCCCATCGCCGGGCTTTTCACTCACCCACAGCGTGCGCGAGGTGATCGCAGCCAGGACCGGCATGACGCTGGGGCGGATCCGCTCGGGGCCGGCGGCGAGCGCTACCAGGGTGCCCTGCTCCGCCGGCTCCTTGGTGCCCAGGACTGGAGCGTCGACGAAACCGATGCCGCGGTTCGCGGCCAGTTGCGCGAACCGTTGCGCCGCGTCCGGTCCGATGGTGGCGGCCTGTAACCAGATCGCGTCGCCAGTCATCGAGGACAGCAACTGCTCGACCAAGGGGTCGAGAGCGTCCGCGTCGAAGACCATCGTCAGCACAACATCGGCGCCGGCCACCGCCGTCGCGAGCGATTCGTGGACGCTGGCCCCGTCCTGCGCCAGCGGGCGCGCCTTGTCTACCGTCCGGTTCCACACACGCACCTCATGGCCTGCGCGAAGCAGGCTGCGTGCGATGCCCGAGCCCATCAGGCCCGTGCCAACGACGGTCACGGTAGTCATCGAAGTCGTGATCCTCTCGGCAGAAGGGGAATTTGGGTCGCACCGTCAGTATCCGGGCACCGGCAGTGCTTGAACCAAGCAGCCCGGCCTGCGTACGACCCCGGCACTACGCGAGGGGCCGGGTGGTCGCGAAGCACCGGGGGATTGACATGCAGCTACGAAGCACGAGCATGCGTGGACGAAGCAAGCGGTTCGCGCTGCTCGCGGTGGCGGCGTCGGCGCTGGCGATCGCCGGCACTCTGATTGGCCCAATTGCGGGAGCCGCCGCGAACCCGACGCCCTCGGTGACGTTCTCCTCGACGCCCACCACCTCAGCTCTGCTGGCCCACTACACCGTCACACCAGCGATGCGAGCGACCCCGGTGGGCGGCAGCTCGTTCAACGGCAACCTCCAGGATCAACTTCCTGACTTGTCGCCCAAGCATCTGGGCGTCCATCAGAATGCCGCGCCCGCGCTGCGGCGCAACGCGGCCGTCTCCCCCGTCCTCGGTGCGGGGAACGCGACGCCGCCGAAGGAGGGTCCACGACGGCCGCGAGAACCGCGATCCCGATCTCGTGGATCGCTCGACGGGACTTGGCGAGCTGCTCACCGAGTTCAAGGCGGCGGTGCCGTTTCGGGTCGGCGACCAGATTGCGCTGCCTGGCGGAACTCGATGGCCCGCAGTGACGGTGAGCGACCGGATGACGCTGTCTGGCTTCTGGTCCCAGCTCATGAGCATCGGCGACGCCTGAGAGACGGGCCTGGTTCGAGGGTTCTCATTGATTGTGTACGTAGTCTCCGTGACGTGCCCCGGCTGCTGAGGCGACTTTCGATTCGCAACTGGTCCCTGCGGGCCCGCTTATTGGCCGGCGTCGTCGGGCTCGTCGCGGTGGCGCTGGTGACGACCGGAATCCTCGGGGCAGCCCTCCTTCGTGGTTACCTCGTCCAGCAGGTCGACTCGCAGCTGACGGTGGGGCTGCGCGCGCTGAACCGCCCGATCGATGCGACGCCACTCGCGCCCCCACCCGGTACGAGTGATCAATTGCCGACGCCGTTCTGGTTCGCCGACCTCGGTGCCAACGGTTCCCTCCTGCGCGAGCGAGGCGGGAATGGCGCTGCGGGAGAAGCCGAACCCGACCTGTCGGGCATCACCAGCGCGAAGGTCAGCCAGGAGCTGGGCAAGGCCTTTTCCGTCGCGTCGACGACCGGCGGCTCCGGCTTCCGGGTTCGAGCGGTTCCGGCTAGCGGGGGGACAGGCTCTCGCGCCTTGGCAATCTCGTTGCACTCCGTCGACGCCACGGTGCACCGTTTGGAGACGATTACCTGGCTCGTGTCCTTGCTGGCCCTGGTCGTGCTGGTCGCGCTCGCGATCGTGGCGGTCTGGCTCGGGCTGCGACCGCTGGAAAACGTGGAACGTGCCGCGGAGGAGATCTCCGCCGGCGACCTGTCCAGACGCGTGCCCGCAGGGCCGCCCGGCACGGAGATCGGACGACTGTCCAACACGCTGAATGCGATGCTCGCCCAGATCGAGTCGGCGTTCGCGGCCCGCGCACACGGCGAGGCGGCATTGCGCCAGTTCATCGCCGACGCGAGTCACGAGCTGCGCACGCCGCTGACGACGGTGCGCGGATACGCCGAGCTGGCCCGCCAGGGAGCGCTCACTGACGAGACCGCCCGGGCCCAAGCCATGTCGCGCATAGAGGCAGAGGCCTCCCGCATGGGTGTTCTGGTCGAAGACCTGCTGCTGCTTGCCTATCTGGACCAGGAGCGCCCCCTCAGACTCGCCCAAGTCGATCTCGGCGCCCTCACCGACGACGCCGTGGCAGACGCTCGCGTGCAGGCGCCATCGCGGCCCATCGACTGCGAACGCCCGGATGGCCCGGTTTTCGTCCGGGTCGATGCCGACCGGATGCGGCAGGTGCTCGCGAATCTCATCGGCAACGCGCTCACCCACACGCCACAGGGCAGTGCGGTGCACGTCCGCCTGCACACGGACGGGGAGCAGGTTCACCTGAGCGTGACCGACGAGGGTCCCGGGGTCCGACCGGAACAGGTCGAGCGTCTGTTCGAACGCTTCTACCGCGTGGACTCGAGCCGGTCTCGCAGTCGCGGCGGCAGTGGCCTGGGCCTAGCGATCGTCGCGGCGATCGCGCAGGCAAGCCACGGCTCGGTGACCTGTACCAGCACGCTCGGTGTCGGAACGTCCTTCGTTCTCACCTTGCCAGCTCATAACTGACGCCCAGCATCCTTGCAGGGCAGGTGCAGGAAGGTCGTGTGTGCTGTGGCCAGATCCGAGAAGGAGCTGGTATGACCAACGACCACGCCGCGCTGCCGAGCGCGGCCCCCGGTGGCGAGCGTTTGCTCGTCGTCGACGACGAGCCCGACATCGCCGATCTGCTCGCGACCGGTCTCCATTTCGTGGGATTCGACGTGCGGGTTGCGCACACCGGCGCCCAAGCTCTCGCCCTGGCCGCGGACTTCCGCCCGCACCTTCTGGTTCTCGATGTCATGTTGCCCGACATAGACGGGTTCGAGCTGTGCCGCCAGCTCAAGCTCAACGCCGAGCAGACCGGTGTCGTGTTCCTGACGGCCCGCGACCGGACGGCCGATGCCATCACCGGTCTGACCGTCGGCGGGGATGACTATGTGAGCAAGCCCTTCAGCCTGGACGAGATCGTGGCCCGGGTCCGCGCCGTGCTGCGCCGGATCACGCCGGCCAGTTCCGCCTCCGATCAGGACAGCGGCCTCTTGCGCTTCGCCGATTTGGAATTGGACGAAGGCCTGCACGAGGTGCGTCGCGCCAACAGCGTCATCGAGCTCTCGCCCACCGAGTTCGCCCTGCTGCGCTACCTGCTGCAGAACAGGGGAAGTGTCCTGTCCAAGTCGCAGATCCTCGCGCATGTATGGAGCTACGACTACCGCGGTGGCGACACGGTCGTCGAGTCCTACATCTCGTCGCTGCGCAAGAAGGTAGATCGTTTTGAGCCGGCCTTGATCCATACCTTGCGCGGCATCGGGTACAGCCTGCGGCTAGGCCGCGCGGCGATCGCCGAGCAGGCGCGATGAAGACGATGGCCCACCGTGCCCGGCTACACCCGTGGATAAGCTCGCTCGCAGCCGTAGCCGTGGTAGTGGCGGCCACCTGCGGCGTCTACTTCGGTACCCGCGGCACGTCGGCGAGCGCCGCGACGGTGTCGACCCGAATTCAGACGGTCACTACGGGCACGGTCAAGCAGACCGTCTCCGCGACCGGGACCGTCGTTCCGGCCGAGCAGGCCAACCTGAACTTCTTGGTCTCCGGTCAGGTGACGAAGGTTTCGGCCACGGTCGGGCAGAGCGTCACCAAGGGCCAGGCGCTCGCGACTGTCAACTCGGCCTCGCTCGCCGCCACCGAAGCGCAGGCTCAGTCCGCCGTCGCGAACGCGCAGGCCAAGGTCTCCAATGACAGCACCAACGCCGCCACCTCGACGCAGATCAACGCCGACAACGCCGCTCTCACCGCCGCGCAGAACCAGCTGACCTCGGCGCAGAGTCAGCTCGCCGAGGCGACCGTGACCGCGCCATTCGACGGAGTCGTCGCATCGGTGAACCTGACGCTCGGCCAGTCGGTCTCGGCCAGCAGCTCATCGAGCACCTCCTCGGCGGCCGCGACCGGGTCTTCGGGCGCGTCCGGTGGTGGCAGTGGCGGTGGCGCGGCGACCGCCGGCGGCTCGAGCTCATCCGCGAGCACGTCGAGCACTCCGCAGATCCTGGTGATCAATACGAACTCGTGGATCGTCAATGCCAGCGTCGACGCAAGTTCGGTCGGCCTCATCCAGGCCAACGATCAAGCCCAGATGACAGTGACAGGCGCCAGCGCGACGGTGTACGGAACGGTGTCGACGATCGGCTTGGTGTCCTCGTCGACCACCGGAACCGCGAGCTACCCCGTGGTCATCGCCGTCACCGGTACGCCGGCCGGCCTGCACGACGGCGCCAATGCGACCGCGTCAGTGATCTACCGGCAGGTCACCGGCCTCGTCGTTCCCACGACGGCGCTGCACCGCAATTCCACTGGCGGCGAGTACGTCAATCAGGTGAAGACCGGCAAGACGGTGCAGAGTGCGGTCCAGGTCGGAATCTCGGCCGCGGGCCAGACCCAGATCACCTCAGGGCTGTCCGACGGCGATCAGATTCAGGTACCTGTGGTGCAGGCGCCGGCCGGCGGGACGCAAACGGGAGGAACCGGCGGACAGTTCCCCGGCGGCGGCCGATTCCCCGGCGGAGGTGCCGGCGGCGGTGCCGGCGGCGGTGCGGTCGGTGGCTAGCCCGACGGCGGTACTGAACCAGACCGGCATCAGCCCGGTCATCGAATTGGAAAACGTCCGCAAGACCTACCAGACCGGGGAGATCGCGGTCGAGGCGCTCCGCGGCGCGTCGCTGTCGATCAACCATGGCGAGTACGTGGCGATCATGGGCCCGTCAGGGTCGGGCAAGTCCACCCTCATGCACATCCTCGGCTGCCTGGACGTGCCCACCTCCGGGCGCTACCAACTGGCCGGCGAGGACGTAAGCGAGATGGACGAGATCGAGCTGGCCGAGGTGCGCAACCGAAGGATCGGTTTCGTGTTCCAGCAGTTCAACCTGCTGCCGTCACTGACCGCTCTGCGCAACGTAGAGGTGCCCCTGGCCTACGCCGGGATCGCCCGGGAGGTTCGCCGGCAACAGGCTCGTACTGCGCTTGACCGCGTCGGGCTCGGCGACCGGATGACCCACCGGCCCGGGGAGCTGTCCGGCGGTCAGCAGCAGCGGGTTGCGGTAGCGCGGGCGTTGGTCACCGACCCGGCGTTGCTGCTGGCCGATGAGCCGAGCGGCAACCTCGACTCGGTCGCCACGGATGACGTCCTGCGGCTGTTCGACGAGCTGCACGATCAGGGGCGGACCGTGGTGTTGATCACGCACGAGCCGGAGGTCGCGCACCGCGCGGCCCGGATCATCTACATCCGCGACGGCGGCGTCGCCGGCAACGAGATCCGGAGCCTGCAATGAGCTGGGCCGACATCATTGCCAATGGTTGGGACGCGATTCGCACCCACAAGCTTCGGTCCATGCTGACGTCGCTGGGCATCCTGATCGGGATCGCCGCGGTCGTGCTCACCGTGGGGCTCGGCCAGGGAGCGCAGCAGCAGGTCACCAAGCAGCTCTCCGCCCTCGGCGGAAACCTGCTGATCATCTCGCCCGGGAGTTCCACGACCGGCGGGGTGCGGGGGGGCTTCGGCTCAGCATCGACCCTGACGCTGGCCGACGCGAACGCGCTGAGTTCGCCAACCGCCGCCCCCGACATCAGCGCCGTCGCTCCGATCATCCAGAGCAACAACCAGTCACTGGTCAACGGGGCGACGAACTGGACGACCACGGTCGTCGGCACCACATCTCAGTGGGCGACGGTCCGAAGCAGAACCGTCTCCTCCGGCCGGTTCCTCACCACGGGCGACCAGAGCACCGCCGCGGCGGTAACCGTGCTCGGATCCGACACCGCCGCCCAGTTGTTCGGACCGATCAATCCCGTCGGCCAGACAGTCACGATCAACAACGTCTCGTTCCAAGTCGTCGGGGTGCTCACCTCAGCAGGGTCGAACTCGACGACGAACCTCGACGACCAGGCGGTCGTTCCCATCACCACGGCAGCACAGCGGATCGTCGGCGGTACGAACCGCACGTCGGTGCAGAGCATCTACGTGAAGGCGGCATCGCCGGGTCAACTCACTGCGGCGTATCAGGAGGCCAACACGACCCTGCAATACCGGCACACGATCACGGCGGCGACCACGACGGACTTCTCGATCACGACCCAGCAGTCCGTCATCAGCACCACCTCGTCTGTCAACACCACGCTCACGAGCCTGCTGATCGGTATCGCGGCGCTGTCACTGCTGGTCGGGGGAATCGGGGTCATGAACATCATGCTGGTCTCGGTCCGAGAACGCACCCGTGAGATCGGGCTACGCAAGGCGCTCGGAGCGACGCCGTCGATGATTCGACGCCAGTTCCTGTGCGAGGCATCGATCCTCGGACTGACCGGCGGAATGCTGGGCGTCGGCCTCGGTGTCGGCGCGGCCCTGACCCTTCCACACCTCATCTCCAACCCGGTCGCGATATCAGTGCCGTGGATTCTCATCGCGATCGCCGTAGCGGCGGCGATCGGTATTGGCTTCGGCGTCTACCCCGCAGCGCGCGCCGCCAGGCTTTCGCCGATCGAAGCGCTCCGCAGCGAATAACCAAGCCATACCAGGAAAGGACATCGCTCTCATGATCTCTCGATTCTTCCTACCGAGACGCCGGGCCGTTCTCGCCGGTGCCGTCGTTGCCGTCGCCGCGCTGACCCTGGCTGCGTGCGGCGGAGGGTCATCCGGGGGCAGCACCCCGGCGACATCGCCGGCCGCCGCTGGGGGCGGTGGCTCTGGC
>JALYIL010000162.1 GCA_030775825.1 Actinomycetota bacterium
GCCTGGCGCTGATCAACCTGGCTGTTACGGCGGCGATCAGCGCGCTTGTATCGGTGATCGGCAGCGCCGGTTCCGTCATCGGCGGTCTCCTGTTCTTCCTGCTCGGCTCACCCAGTAGCGGAGCGGCCACCGCCCTTCCGCTGCTGCCGCCTGCCTGGCGCGACATCGGCCAAGCGCTACCCCCGGGCGCCGGTGCCACACTCCTGCGCCGAGTCCTTTACTTTCCCGCGGCGTCCATCGGTACCCAGATCCTCACGCTGGGACTCTATGCCGGCATCGGAATACTCGTCCTCGGAGCGGTGAACCTGGTCGCCGGCGCACGACGTCGGCACAGCCTTGTCAACCTCCCCTGACGGTCAGCGTCGGACGGTCGCTCCCGCGGCGTCGGCGATGGCGGTGTGATCGATCCCGGCCCAGGCGAACAGTTCGTCGCCCGAGCCGGAGCCGGGCATGCCGCGCACGGACAGGTGGTTGAGGGTGAGCGGGCGGTCTCGGGGCGAGTCGAGGCCCCGCCCGGGTGGTGCTCGGCAGCGACGATATGACCCTGCGTGGCCTGCGCGGCGGCGGTCAGGGCTCGCGATGTCAATCGGCTTCACGCAGTAAGCGTCGATGCCGGACAGCGATGCCCTCGGCCGCCAGGGTGTCGGCCGCGGCGGTGGTTGTGGTCGTCCTTCCAGCCGGTGATCACCACGCGTGGTTGGGCGAGCGAACAGAAAATGTTGATGTTGAGGCATTTGTCGCGGACGCGGCCGTTGAACGAGTCGAGTAGCCGTTGCGCCAGGGTTCGCCGGGCGGGATGAAGGCGATGGCCGACGCGTCCCTCGTCCCGGTCGGCCATCGCCTCGCAGGTGAGCTCGGGGCAGTTGTCGCGCACCGAACTTGGGACGCGACCCTCGGCGTAGGAACACCCATTCGTGTGTCGAATCGTCGCCGCGTCCGCGCGCATACCCGGGATCGGGACCAGTGTCGAGCAGATCCGGGGCGACGGGTCGGGCGCAAACGCTGGGCGATTCTGCCATCGAAGCGGTGACCCGCGCCCGGTCGAGGTACCGATTCCGCGGCACAGGGCGATAGGGCGACGCGGTCGGCGGGAACGCGCTACCGCTCCGCCGGTGACCGACGCATCTCTCTAGATCGCGTCCTCAGGTCGCGTCCTCAGATCGCGTCGAGGACGGCGTCGATCATCATCCCGACCAGACGCGCCAGTTCGGTCGGGTCGCAGGCGCTGAGCTCGGCGAACGATCCGGCCTTGCGGCTCACGATCACTCCGGCCATGGCCGCCACCGCCAGCTCGGCGCGGACTCTCGCCGAGGTGCCCTCCCGCGACCCCTGCGCCCTGGCGGACTCGATGATCGGGCCGATCAGCCGGCGTTCGAGTGCGGCCATGGCCGCCTTTTGCAGTTCTGCGTCGGCGTGCGGGGTGACCGCGGCATGCAACGTCGGGCTGGGCAATCCCGCGTCCGACCTCGTCAGCACATTCGCGATCATCGCTCGGTCGCGGAGATCGAGCGGGTCGTTGCCGCTGCGTTGGGTGCGGCGTAACGCGGCCAGGTAGAGTTCGGCCTTGCTACCGAAATACCGGGCGATCAGCGTCGGGTCGGCACCAGCGCACTGTCCGACCTCACGGATCGTCGTGCGCTCGTATCCTCGTTCGGCGAACAATTCCCCCGCCGCGACCAGCAGTCGCTCGCGGGTCTCGGCTGCGTTGCGTCGCCGCGGAGCGGCCACCTCGGACGCACTCGTCACCGGTGGGGCCGCGACGTTGCGTCGGCCTCGGGGTCGGCCGGCTCGTAGGCCAGAACGCCCGCGATCGCGGCCGCGACGCTCTCGTCTACCTGCACCTGGGTATCGCGGGGGTCGGTGTCGGTGCTGTCGGGAACGTCCGCACCCACTGCGTGAGCGCGCGCCGGAAGCACCGTGCTGACCACCGCGGCGGCGAGGCAGAGCCCGATCGCGATGATCGCGCCGGTGGTGTAACCGTCGTTGCTGGGCAGGGTCGACGGTGCGACGGTATGCGCGGTCAGGATCGTGGCACTGAGGGCGCTGCCGATCGAGAAGCCGATGGTGCGCAGCACCTGGTTGAGCGCGAGTGCGCTGCTGGTCTCCTCCGTCGGCACCGAACTGACGATCATGCGCGGCATCACCGCGAACGAGCACCCGATCGCCAGGCCCGCGACCCCCATCACGACGAAAACCTCCCAGAGATGATCACGGCGCAGGGCGAAGGTGACCAGCGCCAGCGCGAACAGCAAGGCCCCGACGGGCAAGATCCGGTCCGGACGCACCCACCGCGAGACATAGGTGACGATCTTGCTGGACATAAAGCTCATAGCCGACATGGGAAGCAGGACCAGACCGGCGACCACGACCGACGCTCCGAGGCCGTAGCTCGTCGTGGTCGGCGTCTGGACGTACCGGATGATCATCGACACCAGCATGTACATGCCGATACCGGCGACGACACCAGTGACGTCAGCGGTGAGCACCGTCCGACTTTTCATCTGTCGCAGGTCGACGAGCGGGTGCCCGGTCGACAACTCGTGCCAGACCCAGCCGGCCAGCACGACGAGGGCGACAACGGCCAGCCCGACCAGCTTCGTCGAGGTCCAGCCCCACCTCTCACCCTCGCTGATCGCAATCAACAGCGAGGCCAGACCGAGCCCGAGCAGCAGCGCGCCGAGTGAGTCAAAGTACTGGGACGGGTGGTGCGTGCTCGTCGGCACGACGAGTGCGACTAACACCATCGCGAGAAGTCCAAGGATCGCCGCGAGCCAGAACCCCGCATGGAAGCCGATGTGCTCGGCGATCACACCGGTCAGTGGATAGCCCAGCCCGACGCCGATGACAGCCGTCACCGACAGGGTGGCCAATGTCGAACGGGCCCGCTCGGGCTCGAGATGGTCGCGCGCGACGCCCATCGCCAGCGGAAGCAGGGCCAGTCCGACGCCCTGGAAGGCGCGGCCGGTGATGAGCAGGGGGAAGATCCCACCGGGCAGCGCGGCTAGCAGGCCGCCCACAACGAGCACGCCCAGCGCACCGAGCAGCACGCTCAGTCGCCGGGGACCGTCGCCGAGTCGTCCGAGCACGGGTGAGGCGATCGCACCCACGAGTAGCGTGACCGTTAGCGACCACTGGGCTGTGCCCAACGAGACGCCGTAGTCGCTGGCGATCGTGGGGACGAGCGGAGCTCCCAGGCTGCCAACGATCGCGATGAGCAGGCCGACGAACACCAGAACCGGGACCAGGGCTCGCCCACGCCAGGTGGAGCGGTCGACCAGGATCGGCTTCGGGTGGGCGCGGTGCTGCCGTTCGGGTGCGCTGGACGAGGCTGTCGGGCTGGCGGTCACGCGGGACGCTCCTGCCTGATGTCTTCAGCTGATGTCTTCAGGCGAAGACTACTCCTCCCGTCAGTCAGATGAAACTGACATGCACAGCGACGCCGCCGTCGACACCGCGCATGCGCGGGCGTGCTCGGTGCGCTCGTCGGATCCGATGCGCAGCTGCTTCTCGCAGCGGCAGAATCGTCCGGTGACCTCGTGCTGTTTGTGCGCGCCGCCGACGAACTTCGTCGTTACTCAGCCTGCTGCTTCAGCCGTTGCCGGCCATGGCAACGCATGCAGCGCGGGCGGCGACGAGTGCCATCTACGTGTTCGGAGCGGCGATGATTGCGACCTCGGCAGTCATACACCTGCATCTTTGGCTGATCGGCGACCGGCACATCCACCTGATCGGGCCGGCGTCATCTGTGATCTCGATTCGGTTGCTGGGTCCGGGATTTGGCTCGGTTGGCTACTACCGCACATCGTTGGCGACGTGCCGACGATGTGCGGTAGTCGCAGCGCAACGCGCGCAATACTACGTCGGCGACGGCGTCGGGGGCATCGATGGGGATCAGGTGTCCACTGTCGGTGGTGATGATGTATGAACCGGGTAGCCGCCTACTCAGCGCGGTGATAACCCGGCCGGTGGCGATACGGTCACGATTTCCGCCGACGATGAAGATGGGGCAGTCGAGCTGGTCTAGGCCGAGGTCCAGCCGGCGGGAGTCCGCGACCAGGTGCTGCTGCTCGATGATGAAGCTACGCCAGGTGGCGCCGTAGGTGAGGCGGTGAACGACTTGCTTAGCGTCGCTGACGCTCAAGCCGACGCGCTTACCTAGGATTCCTTGGCGTAGCGGCGCGATGTGCAGGGCGAGTCCAGCGGCGCGGAATCCGAGCCAGGCCAGGGACGGTCCCAGGATCGGCGCGGCGAGCACGCGGTCGGTGAGGCTGATCGACTGCAGACCGGCCGCGGGGGCGACGAGGACGAGCGCGCGGACATGCCAGGGTAAGGCGGCGGCCAGCGCCAATGCGATGCCCGCCCCGAGACTGTGCCCGACAATGACCGCGGGTGAGCGTTGCTGCTCATCCAACAGGCGGCCGAGTGCCGCGGCATTGGCGAACTGGTCTAGGGCTTCACCGCCGGTGTTGCCGTAGCCGGGCCGGTCGACCGCAAACGTGTGCAGGCCATAACCGCGGAGCAGGGGAAGCACATGTGTCCAGACCAGCGATGAGCCGGGTTGGCCGTGGATCAGCAGCACGCTGTGCGCCTCCAGGCCGCTCTCGGCATCGACCGTCTCGTCGGCAATGGAGTGGATGAGCACCGGCGCCGCGAAATCGGGCGGGAGCCCGCGACGCTCCGTCGCGGCACCGGTGCTCGGGCAGGGCGGCTCTGGGGCGTGTGAGCCTTTTGTCGCCGAAGTTCGACTTCGAAAGGCACGCAGTTTGTGGTGGCGGGAAATCGTGACACGGTGCGGGGTGCGCATGAGGGGTCTCCGTCTGATGAAATCGCGATAAGGGAGAGGAGGGCGGTTCGGCGGTACCGCCGAATAAGCGGGCGGCGCTCGTCAGCGCGTGAGAATCGGGGTGGCGCGTCCGCCGACCTCGGTAGACCCGGGCGGAGCGTCGCGGGACCGCTGTCCCAGGCCATCGCTCAAGCGTGGCTTCGCGTTCAGGTCGCCGGCCGTCAGTATCCGTAGCCAGATCCAGACGTGGACGGAGCGACGTTCGTGGCGGTCGATGCATCGGCGGTCAAGCTGGCGGTGGCCACGAAGAAGTTCTGGACGCCTTGACCGGTGACGTGCCCGGGGCGGTCCTCGGCGAACGTGTAGAGAAAGTGGCCGTTGTAAGCAACCTGCTTGCCGTTGGTGGTCGCCACCGAGGTGAGTTGGCCGGTGAGACCGGCAGCGGTTGGGGCGGCGGCGACGAGCGGTGGCCACAGCGCGGCGAGTTGACCGCTGACGTGTGAGGTGACGGCCGTGTCGGGTTTGTAGAGGTAGAGCGGCAGTCCGTGGCTGTCGACCAGGATCGTTTCGGTGGTTCCTTGCACGGTTGCTGTGGTGGTATGCACCGTCGCCTGACTGGTCGGATCTCCCATGACGGAGGTGGACCCGGTCGCCGACGTGGCAGCGGCAGGCGACGAACCTGAACTGCCCGAGGCGGAGGCGATAGTGAACCCGCCGATCGTCGCGGCGAGGGCAACAGCTATAGCAGCGATAGCGATACGTGGGTGTCGCATGGTTCCTCATTTCCGTGTAACGCAACGACGCTGTCGATGAGCTGAACTGTGTGATTCCGATAGCTCGTGTCGTACAGGCCAGACGCTGCGCGCGCTGTATCTGGACTTGCATTGAGTAATACGGCCGCGGGTTACACGCAGGCGTGGACACGGATCCGGACCGATGCCACGGGGTCGAGAAGATCGTGGCGGCAGCGAAATGGTTACTCACGAGCGTGGTCTCCCCGATCCACGACCGTGCCGATGAGTAACAGAAGCCGCAGGTGGCGATGAGGCCGATCACCGACGCACCCGCCGGCCCCGCGATGCCGTCACGACCTCGGTGCCAGCGACGCCAGGTAACCCCGAGTAATTTGGAGCGGTCGGAGCGCTGTCATGAGCAGATCCTGAGCGTCGTGGGCGAACGAATGGACGATGGTCGTCGGACGTTGCCGAGGGCGCTCCACGGTTAACCTCGGCGCCCTGTGGCCGGCGGATATGGTGTGTCGGCCGACTGCGATGAGCTCCATGCCGCAGCCCGAGGTCAATACCGA
>JALYIL010000163.1 GCA_030775825.1 Actinomycetota bacterium
GCGGCGGTGCTCGCCTGCGACGCCGCCGCGCGCGCCGGCGCAGCCGTGCTGGCGGGCATACCCAGCGGTTGGCGAAACGTGCTCAGCCAGCCCCAGGTCATGGAGGTCGACGGGGCGGTGCGTCACCGCATCGCCTATCGCCTGACCCGCGAGGGCTTGGTGGCCGAGGGCTTCGAGGGGGTCGAACTGATCACCTCGAAGGGGGCCGAGGTCGTGCTCGACGTCGAGGGCCTGCGCCGCGCGTTCGCGATTGCCCGTTACGGCAACGACATCTACGTCGATTCGGCCCTCGGTGCGGTGCATCTGGTCGCGGTCGCTCGCTTCGCCGACCCGGCCGACGAGGTGGCTGCCGGGTCGCTGCTGGCGCCAATGCCAGGGACCGTGGTTCGAATCTCCGCTTGCCTCGGCGACGAGGTGACGGCGGGGCAGCCGATCCTCTGGCTGGAGGCCATGAAGATGCAGCATCAGATCAACGCGCCCGCCGACGGCCTGGTCACCGAGCTGCCGGTGCGCGAGGGACAGCAGGTCGACCTAGGGGCGATCCTCGCCGTCGTCACTCCACCCGCAGTCGTCGCTCCCAAGGAGGATTTGCCATGAACTTCACCGAGACCGACGAGCAGCATGCCCTGCGCGCGGCGGTTGCCGACCTCGGCGCACGGTACGGCTACGAGTACACCCGAGCCAAAGTGAAATCCGGCGCACATACCGATGAGCTGTGGGCCGAGGCGGGCAAGCTCGGGTTCCTCGGGGTCAACCTCCCGGACGGTTACGGCGGGGGTGGCGGCGGCATGTACGAACTCTCCCTGGTGGAAGAGGAGCTGTCGGCCTGCGGCTCGAGCCAGCTGATGATGGTCGTCTCCCCGGCGATCTGCGGCACGGTGATCAGCAGGTACGGGACCGAGGAGCAGAAGCACCGGTGGATCCCGGGGATCGCGGACGGCTCGTTCATCATGGCTTTCGGGATTACCGAACCCGACGCCGGGTCGAACTCGCACAACATCACGACCACCGCCCGCCGCGACGGAAGCGACTGGCTCCTGTCCGGCCGCAAGATCTACGTCTCCGGTGTCGACCGCGCCGACGCGGTCCTGATCGTCAGCCGTACCGAGGACGCCCGGACGGGGCGGCTCAAACCCGCCCTGTTCGCGATGCCCACCGACTCGCCCGGTTTCGAGTACCGCGCGATCGAGATGGACGTCGCCATGACCGACAAGCAGTTCCTGCTCTTCCTCGATGACGTCCGGCTGCCCTCGGATGCGCTGGTCGGCGAGGAGGACGCAGCCTTGGCCCAGCTGTTCGCTGGTCTGAATCCCGAGCGGATCATGGCGGCATCGCTGTCGATCGGCACCGCTCGCTACGCCCTGGTCAAGGCCGTCAAGTACGCCCAGGAACGCTCGGTCTGGGGCGCGCCGATCGGGACGCATCAAGGTCTCGCCCACCCGCTCGCCCAGGTGAAGATCGAACTCGAACAGGCGAAGCTGATGATGCAGAAAGCCGCCACCCTCTACGACGCCGGCGACGACCTCGGCGCCGGCGAGGCCGCGAACATGGCCAAGTACGCTGCGGCAGAGGTCGCCGTACGCAGCGTCGACCAGGCCGTGCAGACCCTTGGCGGCAACGGGTTCGCCAGCGAGTACGGCCTCGGTGCGCTGCTGGCCGGTACCCGGGTCGGGCGAGTCGCTCCGGTCAGCCGCGAGATGATCCTGAACTTCGTCGCACAGTTCAGCCTTGGCCTGCCCAAGTCCTACTGAACCGTCCCAACCTGTGGAGCTGCCCGTGACCGAGCTTGTTCACTACAGCGTCGATCGCCTGATCGCGACAGCCGTGCTCGATTCGCCGGCCAACCGCAATGCCCTCTCGGCACAGCTCGTCGGCGAGCTGACCGAGCACCTGCAACGGGCGGCACAGGACCAAAACGTCCGCGCGGTTGTGCTCACGCACACCGGCACCACGTTCTGCGCGGGCGCCGATCTCAAGGAATCCTCGGCGCAGGGAGGTGCGGGCGAGGGCACCGGGCGCTTGGTCGCCCTGATGCGGGCCATCGTCGAATTGCCGGTGCCGGTCGCGGCGCGCATCGACGGTCACGTCCGCGCCGGGGGCCTGGGCATCATCGGCGCCTGCGACATCGCGGTGGCCGGGCCGGCCGCCACGTTCGCCTTCACCGAAGTGCGCCTGGGGCTGGCACCCGCGATCATCTCGCTGAGCACGCTCGGACGGATGAGCCAGCGGGCCGCCAGCCGCTACTACCTCACCGGTGAGACCTTCGACGCCAGCCAGGCAGCCGCGTCCGGACTGATCACCAATGCGGTCCCCGACCTCGACGCCGAGATCGCCACGATCACCGACGCCCTGCGCGCCGGCGCGCCCCAGGGGCTTGCCGAGACCAAGCCACTGACCACGCGGGCCACCCTGGCCGGGTTCACTGCGGATGCCGCACAGTTGCAGGCCCAGTCGGCTCGGTTGTTCGCCTCTCCTGACGCGCGCGAGGGAATGCTCGCCTTCCTCGAGCGCCGCCCGCCAGCTTGGGCTGCCCCGTCGTGACGGTCGAGACCGCGCGGCTCCCGCAGCAGGACCGCAGCCGCGTCACCCGCGCGCGACTGCTGGACGCCGCGATCACCTGTTTAGCCGAGCTCGGCTGGACGGCCAGCACGGTCGCGGTCGTCGCTGAACGGGCCGGGGTGTCCCGCGGCGCCGCCCAACACCATTTCCCCACCCGCGAGTCACTGTTCACCGCGGCGCTGGAGAACGTCAGCCTGCAGCGCGGCCTCGACCTGAAACGCGAACTCGCCGAGCTCCCCGGATCGCCCGGTACGGCCGCCGTCGTGGAGCTGGTCTTCGGGTTCTTCACCGGGTCTCTGTTCCGGGCGGCACTTGCGCTATGGGTCGCCGCATCCTCCGAGCCGCAGCTGCGCGAGCAGATCGTGCCGCTGGAAGCGCGCATCGGCAGGGACGTCCACCGCATCGTCGTGGAGCTGCTCGGGGTGGACGAGCAAGTCAGTGGCGTCCGCGAAACCGTCCAAGCAACTCTCGATCTCGCCCGCGGTCTCGGCTTGGCGAACCTGCTGACCGACGACGCCCGGCGCCGCGCCCGGATCGCTTCCCAATGGGCACGCATCCTCGACGCCACGCTGCAGCCGCTGTCACCTGCGCTCCCACAGCCCTCGACCTTGGCGCCGCACTAGGGGTGGGTGCCTTCGCGCGCCAGGATCCTTGCCAGAACGTCGTCTTCGTCGTCGCTCTCGCGCCGGCGGCGACCTCCGGTGGGTGTCGCGGTCGCCCAATCGGCCTCCCCGCCGGCGTGCCGACCGGCCGGGACGTAGGGCGCGGGCGGGGCGTAGGGCGCGGC
>JALYIL010000164.1 GCA_030775825.1 Actinomycetota bacterium
GGGCGACCGTGGCCTGCTCGCCGCGGCGCAGCGCTGCGTCGACATCGCGGCGCGGCGCTGCCCAGCCGCGCTGCGCGCCGATGTCGAGGCCTACGCCGAGCTCGTCCACCGGGGACGTAGTCCGGGAGACGATCTGCGCGAGGCAGCCGAGCTGCGCGGACCACTCGCCGCTCTGGTCGAGGCCGCCGATGCCTGAGTCGGCCCCTGACTCGGCGATCACCCCGGCCGACGCCGCCCGTGCTCTCGAGCGAGCTCGCGAGCGCACCTTGCGGATCACTGATGTCGAGGACGGGGAGTTGCTCACCCAGCACAGCCCGTTGATGAGCCCGTTGGTGTGGGATCTCGCACACATCGGCCAGCAGGAGGACCTGTGGTTGCTGCGCGCGGGTGACGCGCGGCGCGAGGGCGTCTTGCCTGCCGACGTGGACCGGCTCTACGACGCGTTCCAGTTCGGCCGAGCCGAGCGCGTCGATCTCCCACTGTTGTCACCGACCCAGGCGCGACAGTTCATTGCTGATGTGCGCGAGCGTGCGTTCGGTCTGCTGGATCGCGGTCGGCTGGGTGGCGCCGAAGATCTCTTTCCGTTCGTCATGGTCGAGCAGCATGAGCAGCAGCACGTGGAGACGATGCTCGCCACGCACCAACTGCGCACGGGGCCGCCGCTGCTCGACGCGGGCGACGAGCTTCCGGCCGGACGATCATTGCCCCACGACGGCGTGCTCGTGGCTGGTGGTGAGTTCGTCCTGGGCGTGGACGGTGGGGACGAACCCGCCTCGCTGGACAACGAACGCCCGGCGCACGTCGTGGATCTCGCATCCTTCCGCATCGGCCGGGTGCCGGTCACCAACGCCGAGTGGCAGTCCTTCATCGACGACGGCGGGTACGACCGCGCGCAATGGTGGTCCGAACGCGGCTGGCGGCATCGCGTCGAGGCACGACTAGAGCGGCCGATGTTCTGGTCCGCCGACGGCTCGCGCCGGCGCTTCGGGATCGTCGAGGACATACCGGCCGAGGAGCCCGTGCAGCACATCTGCTTCTTCGAGGCCGAGGCGTTCGCCGCCTGGGCCGGAGGTCGGCTGCCCACCGAAGCGGAGTGGGAGAAGGCGTGCGTCTGGGACCCGGTCGCGGGTCGACGGCGCCGCTGGCCCTGGGGAGGCTCCGAGGTCACCCCCGCGCTGGCCAACCTGGGTGGTGCGGGCCTGCGGCCGGCGGCAGTCGGTGCCTACCCGGCGGCTGCCTCCGCCTACGGCGTGGAGCAGATGATCGGCGACGTGTGGGAATGGACGTCGTCCGGGTTCCAGGCGTGGCCCGGGTTCTCCCCGATGCTCTACGCGCGGTACAGCCAACCGTTCTTCGGTGGCGACTTCCGGGTGCTGCGCGGTGGGTCGTGGGCCGTCGCGCCGGGCGCGGTGCGACCGTCGTTCCGCAACTGGGACCTTCCGATCCGCCGGCAGATCTTCAGCGGTCTGCGCGTGGCGTGGGACGCCTGAGATGTGTCGCCAGCTCGCGTGGCTCGGAACCCCACGCAGCGTCGCCTCGCTTGTCCTCGACCCGCCGTGCGGGCTGCTCCGCCAGTCCTACGCCCCCCGGCGGCAGAAGCGGGGCCTGGTCAACGCCGACGGCTGGGGCGTGGGTTTCTACCCGGCGGGACAGTCCGCACCGGTGCGCTGGAGATCCGCGCGCCCACTGTGGGGTGATTCCTCCTTCGCATCGGTCGCCCCCGTGCTCTCCTCGCACGCCGTGCTCGCAGCAGTTCGGTCGGCAACCGTCGGCATGCCCATCGAGGAATCCGCAAGCGCCCCCTTCACCGACGGGACCTGGCTGTTGTCACACAACGGGCGCGTCGACCGCTCGGTGCTGCCTGCATCCGCCGCCGTGGCCGCCGAGTCGAGCTGTGACGCGGCGAGGCTGGCCGCGCACGTGTTCAAGCGGGGAGCCGACTCGCTCGTCGAGACGATCACGGACGTCGCGCGGCGCGATCCGGGCGCCGTCCTCACCGTCCTGATGACCGACGGTGCGCGCGTGCTTGGCATCACCTGGGCGGACACCTTGTCCTACCTGGCCGGATCCGATGGCGTCGCCGTCGCCAGCGAGCCGTGGGACGACGACCCCCGCTGGGTCGACATCCCGGATCGGCACCTTATCGAGGTGACCTCGACCGGGGTCACCGTCACCGACCTGGAGGTTACGTGAGCAGCGGCACCACCCACCTTGATCACTCCGCCCGTGCCGAGCAGTTGGCGCTCGACGTGCGGGCCGGCCTCACCAGCGAACACAAGACCCTGCCGCCGAAGTATTTCTACGACGCGGCCGGCAGTGAACTGTTCGACGAGATCACCCGGCTGCCGGAGTACTACCCCACCCGCACGGAGCGCGCGATCCTCACTGAACGCGCCGCGGAGATCGCTTCGATCACGGGAGCCCAGACGCTCAACGAGATCGGTAGCGGCACGTCCGAAAAGACCCGGCTGCTGCTGGGGGCACTCGCGGCGGCGGGCACGCTGCGGCGCTTCGTCGCCTTCGACGTGGACCCCGCTGTGCTGTCGGCCGCGGGTCAAGCGATCAGTGCGGAATTTGCCTGCGTCCAGGTGGATACGGTGGTCGGAGATTTCGAGCAGCATCTCGGCTTGCTGCCCCGCCATCCGCGCCGGCTCGTCGCCTTCCTCGGTTCGACGATCGGCAACCTGCAACCACACGAGCGGATCAAGTTCTTGCTGGCAGTCCGCGAAACCATGGGCTCGCAGGACTTCTTCCTGCTCGGCACCGATCTGGTCAAGCCCGTACCGCGCCTGCTCAGGGCATACGACGACAGCGCCGGTGTGACGGCTGCCTTCAACAAGAACGTGCTGAGCGTCATCAATCGTGAGCTCGAGGCTGACTTCGACCTCGATGCCTTTGCTCACCTAGCCGTGTGGGATCCGGCAAACGAGTGGATCGAGATGCGGCTTCGCTCCAGGCGCAGTCAGGTGGTTCACCTCGACGGGCTAGATCTCGAGGTGTCCTTTGCCGAGGGCGAGCAGATGCGGACCGAGATCTCGGCCAAGTTCCGGCGAGCCGGGGTCGCGGACGAGTTGGCGCGCGCCGGCCTGCGCTTGACGCATTGGTGGACGGATCCGGCCGGTGACTTCGCCCTGTCACTGTCCGTGGTCGCCTGAGATCCCGACGTCCTGGACGCACCCGCATGGCGATGCCCGGCTTACTGCCGAGCTCACCGCTTGACTCGCGTTACGCGGCGCGCCGCAGCAACTGCTCGCGAGTGCGCGGCATCCCGCTCTCCCCGCGGCTGCCCGGCTTGACGGCGAGGATCTGGTTCACGCCGATCCGGTTCGCCTCGAACGCCAGCGCGGAACCAGCCATGTACAAACGCCAGATGCGCGCCCGCCCGGGCGTCGTGAGCCGTACCGCATCGTCCCAGTCTCGTTCGAGGTTGGCGACCCAAGCCCGCAAGGTCAGCGCATAGTGCTCGCGCAATGACTCGACGTCGCGAACCTCCAGCCCCGCTTCCTCGATCGCCGCGACCATCCTGCTTATCGGCTCGAGCTCGCCGTCGGGAAAGACGTAGCGGTCGATGAAGGAGCTCTTGGAGAAGGCTGTCCGCGGCCCGGGGCGGCGAGAGATGGCGTGGTTGAGCAACCGGCCGCCGGATCCCAAGAGCCCAGCCAGGGTCCCGCAATATTCCGGCAGCATGGCCGCGCCAACATGTTCGGCCATCCCGATGCTCGAAATCGCGTCGTACGGGCCATCGCTCACCTCGCGGTAGTCCTGGACGCGGATCTCGACGAGCTCGGAGACACCTTCATCGGCCATCCGCTTCTGCGCGTACGCGGCCTGCTCACGTGAGAGCGTCACACCCACGACGCGGGCGCCGTATTCACGGGCGGCATGCAGTGCGAAGGTGCCCCACCCGCAGCCCACGTCCAGCACGCGCAGGCCCGGCCGCAAGCCGAGCTTGCGCGCTACCAGATCGCACTTCGCGAACTGGGCTTCGGTGAGATCAGCCGATGACTCGGCCCAGTACGCACACGAGTAGGTCATCGACGATCCCAGCACGATGCGGTAGAAATCGTTGCCGACGTCGTAGTGATGGGCAATGGCCTCCGCATCCCGGCGGGTGCTGTGGCGCCTGCCGGCGAGTCGCGCCTCCTCGGCGGGGGGCTTGGGCGGCAGGCCGATGATGCCTAGCCTGAGCGCGGCCTTCACCATCTCGCGCTTGGTGGTCCTGTCGACCCGAACCCCCACTCCGGTCTCCGGTGACGCCACCCGGTCGAGCGCTTCGAGTCCGGCGATGAGATCGCCTTCGACCTCGATGTCGCCGCTGACGTAAGCCCGGGCGAAGCCGAGTTCGCTGGGGGCCCAGAGCAGTCGCCGCAGACCCCGCCGGTGCCTGATGTTGAGGGTCACCGGTGCCGAGCGCGGGCCGATCTCGCTACCGTCCCAGCAACGGACGCGGAGAGGAATCTCGTTGCCCAGCGCCGCATGCACAAGCGGTTGGACAACCGCGGCGACGATCATCGGAGCAACGTATCAAACGCCGGGCGCTCGCTATGGCGCCGCTTGCAGGGTTCCGTATCCGGTTCCGCCGAACTCAATGCCCAAGCAGGAGACGACGCCGGTGCGGGGCCACCCTTCCCAGTAGGGACAACGATTGCCCGTCCCAGTAGGGATAACGATTGAGTGATTCCTCCCAGTCGGGAACGATCGGCGGAGGGCGAGGGATTCGAACCCTCGATAGGTTTCCCTATAGCGGTTTTCAAGACCGCCGCACTCGGCCACTATGCGAGCCCTCCGGACGAACACCTTACCCAAGCCCGATCTTCTGGGAGTGGCTTTGTCGCCGGTCCGACGCTGGTGGTCAACGGTGCTCAGTCCAGCATGTGCTTGCGCAGTGCCGCTGCGTCGTCGTCCGTCCAGCCGTGTTTGCGCAGCCATGCCGGGACGCCGCCGTGCGTCTGCTCGATCGCGTCGAGGAGTCGTTCCATGGTGGACTCGCGTGGCCGGTGCCGGTCGATCGATTGCCCGTCGAGGTCGTCGGCGTAGGTCCGCGACGCACGCAGCCGGCCAAATATCGCCTCGATCCGTTCAGCGCTCATCGCGTAGTCCTCGACGATGGATTCCCGGCTCACGCCCATCTCGGCCAGCGCGATGGCCACGACAACGCCGGTACGGTCCTTGCCCGCGGCGCAGTGCACGATCACCGCACCATCGGTGGCAGCGACCAGGCGCAGCGCATCGATGACCGAATCTGGTCGCTCCAGCAGGTAGCGCACGTAGAACCCGGCGGCTCCCTGCGGTGCCCCGTCGATCCGGGCTTCGTTGGCATGCCACGGAAGTATGACCGGAGCGTCCCCGGCCGGCCCGTCGTCCACCGCGGCGGCGTCGGTGTTGTGGCCGGCTTCGGGGAACAACGACAGGTTCTCGACGATGACGAGCGGCTCGAACGTCATTGGCCCCGGCCCCTCGGCCGTCACCTCAACCTTCGTCCGCAGATCGGCGATCGCCCGCACGTCATGCTCGTCGATCAGCGTTCGAACGTCGGCCGGAGTCAAGCCCTGCAGGTTGTCCGCACGGATGAGGCGGTCGCGTCGCGTGCGCCCCCCCGCGGTCGTCGGCAGGCCGCCGAGATCACGGACGTTCACCGCCCCGGCCAGGTCGATCCAACGCGTTTGGCTCACCATCGGAGCCTATCCAGCGATGGTGAACGGCCGTGGTCGCGTAGGTTGCTTGCGTTACGTGGCCGGCTCAGAACGCGTTCTCGGGCAGGTCCATGAGCGCGTTGTCGATGCTCTCGACAACCGCGCGGCGGGCGGACAGCTCGGGCAGGACCGTTTGCGCGAAGAAGTGCGCCACCGCGGGCTTGCCCTCGTAGAAGGCGCGATCGGAGGCCGAGAGCCCGTTGTCGTCCAGCTTGGTCAAGGCTGAGGCAGCTTGTCGCAGGAGCAAGTACCCGACCATCAAATCGCCGGCCGACATCAGCAGGCGGGTGGTGTTCTGGCCGACCTTGTAGACATTGCGGACGTCCTCCTGCCCACTCATCAGCTGAGCGAACATGGCCGCGACCATGCCGCCAAAGTCCTCGAGTGCCTTCTTGACCGCCGCGTGGTCTTCCTTGAGCCTGCCCTCGTCCGCGATCGACTCGAGGAACTCGCCGATCTCGCCGGACATCGCACCGAGTGCCACGCCCTTGTTCCGCACGATCTTGCGGAAGAAGAAGTCCTGGCCCTGGATGGCGGTCGTGCCCTCGTACAGAGTGTCGATCTTCGCATCGCGGATGTACTGCTCGAGCGGGTAGTCCTGCAGGTAGCCGGACCCACCGAAGGTCTGCAGAGCCTGCGCGAGCTGGTCGTAAGACCGCTCTGAGCCCACACCCTTCACGATCGGCAGGAGCAGGTCGTTGATCGCCTCGTCACGGCTGATGTCGGCGTCGTTGTGCTCGCCGATCACGATCCGGTCCTGGACGGCCGCAGTGTAAAGCACCAGGGAGCGCAGCCCCTCGGCGTAAGCCTTGTTTAGCATGAGGCTCCGGCGGACATCGGGGTGGTTGATGATGGTGACCCGTGGCGCTGTCTTGTCGGAGGCGCGGGTGAGGTCAGCGGACTGGACGCGGGTCTTGGCGAAATCGAGCGCGTTCAGGTAGCCGGTCGACAGCGTCGCGATCGCCTTGGTGCCCACCATCATGCGAGCGTGTTCGATGACCTGGAACATCTGGGCGATGCCGTCGTGGACATCGCCCACGAGCCAGCCGACTGCCGGGTCGTTCGCGTTCTCGCCGAAGCGCAGTTCGCAGGTGGTGGAGGCCTTGAGCCCCATCTTGTGTTCGACGTTGGTGACGTACACGCCGTTTCGCTCGCCGAGCTCGCCCGTCTCGAGGTCGAAATGGAACTTGGGCACAACGAAAAGTGACAGACCCTTCGTTCCCGCACCGGCGCCTTCGGGCCGGGCAAGCACCAGATGAATGATGTTCTCGGTCAGGTCGTGTTCGGCTGAGGTGATGAAGCGCTTGACTCCCTCGATGTGCCAAGAGCCGTCGGCCTGCTCGATGGCCTTCGTGCGACCCGCGCCGACGTCGGACCCGGCGTCCGGCTCGGTGAGCACCATCGTCGCGCCCCAGCCGCGGTCGACCATGAGCTGGGCGATCTTCTTCTGGGACTCGTTGCCGTTGGCGTAGAGGATCCCGGCGAACGGCGCTCCTGCCATGTACATGTGTAGCGCGGGGTTCGAGCCCAGGATCTGCTCGGCCACCGCCCAGACGACCGTGCGAGGCACTAGCTGGCCGCCGAGCTCCGGAAGGGTCTCCAGGCGCCACCACTCGCTCTCGACGAGCGTGTTCCACGACTTCCTGAATGCCTCGGGCATCCGCACCGAGTTCGTATCGGGGTCAAAGACCGGGGGGGTGCGATCGGCGTCGGCAAAGGACTCGGCCAGCGGCCCCTCGGCGAGCTTGGCAACCTGCCGGATGATGCCGCGCGCGGTGTCCTCGTCGACGTCGGCAAACGGGCCATTGCCTAACACCTTGTCGGTTCCGAAAACCTCGAAGAGGTTGAATTCGATATCGCGAACGTTGCTCTTGTAGTGACCCATGTCCGTTGCGTCTCCTGATCTCGTTCCCGTGCGCCAGGCGCCTGGAGCTGATAGTTACTCGTCAGTAACTTAAGGATATTACTCGACAGTAACCTACGCAAGGCGTTGTTCATCACCACGCCGGCGCGGCGCGGCGAGGTGAGCGCTCAGAGCACCCGCAGGCGCACGGTTTCGGGCAGTGCGCGTAGCTCGCTCAGCATCTCGTCGGTGCAGGGAGTGTTCACGTCGGTGACGACATATCCCAACGTTCCCCTGGTGCCCAGCAGTTGGGCTTCGACGTTTACCTTGTGCTCGGCCAGAACGCCGTTGACGGTCGCCATTACCCCGGGCACGTTGTGATGGATCAGGATGAAGCGGCTCGAGCCGGGAATCAGCGGCAGGGCGAGCCCTGGGAGGTTTACGCTCATCGAGGTCGACCCGTCAATGACGAAGTCGCGGAACTTGCCTGCGACGAAACGCCCGATATCTCGCTGAGCCTCCTCCGTCGAACCGCCGATGTGCGGCGTCAGGATGACGTTGGGCAGGCCGCGCAGCTCTGAGACGAACTCGTCGCCGCGGCCCTTGGGCTCCTCGGGGAAGACATCGACGGCAGCCCCGGCGATGTGACCCGCCTCGATATGCCGGCGAAGTGCCCGGTAGTCCACGACGAAGCCGCGGGACAGATTGAGGAACAGCGACCCGGCGCGCATGGCGCTGAACTCCGGTTCACCGAACAGGCTGTCATTGGAGGCCCTCCCATCGACGTGCAGGGTGACCACGTCGGAGTGGGAGAGCAGTTCGGCCATTGAATCGCATCGCCGAGCGTTGCTCAGGGCCAGTCGGTCGGCGGTGTCGTAGAAATACACCTTCATGCCCAGGTTCTCCGCCAGCACCGATAATTGTGTACCGATATTCCCGTAACCGACGATGCCGAGCGTGCGACCGCGTATCTCGTGCGCGCCTTCGGCGGACTTGTCCCAGATGCCTTTGTGCATCAGAGAGTTCTTGACCGTCAGCCGCCGCGTCATGGCGATGATCTCCGAGATGGCCAGCTCCACCACCGAACGAGTGTTGGAGAAAGGCGCGTTGAAGACGGTGATGCCGCGCTCGGAGGCCCCATCGATGTCAATTTGGTTCGTCCCGATGCAGAACGCACCGATTGCCACCAGGTTCGGCGCGGCGTCGAGCACTCGTTGGGTGACATTGGTCTTCGACCGGATACCGAGAAGCGAGAACTCCGACGCCCGCGCGGCCAGTTCGTCCTCGTCGAGAGCTCGGGGAAGCGACTCCACCGCAAAGCCTGCCGAGCGCAGAATCTCTTCTGCTTCGGGATGAATCTGCTCGAGCAGCAGTACGCGGACGGGGGTCTCGGTCACAAGGCAGCCTCGAGGGTCAGTGGGACCTGGATAGGTCTAAGTCTAAGTGCGACGCCCTGTCGTTTCGGCCCAGCACCCGAGCGGCGCTCAGGTGGCGGCGAGGCGGCTGATGCCGATTCCGCCTGGAATGTCGGCGCCGTAGCGTGCTATCTCCTTGGCCAAGTCCAATGGTTGAATGCTCTTTCGCCCGCTCAGAGCCCCGTCGTCCAACTGATCGGCGGGGACGATCCAGGCAATCTCGAACTCCAGGCCGTCGGGATCGTGGCCGTAGAGGGACTTGGTCGTGCTGTGATCGGAGGCCCCGACCAGTGCGCCGGCCTCGGCCAGTGCCGCGGCGAGCTGCTCGAGATCGCGCAGGGTATCGACCTCCCATGCCAGGTGGTAGAGCCCGACGGTCGAGCGGCCGGCGCCGCTGGTGCCCGCCGCGTCCCCGATCTCGAACAAGCCGAGGTCATGATCATTCGTCGAGCCGGGTGCCCGGAGGAAGGCAGCACCGCGCAGACCGTCCATCCCCGAGATCGGGGCGAATCCGAGAACGTCGCGATAGAAGGCCACGCTGCGCTCCACGTTGCGGACGTAAAGCACCGCGTGGTTCAGGCGGTGGATGGCCATATGGCTCCCTTCGACTTGTGCCATCATATACTCATGTCGTTGAGCGTTCAACTTTCGGATCAAGCGGCTGTCCCCTATCCTCGGCGCGTGACCGAGCCGCAATGGCTGACCGAAGACGAGCAGCGCGCTTGGCGCGCCTACCTCGAGTCGAACGTTCTGCTCTTCGACGCCTTGGACCGCCAGTTGCAGCAGGACGCCGGCATGCCGCACGGTTACTACGAGATCTTGGTTCGGCTTTCCGAAACCACCGGACGGGCCATGCGGATGAGCGAACTCGCGGCGCAGACCCGGTCCTCGCGCAGCAGGCTCTCACATGCGGTCGCCCGCTTGGAGGAAAGGGGATGGGTCGAACGCATCGGCTGTCCCACCGACCGGCGCGGTCAGGTAGCACACCTCACCGACGCCGGATTCGCGGTTCTCGAGTGCGCAGCTCGTGGGCACGTCGAGTTGGTCCGCCGACAGGTGATCGACCAACTCACGCCCGAGCAGATCCAACAGCTAGGCGCTATCGGTCAGGCAATCCGTGATGGGCTTTCCTGCGAGGAACTGCCGGACTGATCGCCACTCGCTTCGACGACTCGGCCCTGGAGGCTAGCGTCGACTCGACTCGTGAAGGCGAGGAAGTCCCCGATCAGGCCGAGGGCCGGGCGACCGGCATCAGTGGGCACTCTCGCGGCGCGTTTACCTCGAACGCCGTCATCGCGCCCCGGCGGTCTGTCCTGCTCTGGTGTCGTCGGGGATGTCGTCACGTGCGGCTTCCTCCTTGGAAGGTGGTCGCTGGACGGTGGATGGTGATCGCTGAGATGGTCCACCCAGAACCGCCCAAAACGGGCACTCCGGACCAGTGTGCACCAGCGCCCATCCCCAGGCTGCCCCGGCCCCGGTTCCTGGCGAGTACAGCTTCCGGCAGGCACCGAGGGACCCTCCGGCTGCTCGTTGCTCGAAATGGAGTCGCGGTGCAGTTGCCGTGTCTTCGCCTGGCTCGATGTGTCGGGTATCCGACAGCACCGGTTGTCCGTCGCTCGATGCGGTGTACTCGCGTGGGAACTACGTGCCCGCAGTACACAGAGGGAGCAGCGGGTTGTTCGTGAACGTCGAGTTCTTCACCGTGGACTGCGAGGCGCTGGATCGGCAGTTCGAACTCAAGGACAGGGAGTCCCAGGCATCGTTTCGAGCGGCGATCGCAGGCGAGGAACTGCGCAAGGAGCTCATCCGCACAGTTCAAGTGCTGGCTGAACGCGCCGTCGACGACGAGGGCCGCTGCGGCGGCGTCTGCGGCTACAACGCCGTGCCGTACTGGATCTTCCCGACCCGCTGGGAGCCCGGCCGGGTCGCGGACGTACGGGTCCAACCAAAGATCGCGCGCCGGGCAATGCTTCGCCTGGCCAGACCATAGATATGTGTGGGAAGGGATCAATCCGGCGCGGCAGACCCTAGAAGCTACGCACGCGTTCAACGAGCCCAACTCGGCAGAGCGGTTAGTGCTCCCGTCGGCGCAGAGACGGACGGAGCACGGAAGGTCGGCCGCGGCCGATGTGTCGCTTCACCGGAACCGAATCGAGCTCGGGCCGTAGGAGCGAATGCACCGTGATTGGGCCTCGCACAGCGGAGCGGGTGACGAGAATCGAACTCGCACTGTCAGCTTGGGAATTGCACGTTCCGAGCGTGCCGCCAGTACCTGGCAGATTCCTGTCCGTGGCCATGAAAAAGTCCGCGGATTCCAGCCATCGTCGCAACACGTGCTGTTGCGGGGACGGTAGCAGTGGTCAGTAGATGAGGGTTCTGACTGTGTCGCTGGGCGGCGTGGTGTCGGTGCGCGCGACCGTGGCGATGGTGGCGGCGAGGGCGAGTGCTGACCCGTTGAGGACCTGCGGGCCGCCCTGCCGGACCAGGAGTTTGTCGAGCGAGCGGAAGGCTTTGCCCTTGCGTGCCAGGGCGAGGATGTCGGTCGCTGCCCGTTCGCCGTTCCAGTGCCCGGCCGGGAGCGCGACGATCGGGGCGTCGGCGTGGGCGAGTGTGTCGTCGAGGAGTCCGAGGGCGATGCCGATGCAACTGGAGACGGTGGCGACGGTGTTGTCCGGTGACTCCGGTTGCACCCGGTCGAGGAGCTGCCCGGCGGTGCGGCTGTCGCCGGCCAGAATTGAGTCGACGACGCGGTGGAGGGTCTCGACGGCGATCTGGCGGGTCGGGCCGACCGGGCTGAATAGTTCGAGGTTGCGGCGTTCGATCGCGCGGTTGAGGGCGGCCTGCAGCGTTTCCATGTCGGGGATGTCGTCACCGGAAAGGTCGATGCCTTCTTCGGCTAGCAGCGGTGCTAGTTCGTGCATCATCTCGTCGGCCATGCCTGGCTTGTGCTCGATGCGCGGCAGTCCCGCCGCTGGTTCCGGGCCGCGTCTGCGCATGTCTGCCATAGGACCCATCCTTGCAAGTCCGCCGGGCGTGGTTCAGCCGGTCGCCACGCCGCTGAACTGTTCGAGCAACCGGGCCGGTGTGGCCCAGCCGAGGGCCTGCGGGGCCGGTCGTTCACCTCGGCGGCGACTTCGGCGAACCGGGCGGCGTCGTGCACGCGCAGGTCGCTCCCCGTCGGGAAGTAGTCCCGCAGCAGCCCGTTGGTGTTCTCGTTCGAGGGCCGCTGCCACGGTGAGGACTTCTCGCAGAAGAACACCGGCATGCCGAGAGCGTGCGCGATGTCGGCGTGCATCGCCATCTCTTTGCCTTGAGCCCACGTCAGCGACCGGGACCGTGCGACCCCGGGGCTCCGCAGCTGTGCTGGA
The DNA here is from genome assembly GCA_030775825.1 of Actinomycetota bacterium. GTDB lineage: Bacteria > Actinomycetota > Actinomycetes > Mycobacteriales > Jatrophihabitantaceae > JALYIL01. The sequence continues at coordinate 12,320 of JALYIL010000164.1, forward strand.
CGCTCGGCGGGTGCCGGTGACCGTTGGGCTACTGGACAGGCGATGCAGCCTCCGTTATCGAGCCGGACGAGTCAACTCACGGCGTCCGCTCTATGGGGTTGGGGGCGGAGTTGGCGCCCCGACGCGCGCTCAGCAGGTAAACGCTGACCAGCAGATCTCGTTCCACCACCCATGTCGTCAAGTGGCGCGCAGCGTAAGCGGCATGCCGTGCTGCCCCGCGCAGCTCTCTGGCCGCGCCGATTGCATGGCCGCCCGCCGCGCGAGCCTGCATCATCTTGACCTCGCCACGCACCCACATCCAATCAGCGTTGTCACCTGCGGTGTCTGGGCGTCCTCGCGGGGCGTCGCGCTACGAGGAGCAGGACCGCGCCCACGACGATAGCTATCAAGCCGGTGGTTGATGCGGGGGAAAGGTCCGTGCCTGTGCTGGCCAAGGTTGTGCTGCTGGAGAGGCCGAGGACTTGCAGCTGGGTGGCGCTTGATGTCGAGGAGCCGAACAGCGAGTCGCCGTTGTAATGGGCCAGGATCGACACAGCTCTTGCCACGCTGCTCGTAGGCATGCTCATGGTGGCGAGACCGGCCGCGCTGAGCGACTTGCTTCCCACGAGCCTGCCTTGGGCCATGAAGGTCACCGTTCCCGACGGAATGGCCCCAGAGGAACTAACAGTCGCGGTGAGTGCGACGACGCCACCGGCCATCACAGGGTTCGGTGATGCGGTCAGCGTTGTCACGGTGGATGCCGGGGTGGTGACCGGTGGG
>JALYIL010000165.1 GCA_030775825.1 Actinomycetota bacterium
GACCAGAAGCGGGCTCGTCCTTCGATCCGGGTGATTGTGACAGCGGCCTGTGCCGGCGGTCTCCTGGTCGGTGGGGGGCTCGCGTGGGCGCTCAGCAACGGGGGCGCCAGGCACCCCGCGGCAGCCAGCGTGACATCCTCGCCTGCCGTGCTGACGCCGCTCGCGGCCGTGGGCGGTGTGCCCGACGCCCTGAGCACCGATTCTGGTTCACCGGCCAGCAACGGATCCGTGCCCACAGCTGCCACCGCGGCGGCGGCCGACGCGAACAACGTCCTGATACAGCTCGATACCCTGCGTGAGCAAGCCTTTGCCCGGCGGGCGCCGCTCCTGCTGACCGCCGTCTACGAGCCGGGTGTCCTGCTGGACGAGGACACGGCGTTGCTGGGGCGCATCGTCCCGCCCGGCTGCGGTCTGGAAGGCGTCCATACCTCCTACAGCGACGTGCAGATCGCTGGGCTCAGCGACTCGGAGATCGACGTTACGGTGCTCGCCACATTGTCCCCGTCCGTCTTGATCTGCAATGGCATCGCCAAGGCCACAGCGACCGGATCCGGGCCGTCGGCCCTGCATATGGTGCTTATCAGGTCAGGCGGACACTTCCTGATCCATTTCGTCTCCAGCTGATCGGGGAACCCGGCGGTCAGTTCGCCAGCGCCCATGCGAGCGCAGACTCGACGTCGGGATGCTGATGCAGGAAGCCCGCACCCTGCAGGGCTGTGGGCACGGCACGCTGGCCGCCCAGGACGCTACCGGCTAGTTCCCCGAGCGCAACCTTGATGGCGAACGCCGGCACCGGGATCACGGCCGGACGGTGCATGAGGTCGGCGAGCTTTGATATCAGCTCGCCATTGCGCGTCGGCTCGGGACCGGTCACGTTGACCGCTCCGTGCAGGTCGTGATCCATGACGAATCGGATGGCAGCGACCTCGTCAGCGAGTGATATCCACGGCAGGAACTGCTTGCCGCTGCCCAGCCGTCCGCCAAGTCCGAGCCGTACGATGGGAGCCAGGCGCTTGAGGAAGCCGCCCTGCTTGGTGAGCACGATGCCTGTGCGCAGGTGTGCCACGCGCACGCCGGCCTCGACCGCGGGCTGCGCCGCTTGCTCCCATTGCTCGCACAGCTCGGCGAGGAAGCCGTCGCCGCGCGGGGCCGACTCGTCAACCTCGCGCTCGCCGGTGTCGCCGTAGTACCCGACCGCGGAGGCGCAGACAAAGACGGGCGGTGAGCCAATTGACGCGATCGTTCGGGCGATGGTCCCCACGGTCGTGCTGCGGCTAGCAAGCAGGGTTCGCTTGTAGGACTCGGTCCACCGCCGATCGGCGATGCCCGCACCCGAAAGGCACACGGCGGCGTCGGCACCGGCAAGGGCAGCGGGATCCAACTTGCCATCCTGGGGCCCCCACTGCTTCTCCTCGACAGTCCTGGGGACGCGTCGGACAAGCGAAGTGACCTCGTGGCCGTCGCGGCGCAATGACTTGGCGAGCGCCGCCCCGATCAGGCCGGAGGCACCACCCAGGACAATATGCATCGGTCAGATCACCCGAGGCCGAGCGCGCGCTCGAACGCGCCCGCCTCGAGCCGTTGCTTCACCGTCGCGAGGAATCGCGCGGCGTCTGCCCCATCGACGATCCGGTGGTCGTAGGACAGGGCGAGGTAAACCATCGATCGAATCGCGATCGTCTCCCCGAGGTCCTCGTCGCTCACTACCACCGCGCGGCGAACTACGGCGCCCGTGCCGAGGATCGCCACCTGTGGCTGGTTGATGATCGGGGTGTCGAACAAGGCGCCGCGACTGCCGGTGTTGGTGATGGTGAAGGTGCCGCCGCCCAGCTCGTCGGGACTGATCTTGTTTGCCCGGGTGCGCTCGGCCAGGTCGACGATCTTGCGGGCAATACCGCCGAGGTTCAGATCACCGGCGTTGTGGATAACCGGTACGGCTAGGCCGCGGTCGGTGTCGACGGCGATGCCTACATGTTCGGTGTCGTGGAACGTGATCGTCTTTGCCGATACGTCGATCGAAGAGTTGACCACAGGATGTGCCTTGAGGGCTTCGATTGCCGCAATCGCGAAGAAGGGCAGGAAGGTGAGCTTTACCCCCTCGCGCGCCTCGAACCCGGCCTTGGCCTGGTCACGCAGCCTCGAGATCCTCGTGACGTCGACCTCGACGACCGTCGTGAGCTGCGCCGCGATCTGAAGCGACTCGACCATTCGCGCGGCGATGACCTGCCGCATGCGCGACATCGGCTCCACCCGCCCACGCTGTGGCGCGGTGCTGGCGCCAGGCACTCCGGTCGTGGCTGCTGGAGCCGGACTCGCGGAGACAGCGGGACTCGCGGGTGCGGAGGTGGTGCTGGGCGCGGTGGTGCTGGGGGCGGTGCTGGCGTGCGCCGGTCCGGACATGGCAGGGGCGGCGTCGCGCTGCGGCGTCGCTGGCGCGGTCGACGCGGCGAGAACGTCGGACTTGCGGATTCGGCCTCCGATGCCCGTACCGCGCACCGTAGACAGGTCTACGCCGTGCTGGCCCGCGAGCTTGCGGACTAGTGGTGTGACATAGGGTCCGCCGACGTCGTCGTCATCGTCGCCCGAACGGGCGGGGGTTGCGCTCGCTCCAGCAACATTGCCCGTGCCGCGCTCGGTCGGGGGTGCTTGAACGGCCGCTTCTGGTATTTCGGGCGACGGTGCCTGGGGCGACGGTGCCTGGGGCGACGGTGCCGCCTCGGCCTGCTCGGTCGGCGCGGATTCAGCAGCCGCCATGGACTGGGCAGCCGGAGCGGACTGGTCAGCCGGCACGGGCTCCTCGGGCGGCGCGGACTGCTCGGCTACCGCGGGCTGCGCCGCCGGGGGCGATTCACCAGTGGACGTGCTCTCACCGGCATCTCCAATGACGGCCAGCTCGACGCCGATCTCGACGGTCTCGTCCTCGGCGACCTTGATGGAAAGCACGGTCCCCGAGGCGGGGGAGGGTACCTCGGTATCGACCTTGTCCGTAGAAACCTCGAGGAGCGGTTCGTCGGTTTCGACGTGATCGCCCTCGTTCTTCAGCCAACGCGTCACGGTGCCTTCGGTGACGCTCTCACCGAGGCGGGGCATGGTCACGGAGACCGGCATATCGAACGACTCCTTAAAGTGGGCGATCAGATCTTGGTGGGGCAGCGGTTCAGCCGCACGAGCGATGAATCCGAGCTGGTTGGGGCAACTGGTCGGATCATTCGTGAACGTGCAGCGGCTTGCCGGCGAGCGCAAGATGTGCCTCGCCGATGGCTTCTGACTGCGTGGGGTGCGGGTGTATCAGTTGGGCCACCTCGCTCGGGAGTGCCTCCCAGTTGTAGATGAGTTGGGCCTCCGCGATGAGCTCACCGACCCGATCACCCACGATGTGTATGCCGCGGACGGGTCCGTCGACCTCGGCGACGAGTTTGACGGCGCCCTTGGTGTTGAGGATCGCGCTACGTCCGTTGCCCGACAAGTCGTAGGTCAATGTCTTCACATTCTCGGCGCCGTAACGCTCGGCCGCCTCGGCTTCGGTGAACCCGACCGAGGCAACCTCGGGCGAGGAGTAGGTGATGCGCGGAACGCCGTGGTAGTCGATCGGCGCAACCGGCAGCCCGGCAATATGCTCGGCGACGAGGATTCCCTCGGCGAATCCGACGTGCGCCAGTTGCAAGGTCGGGATCACATCGCCCACCGCGTAGACGCCCTCGGCGCTGGTGCGGCAGTACTCGTCCACGACGACGAATCCGCGCTCAAGGGTGATGCCGTGCTCCTCATATCCCAAGCCTTGCGACGTCGGCCCGCGGCCGACCGCGACCAGGAGCAGTTCAGCCTCGATCGCCTGCCCGCCTTCGAGGCGCACCCGCACGCCGGTGTCTGTGGGCTCGACACTCTCGAACCGGGCGCCGAGGGTGAAGTTAATCCCGCGACGGCGGAAGGCTCGCTCGAGGAGTTTCGAGTTCGCTTCGTCCTCCAGCGGCACGAGGTGCGGTAGGGCTTCCACGATCGTTACGTCGGTACCGAAGGACTTCCACGCGCTGGCGAACTCGACACCGATCACACCGCCGCCCAGCACGACCGCAGAGCTGGGTACGTGATCGAGCTGCAGCGTGTGCTCGCTGGCGAGCACGCGCTGTCCGTCAAGTTCGAGCCCGGGCAGCGTGCGCGAATACGAGCCGGTCGCGAGGATGAGATTTCTGCCGGTATAGGTATCGCCGTTCACAGCGACCGTCTTGGGCCCGACGAGCCGGCCGTCGCCTTCGACAATCTGGATGTTTCGGCTCTTGATCAGCCCGACGAGGCCCTTGTGGTTCTTGCTGATGACCCCGTCCTTGTATTTGTGGACCCCGGCCATGTCAATGCCCTCGAAACTGGCATTCACGCCGAATTGAGAGCTCTCTCTCGCGGCGTCGGCGATCTCACCGGCATGCAGCAGCGCCTTGGTGGGAATACAGCCGCGGTGCAGGCAAGTACCCCCGACTTTGTCGCGTTCTATGAGCACCACGGACATGCCAAGTTCCGCCGCACGCAGCGACGCGGCGTACCCGCCGCTGCCGCCGCCAAGGATCACGAGATCGGACTGGTTGTCGGACACTACTGCTCCTGCTACGTCGAAGGGATCCCCCCGTCCATCTTGGCACCAATGCTTCCGTGCCATGACGCCGGGCAATCTGGTGATATGACGAACCGACGCACAGCTGCCAATGCGATGATCGAGGTTCGTCCGCACGGTGGGCTCGGGCCTCGGGCTCCAGCTCAGTGCGGACCTCGACGAAGCATGGAGTCTCGGTGGGGCTGTTACCGCGCAGGCGTAAGGACAAGCCCGGCACCCTGCGCACGGCAAGTTCGGCCGACGTCGACCACCTCACCGACTTCGTCGGATCGCGCTCAGGGGTGGAGGCCTTCCTTGAACCCCGGACCACAGTCACCGAGATGACGGTCCTGCTGGTTGCCTCGACCGGTGAGTGGACTCGCCGCCGGGTATCCGGCCCCGATGCCGCGCGGTCGTTTGCCAAAAAGCACGCGATACCGCTCTACGAGGTGGCCGTCGTGGGGTACCCGAAACGGATGCGGGAGTGGACCCAGCGGCGCAAGCAGGCCGGCGAGATCGGCCCGCCAGCCGAAGGATGACGAGGAAACCCAGCGATCATTTACCCGCGAGGTCCGTCAGAGCGGCGATGATCGTCCGCACCGCGGCGCCCGTGCCGCCCTGCGGGGTGTAGTCGCGCGCGGAGCCGGAATTCCAGGCCGGCCCGGCGATATCCAGGTGCACCCACGGCTTTCCGGGCGGCATGAAGTCGGCGAGGAAGTGGCCCGCGACGAGCATGGCTCCCCAGCGATCCGAGGGCAGGTTCACCAAGTCGGCGACCGGGGATTCGAGACCCTTGCGCAGATCGTCAGGCAGCGGCATCGACCAGACCGACTCTCCGGCCGCGTTTCCGGACCGTACAACTCGATCGCGCCACGACGGCTCACCCATCGCCCCAATGACCCGGGTGCCGAGGGCGACCAGTTGAGCGCCGGTCAACGTGGAGGCCTCGATGAGATAGTCCGGATCGTCTTCCAGAGCCCGTGAGATGGCGTCGGCTAGCACCAGCCTCCCCTCGGCGTCGGTGTCGGCGACCTCGACGGTGCGTCCGTCGCGCATCATGAGCACGTCGGAGGGCCGGTAAGCCGACCCCGAGGGCATGTTCTCCGCCATCGGAACCGTAGCGGTGATCGCGACCGGGAGTTTGAGCGCGGCCGCCGCGACCGTGCTCGTCAGTACCGCGGCGGCGCCGCCCATGTCCGACTTCATCCAGGTCAGGTTCGCGGACTTGAGGTTGAGGCCCCCTGAATCGAAGGTGATTCCCTTCCCGATCAGGGCCACCCGGGTTCGCGCGCCCGGTGGCCGATAGCTCACCCGGACCAGGCGGGGCGGTCGGGCCGAGCCGCCGCCGACGGCCAGGATGCCGCCATAGCCGCCGCGGGCGAGCGCTTTGGCATCGAGGACTTCGAAATCGAGTCCCTGGGTCGCTGCCAGCGCCGCGGCGCGGGCAGCGAAGGTCTCTGGGTACAGATCATTCGGCGGCATGTTGACCAGGTCACGAGCGCCGATAACCGCGGCCGCTACGATCCGAGCACGTCTGAGAGCGCTGCGCGCGGCGGAGTCGAGGTTCGCCGTCATCGTGATCGTTCGCAGGGCCCGTCGGGGCAAAGCGGACTTGTACAGCGAGAAGGTGTAGCTGCCCAGCAGCGCCCCCTCGGCGATCGCGTCGATAGGCCCGTCGATCGCAATGTGCACCCGCGGGTTGTTCGTCGCAGCTCGCATCGCAGCGCCTACGGCCCGACGCAGTTGCTCCGGTGCTTTGGGGTCAGGCCCGAGTCCGGTCGCGATCACCAGGCCGAACGGCGCGAGCCCAAGCGTGGGGATCTTGACGACGTCATCTGCCTTGCCGCTCGCTCCAGCCGCCTTCAGCGCGGCGATCAGCCGCCGGCCGAGGGCAGTGTCGACGGCCTTGGCCCCGCTGGCCAGTCGCAGACCGTCGCTGCCGGCGACGACCCCAACGACAACAGCGTCGGAATCGATGGTGGCAGACGGCGGGAGGATCCGAAGGGCAGGCATGGCGGCGATGTTAGGTGGCGCGCCGTCGGTACCGTAACCGTCATGCCCGACCTCCGCCGTTCGCCGCTGTTCGATCGTCACCGTGCGCTGGGGGCAAAGCTCGCCGACTTCGGCGGCTGGGAGATGCCGATCGAGTATCCATCCAGCGGCGGCGGCGTGCTCAAGGAGCACAACGCGGTCCGCAATGCGGTGGGGATCTTCGATGTGTCGCACCTGGGTAAGGCCACGGTGCGGGGGCCCGGCGCCCGAACTTTCGTCAACTCGTGTTTGTCGAACGACCTCGACCGCATCCATACCGGACAGGCCCAGTACACGCTGTGTTGTGACATATCCGGAGGAGTCGTCGATGACCTGATCGCCTATCTCGTCGCGCACGACGAGGTGTTCCTGGTGCCCAATGCCGCAAACGCAGCTGAGGTGGTGCGCCGCCTGCGTGTGGCAGCGCCCGCTGACGTCGAGGTGGTGGACCACCATGAGAGGTTCGGGGTGCTCGCGGTGCAAGGTCCGCGATCGGCAGAGGTGCTCACCGCGCTCGGCCTGCCGTCGGATCTGCCGTACATGGCCTATGCCGATTCGAGCTTCGGCGCGGTCCCGTTGCGGATCTGCCGAACGGGCTACACCGGTGAACTCGGGTACGAGTTGATACCGAGGTGGGCCGAGACGGCCACGCTCTGGGATGCGCTGGTGACAGCGGCCGCGGACGTCGGCGGTATGCCCGCCGGCCTCGGCGCGCGAGATACCTTGCGCACCGAGATGGGCTACCCGTTGCACGGCCAGGACCTTTCGCTGCAGATATCGCCGGTTCAGGCGCGTTCGGGATGGGCGGTCGGCTGGAGCAAGGCGGACTTCTGGGGTCGCGCTGCGCTGGTGGCCGAACGGGAAGCCGGACCCGAGCGGCTGCTGTGGGGGATCGAGGCACTCGGTCGGGGAATTCCGCGGGCACACATGGACGTCCTCTCGCGCACCGGAGAGAACATCGGGACGGTAACCAGCGGAACGTTCTCGCCGACATTGAGGAAGGGGATCGGGCTCGCGTTGCTCTCGCGCCGGGCTGGGATCTCAGAAGGGGACGAGCTCGGCGTGGATGTGCGCGGACAGCTGAGTGCGGTACGTGTTGTGAAGCCGCCCTTCATCCCCTCGCACGTCCGCTGATCAGGGGGTCGACCCCGGTTTTGGTTCGGCGTCGATCGCTGCAGCGCGGCCGTCGACCGTCGGCTCACGTGCGGGTGCTTGCGGTCCCCGCGGCAGCGGATCACGCAAGGCGTGGATCGTCGTGTTCAGGAACGCGACGAGCGGCACCGAGACGAGCGCCCCAGGGATTCCCGACAGCGTCGTGCCCGTGATGACCGCGAGTGCGATAGCCAGCGGGTGGACGTTGACGCTGCGACTCATGATCACCGGTTGCAACAGGTGTGCTTCGAGTTGAACCAACACGATGATCGACACCGCCACCACGATCGCGGCAGTAGGGCCGTGTTCGAGAAGCGCGATCGCCACGCACAGTGCGCCAGTGACCGTTAGGCCGATCAGCGGAATGAAGGAGCCGAGGAAGATCAGGACCCCGAGCGCGGCGGCCAGCGGCACTCGCAGGATGATCAGCACGATAGTGATCGAGACGGCGTGGAAGAGCGCGATCAACAACTGCCCGCGCATGTAGCCGCCGAAGGTGCCCCATCCGGCGCGACTGGCGTAATCCATTCGCGGCTGCGCCCGCGACGGGAACAAGCGAAGGACCCAACCCCAGATCTGATCACCGTCACGCAACATGAAGAATGTCGAAAGCAAGATCAGCAGGACGGCGGCGAGGACTTCGGAGGCCGTTCGGACGGTGGCGATCGCGCCGCTGAGGATCTGGCCTTGATGGGACTTGATGAGATCGGTGAGATGGGTCGTGATCTTGTCCAGGTCGGATGACTTGACGTGCAGCGGGCCCGTCTGCAGCCAGTGTTTGGCCTTGGCCACGAACGAGGTGAGCTGGTCACCGAGTTGGGTGGAGTGACTGGTGATCTGCCAGCTCACGAACCACCCGATACCTGCGAGGGTGGCAACACCGACCAGCATCGCCACGGCCGCAGGGATCGACCTCGGACCGGGCAGGACCCTGCGTAGCAACTGCTCGAGCGGGTGCAGTACTGCGGTGAGGAATAGGGCGAGAACAACGGACAGGACGACCAGTTCAATCCTCAGGATGATCCGCGTCAGTACATAGAGCCCGGCGCCCACTACGAGCAACCGCCAGGTCCACGCGGCCGCCACCCGCATCTGCCAGGTGACTGCCTCTACCGCGTCGCGCTCGGTGTCCGACAGGACGGGTGTCGTGGGCTGGGGCGGAGTCTCACTCGCATCCGCCTGCTGATCTCGGTCCCCACCGGCGCTCATGTCGTGCCCTCCATATCAAGGTCTCGGGCTGAAGGAGCTTGGGCGGGTGCGACTGACCCGGAGCTCGCGACGGTTCGTACGGCACCGCGCAACGCGAGCAGTGCCAGCGCCCCGGCCGTCCCATCAGCTCGGCTGACACCAAGGTTCAGCAGCGGTCGCTGGCCCAACTGCAGCAGCGCCAGCGCGTGGGCCGGATGGCCCGACTCGTCCGCAGCCTGCCACCAGCGCGCCGCCCGGGGCTGGGCCGCGTGGGCCAGTAATGCCGCGGCTGCCGCACCGACGCCGTCGAGCACCGTAGGCGTCCTGCGGGCTGCGGCCCGCAGCAGGAATCCCGTGGCGGCGGCAATGTCGACGCCCGCGGCGGCAGCGAGCAGGCCATCGGGATCACCCCGCAGTCCAAAGGCCCGCCGCCGGCCGTCGCGAATCTTGATCGCCTGCTCCGCCCATGCCTGGGCCGGCGTAGCCGCGCCGGTCTGCATGACTCTTACTGGCTCGGTGTTGGTGAGCACCGCCACCAGGACAGAGGCAGGCAGACTCGCCTGAGGCACGGCTATGACAAACAAGTCGGCACCGCGGTCGATCTCGTCATCGGCCAGAGCTGCGCCCGCAGCCAGGGCTGATGCCGACTGCGCATCCGTCCAGACCGTCGTGTCGAGAACTCTCACACCCGCCTCCGCCAGCTCGGCGATCAGGGCCGGGCAAGGCGAACCTCCGAAGGCCACGATGCGCGCCCGCGCCGGGTCCTTGGGCGGTGCGACGCCCTGCAGCGCGCCCAGCCAGCGAGCCAGTTCCTCCAGGCGCCCGTACCCGCGTCCCGGCGCCGACTCGGGTAGGTCATGCGCGACACCGTCGTCCGGCCACTGGACGCCAGCCGCGAGTTCGACAAGGTCGGTCACAGGCCGAGTGCCTCAAGTCGCTGCCACATCCCGTCAGTATGCCCAGGACAGACCCATTACCTCGGTAGGGTCCAGTCGGCGGCGCGATCAGCCGCCGCACCGTGAGCTGAGGAGACCGACCATGAGCTGGACCTGGCGACTGGAAGCAGCTGATGGCGCACTCGTCACCACCCAATCCGCACCGGCGCACCCGAACCAGTCCGATGCCGAGAGCTGGTTGGGCGAGAACTGGCGCAAGCTCGCCGACGAGGGCGTCGCCCGGGCGACATTGCTCGACGGCACGACCGAGATCTATGGGCCTATGTCCCTGGCCGAGGAGTAGGAGATCCTAGATATCGGCGCCCTGCTGAACTTGAGGCGCCGGCAGGCGCCAGCGCCGGGGAAGGTAGGCGCGGCTGCCCGCGTAGAAGCCGATCGTCATCGCGCTGCCGTCCGCGTCGCCGTGCCGCTCGATCGCGAGCTTGCGGATCTTGCGGCCGGTGAGGTTCCACTCGACAATGAGTCCGAGGAAAACGACGATTACCGCGAACTGTATATAGGGCGCGAAATAGCTCGCGATCATGAGCGGGAACAGCAGGAGCAGGTAGTTACTCGCCATCCGGTGCGAGTCCACATAATCGCGGGCCAGCTTGCGGGTGGCGCCCTGGTCGCGGCGCGGCAGAGCGGATGGATCGCCCGACCGGATCGCCGCACGCCGCTGTTGTGGCGTGAGGTTCGCAGCTGGAGTCTTGCTGAGAACCTTCGCTGCCTTGGCCTGCTGTTTCTGCCGCGCGTACGCCTCTTTGCGCGTCTTTGGGGCCGACACAGGTCCGCGCTGGACGGCGGAGTCTCGTCGCTTCGGCGTCGGGCGACCCTTGGCACCGGCCGCGGGCAGGGCGGTTTCGTCGATGACCTCGCCAGCGACGGTCGGGACAGGGCGTTTGGGCAGTAGCTTCACAATGACGAGGGTAAGCCGTGATACGCCGTCCTGCGTCGGCGCCTAAGGCAGGGCGAGCATCCGATCCAGCGCCAGCCGGGCATCAGCCGCGACGCTCGCGTCGACCTCGATGCGATTGACCAATTCTCCGCGCGCCAGGGACTCCAGCGAATGCACCAGGTGAGGCAGATCGATCCGGTTCATCGTCGAGCAGTAACACACCGTCCGGTCCAGGAACGCGATGCGCTTGTCCGGATGTGCGTCCGCCAGTCGCCGGACCAGATTTAGCTCGGTGCCGATGGCCCACGCCGAACCTGCCGGTGCCGCCTCGATCGTGTTGATGATGAACTCCGTCGATCCCACCAGATCGGCCGCTAGCACGACCTCGTGGCGGCATTCCGGGTGGACCAGAACGTTGACGCCGCTGATGCGCGCGCGGACGGCGGCGACGTTCTCGGCGGTGAAGCGACCGTGCACGGAGCAATGCCCGCGCCACAGGATCACCTTGGCATCGCGAAGTTGCTGGCTGCTCAGGCCGCCGTCGGGCTGGTGCGGGTCGAACAGGACACACTCGTGCAAGGCGATTCCCAGCTCGAGTACCGCAGTATTGCGACCCAGGTGCTGATCGGGAAGGAACAGGACCTTTCCGGCGTCGGAGCGCCGATCGAAGGCCCATCGCAGCGCACGTTTGGCATTGGAGGATGTGCAGACCGTTCCGCCATGGGCGCCGGTGAAGCCTTTGATGGCCGCTGACGAATTCATGTATGTCACTGGGACCGTGACGTCGGCGATTCCCGCGTCGGCAAGGACATCCCAGGCCTCGACGACCTGCTGATAGCTGGCCATGTCCGCCATCGAGCAACCCGCCGCCAGATCCGGAAGCACGACGTGCTGCTGCGGCGGGGTGAGGATGTCGGCGGACTCAGCCATGAAGTGCACTCCGCAAAACACGATGTAGTCGGCCTCGGGCCGCGCCGCCGCCTCGCGGGCGAGCTTGAACGAGTCCCCGGTCACGTCGGCGAACCGGATGACTTCGTCGCGCTGGTAGTGGTGACCGAGGACGAACACCTGATCGCCGAGTTGCTGCTTCGCCGCGGCGGCGCGCGCCACGAGGTGCGGGTCGGAAGCCGCCGGGAGCTCACCCGGGCAATCGACCCCGCGCTCGGCGCTGCGGTCGCTACCCCGGCCCAGCAACAGGAGCGCAGACGGCGTCGCACGGGGTTCGGTGAAGGTCACTTGGCTAGCCTAGGCGGCCCACAGCCGACCATGCTGCAATGTGTGACGGCCCTCCCCCGTTCGAATGGATTTTGCATGTCGGAGCAGCGGCACCGCATCTTCAGCTCTGCCACCTCGCCGGGGTGGGCGCTGCCCGTGCTGCGTGGCTACCTGGCCGTCGTGTTCATCGACGGCGGCGTGTCCAAGGTCGCCGACCGCCGGTTCCTCAACGGCGCGTCGCCGCTGTCGATGCACGCCTCGGTGCAGGCGGCCCGCGCCAGCAGCCCGATCCGAGGGCTGCTCGGGCCGGTGGCCGGACACAGCTTCGCCTTCGGGGTGCTGATCTCGGTGGCCGAGCTGGCCGTGGGGCTCGGCATGGCATTCGGCCTGTTCACCCGCGTCGCCGCCGCGGGCGGGATGCTGCTGGCATTGTCGCTGTGGCTCACCGTCAGCTGGGGGGCGAGTCCATGGTTTACCAGCGCCGATCTCGTGTACCTGTTCGCGTTCACGCCGTTTCTCATTGCCGGCGCGGGCGGCGTCTGGTCCGCTGACGCGTGGCTGAGCGGAGCTCGGGTGGCTCATCCGGGCGGGAGTGAAGATCGATTGCGCCGTGGCTTGCTGGCCGCGGCGGTTGCGGTCGCGGGCGCTGCGTTGCTCGGCGC
>JALYIL010000166.1 GCA_030775825.1 Actinomycetota bacterium
CGCCCGCGCGCTGAGCACGCAACTGGCCGCCGGCGGCCCGCTGGTGATTATCGGAGGAGGCTTCATCGGCCTCGAACTCGCTGCCGTCGCCCGCGAGAACGACGTCGAGGTCACCGTGGTCGAGCTGGCGCGCCTGCCGCTGGTCGGCGTCATGGGGCCCGAGGTGGCCGAACTGGTCCACCGCCTGCACACCGACCGCGGGGTGCATTTTCGCGTCGGCGTCACCGTCAGCGCGTTCGTCGGAACGTCGGCGGTCGAAGCCGTCGAGCTCGACGACGGTGAACTGCTTGCGGCGCAGACCGTCGTCGTCGGCGTGGGCGTGGTGCCGCGGGTCGCGTTGGCCGAGGCCGCCCGCATCGCGGTCGACCGCTTCGGCATAGTCGTCGACCGGCTCGGCAGGACCAGCAACCCCTGGGTGTCGGCCGCGGGGGATGTGGCAAGCCAGCCCCACCCGGCCTTGTCGGCGCCGGGTAGGATCGAGCACTGGGATGTCGCGCAGCACCACGGCGCCGCCGTGGGGAGGTCAGTGGTCGCCGCGGCGACCCCATTCGTAGCGACGCCCTATGCCTGGTCGGATCAGTACGGGCTGATGCTGCAGATGTTCGGGCGCGCCCACCCGGGCGATGAGCTGGTACTTCGCCGGGGCGCGACCCCGGAACGGTTTCTGGCCTTCTGGCTGCGTGCCGGTCGGGTCGGGGCCGTCGCCGGCTTGGACCTGCCCCGAGACGTGGCGGCAGCTCGGCGGCTTGTCGACGCCGCAGCGCCGGTCCCGGTCGCGCAGTTAGCGGACCGTGACGTAGACCTGCGCCAGCTGGTGAAGGACTTGGCGGCCGCAACGAAGTAGGGGCGCGTCCGGCTCGGCGGTGCGCGCCCACTCCGGGGCGTTCTCGGCCGCTTGACCCGGTCGCCCGAACGGGACGATCGCGATGCGGGAAAGCGGCGGCGAGCGCCGTGACGAGGAGCGCTCGGCTGTAACCGGATACGAAGGCCGCGGCGCATTTCGAGGATGAGCCGGGGCGAACGTCTCGTGACTTGGGCTCGCGCTCCTACGGTGGAGGCTCCACCGACGATGCGCGCGCCGAACCGTTTCACTCGCCGGAACACGGAACAAGCAAACAGGCTGCAGGGAGGACACACTCAAGCGATGTCGCGAACCGTGTTTGTCATGTCCGACGCGCGCGGCGTCGCGGGGGTGTTCGCTCATCGACGCGAGGCCCATCGTTTCGCGCAAGACTTGGCCGGAGCACAGGTCACTCGACACGTGCTGTGGCGGTCCGCCGACGCGGTCGTCCTGTTCGACCGGCGCGTCGTAGTGGCTGGCGGGCACGCCCGTTTGGACGAGACCACACAGGTAAACCATTTCTGCGACGAAGCGTTCACATTGCCGGTTGCCGACGTCGAGTGGTACCACGATGATCGGGCTGACAAATGGCACGTCGTCGCATTCGGCACAGATGAGATAAAGATCAACATCGCGGGTGCTCGAGGCGGTCGATCACATCCAAAAATCCGGAACCGGTCGATGAGAAGTCTCGAGTCCTGAGGCCTGTGAGCGCGTCCGGAGTCGGGGTGCCCACCCTGGCGCCGCGCCTGATCCCAGATGGCGGGTGGGTCACTCGCCGAGCTCGCTGGCCGGGCCGTCGGTTCCTAGACTCACGGCGTGAGTGCCGCCCTCGGGCTGACGACATGGTCAAGGGCTACGCGGGGCGTGCCGCGGTCGACGGACTTTCGCTGGCGCTCGATCGGGGCAAGATCCTCGCGCTGCTGGGTCCGAACGGGGCCGGCAAGGCGACGACGATCGAGATCTGCGCGGCTCCCGCCTGGCCGACAGCGGCACGGTCCGGGTGCTCGGGCTCGATCGGGCACGCGATCCAGCGGCGTCTTCATCCGTACAGCGAGTCGGGGCAAGGGAGGAGACACGCAGATGAGCGACAAACCTGCCGTTGAAGAACGGCACGAACGCAATTTCTGGGTACGGGCGGGCGGGCTGGCCGCGCTCGGCATCGTCATCATGGGTCTGCTCGGCGCGGCGCTGCTGAGCATCT
>JALYIL010000167.1 GCA_030775825.1 Actinomycetota bacterium
CGCCAATTCCGGGGTCGACGCCATCGTGGCGCTCGGCGTGGTGATCCGCGGCGACACCCCTCATTTCGATTTCGTCTGTCAGGCCGCGACGACGGGATTGACACTCGTGGCGCAGCGCACTGGTGTCCCGATCGGGTTCGGCCTGCTCACGTGCGACAACGAGGATCAGGCCATGGAACGGGCCGGGGTTGCGGGTTCGACCGAGGACAAGGGTTTCGAGGCGGCGGTCGCCGCGCTTGCCGCCGCGGTCGTACTTTCGCCATACCCGCGCGGCTGAACAGGCTCGAATACGTCTTGGCCGCTAAGGTCAGCACCCACGGATGTCTGCGGAGATGTGGAGGGCCTCATGGGTGGCTACAACACGGTCGTGGTCGGCACGGATGGCTCGGAGACCTCGTTCCGTGCGGTCGACCGCGCCGCGGCGTTGGCGCACGATGCCGGCGCGATGCTGGTGATCGCGTGCGCCTACGAGCCCACGGCGGACAAGCACCTGGCACATGACCAGGACGTCCTCGGTGCAGATGCGTATCAGGTCGTTGGATCCGCACCAGCCGAAGACACGGTGCGCCGTGCTCGGGATCGCGCAGCGGCGATGGGGGCGACTCGGGTCGAGACGGTCGTGGTCCAGGGAAGGCCGGCCGACACGCTGCAGAAGGTGGTCCGTGATCACAATGCCGATCTACTCGTCGTGGGAAATCGTGGTCTCAACACCCTTGCCGGCCGGATTATCGGTTCGGTGCCGCTCGACGTCGCCCGCCACACTCCGACCGACGTCTTGATCGTGCACACGACCTGAGGACAGCGATCCGAGCCGGACGTGAATGAGCTGCCAGAACTAAGACCCAGTGACCTCGCTCCCGGCGGCGGCCTCGACATCCCGGCGCTGTTCGAGCGGGTCGAGCAGATGCTGCTCGGCGGCCCGCGGGAATACACGCGTGCCCAGGTGGCCGAGGTCGCCGAAATGTCGCCGGAGCAAGCCAGCC
Organism: Actinomycetota bacterium; assembly: GCA_030775825.1. Lineage (GTDB taxonomy): Bacteria > Actinomycetota > Actinomycetes > Mycobacteriales > Jatrophihabitantaceae > JALYIL01. Next base: position 984 of record JALYIL010000167.1, read on the forward strand.
TGCTGTGGCGAGCCCTCGGTTTCGCCACCGTCGGCGATGACGAGGTTGTCTTCACTTCCGGTGACGCGAACGCGCTTCGCCAGGCCAGCTTCCTGTCGGAGAACCTGATCGGCGATGACGAGCTTCGGCTGGCAATCACGCGACTGCTCGGCCGGACATTCTCCCGCCTGGCGTCCTGGCAAGGGCAACTGTTGATCGAACTCGTTCGGACGAAGCCGGAGTTGCTCGCCTCGGAGGCGTCCGTCATCGAGTTCGTCGAAGGCGTCGTTCCAGTCATGCAGGAGATCCAGGCCTTTGTCTGGCGGCGGCAGCTCGTCGCCTATTTCTCCCGCATTGCCTCGCACGAGGCCGGTGAAATCAGCCCACCCGGTGTCGCCACGGTAGCGGTCGGCTTCGTTGACATGGCCGGGTTCACCACGCTTACCCGCAAGGCCTCGGAGGTGGAGCTCCGAGAGCTGCTCGAAGCATTTGAGGCCACCGCCACCGACGTCGTCGGGACCTACGGCGGCCGCATCGTCAAGACAATAGGCGACGAGATCCTGTTCGTGGCCGACACGGCGGCCCAGGGGGCACTGACCGCGGTGAGCATGCAGGACGCCGCGCGCACCGACGAGCGCCTACCGCCGCTGCGCATCGGAATTGCCGCCGGTCCAGTGGTGAGCAGGCTCGGCGACGTCTATGGCACCACGGTCAACATTGCGAGCCGGCTGACCTCGATCTGCCGTCCCGGCTGGGTGCTTGTCGACCGGGTCATGGCCGAGACCTTGCGCGAGGATTCCCGATTCACGCTGAGATCTCGACGACCGGAATCGGTGCGCGGCTACCACCACCTGCGCCAGTGGCGGCTTCGTAGGGCAGACGAGGGTCGGCCCGACGCCAAATCCGGCTGAAGAGCGCCGGTAGGCTGGGTCGGCGATGAAGACCTTCGATCAACTCTTCGCCGAGCTCGCCGACCGCCAGGTCGCGCGGCCGGACGGTTCGGCTACGGTCGAGGCGCTCGACGCCGGCGTGCATGCCCAGGGCAAGAAGATCGTCGAGGAGGCCGCCGAGGTCTGGATGGCGGCCGAACACGAGTCGGCAGAACGCACGGCCGAGGAGATAAGCCAGCTGCTGTATCGGGTTCAGGTCATCATGTTGGGCAAAGGGATCGGACTCGACGACGTCTATCGACATCTGTAGGCACGTCGTCGCTCCCATCCACCTTCCAGACAGGTAGACCCAATGCTCCGCATCGCCGTTCCGAACAAGGGGTCGCTCTCCGATCCGGCGAGCCAGATGCTGACCGAAGCTGGCTACCACCAGCGCACGGACAGCCGTGAGCTCGTGCTGCTCGACACCGAGAACGAAACAGAGTTCTTTTTCCTGCGTCCACGAGACATTGCCATCTACGTGGGCTCCGGGCGCCTGGACGTGGGTATCACGGGGGAGGATCTGCTGCTGGATTCCGGCGCTGCGGCTGAGTCGATCCTGCCGCTCGGTTTCGGGGGCTCGACGTTCCGCTTTGCCGGACGTGCCGATGGACCGACCTCCGTGGCCGACCTCGAGGGCAAGCGGATAGCCACCGCCTACCCAGGCGTCGTGCAGTCCTACCTCAACCAGTTCGGCATTGCGGCCGAGGTAATCCGCCTCGACGGCGCCGTCGAAACGGCCGTGCGCCTAGACGTCGCTGACGTGATCGCCGACGTGGTGTCCACGGGCACGACGTTGCGCAATGCCGGCCTCGAGATCTTCGGGGACCCGCTTCTGACGAGCCAAGCTGTGCTCATTCAACGGCGCGACGCTGGAGGGCGACAGAAGGTTGACCAGCTTGTCCGGCGGCTGCAGGGCGTGATCATCGCCCGCCAGTACGTGCTGATGGACTACGACATCAGCGACGACCTCGTCGAACGCGCCGTGGCCATCACGCCGGGCATCGAGTCGCCTACGGTCGCTCCCCTGCACGAGCACGGCTGGTCGGCCGTACGGTCAATGGTCAAGCGCAAGGAGACGAACGCGATCATGGACGAACTCTGGGATCTCGGGGCCCGTGGCATCATCGTCACCGACATCCACGCGTGTCGATTGTGAACGCGGCAGCGCTGGACTCGATCGATGCCCGTCCACTGCGGATGTCGCGCATCGGCTACGTGAGTGCAGTGATTGTCTTCGGGATCTTCTTGATCACCTCGCTCGTGATGCCGCACGCCAACGCAGGCGCGCACTTCGGCGTGAAGGACCAGGCCGGCACCGCCGTGCTGGGAGTGGTGATAGGCGGGTTGTTCCTGACGCTGACCCGGCCACGCCTGCACGCCGATGCCAGCGGCGTGCGGCTGCGCTCGTTCCTCGGCGGATGGCGAACCGTCCCGTGGGAAGTCATCGTCGCGGTGGAGTTCCCCAGCAAGTTACGCTTCGCCCGATTGGTCCTGCCCGGCGACGAGGCACTGGCCATCTATGCGGTCCAGCGTATGGACAAGGATCAGGCCGTCGATGTGATGCGCCGGCTGCGCGCGCTGTATGCGGCCACTCGACCGACGGCTTGACGATGTGAACACGATCCCGATTGTCGGTGGCGCGGCGGTGGTGCTCCTGGTCGCGGTCCTCGGTTATGCTCTCTATAGTCGGAGAGACCTTGGCAGCTCCGCGCACCGCGCCACCTTCGACACCCTGCATGAAGCGAGTTTGGCCGCTCCCAGCCTGCGCGAGGGGCTTACCGTAGCCGGCGCTGCGCGGGCGGTACGCCACCTGCGTGCCCTGCTTGGCACGAGCGCGGTCGCTCTGACCGACCACGCCAAAACGCTCGCCGTCGATGGAGTCCCGCACAACCACGGCCAGGACGCCATCAGGCACGCCGGCGACGTTCTCACGTCGGGGGCGACGCGCATTCTCCGCCCTCACGACGTCTCGTGCGGTTCGCCGGACTGCGCTGTGCGTGCCGCTGTGGCATGTCCCATCGTCGATGGTGACACGGTCGTGGGAGCGCTGGTCGCGTACAGCCGCGAGACGTCAGCGATGCTCGTGCGGGCGGTCGAGGAGGTCGCCCGGTGGGTCTCTGGCCAGGTGGAGCTGGCCAGCGCCGACGCGCAGCGCACCCAACTCGTCACAGCAGAACTGCGCGCGCTTCGGGCACAGATCAGCCCGCATTTCATCTACAACTCGCTCACCGCGATTGCCTCGTTCACCCGGACCGACCCGGATCGTGCCCGCGAACTGCTGCTGGAATTCGCCGACTTCACCCGCTACGCACTTCGCCGTGGCGGGGAGTTCACCACGATCGCCGACGAGCTTCGTAATACCGAGCGCTATCTCGTGCTCGAGCAGGCACGCTTCGGCAAGCGACTGTCAGTGTCCTTGCGCGTCGCGCCGGAGGTCTTGTCGACGGTCGTTCCCTTCCTGGTCGTCCAGCCGCTGGTGGAGAACGCGGTCCGACACGGGTTCGAAGGGCACCCCACCGGCGTCACCGTCTCGATCACGGCAAGCGACGCGGGAACCGATGCCATGGTCGTCGTCGAAGATGACGGGGCGGGATCTGACCCTGAGGTCATCCGCGCGGCGCTCGAGATGCGCAGCCCAGCTGGAACCGACATCGGCTCGGTTGGACTCGGCAACGTCGACGCCAGGCTTCGCCGGGTGTTCGGTGACCAGTACGGGCTGGTTGTGGAGACGGCGCCCTCGGCGGGGACGAAAGTGACTTTCCGCGTGCCGAAGTTTTCGCCAGGAGTGCGCGGCTAGTGCAGTGGCTCGGGCGCCGGAGTGCATCTTTGCAGCTTGGCCACCGGGACCCCAGATCCTTCGTCGGTTACCCCTGAACGTAGCTCGCCGGTAGCGTGCCAGGCATGACGGGCGGGGGCACCGGGGAGCGAGGCGTTGCGCTGAGTGTTCTCGTCGTCGACGATGAGGCGCCGGCGTGTGAGGAACTCGCCTATCTCCTCGGCCACGATGACCGAATCGGACAAATTCGCACCGCGAGTAACGCCGTACAGGCACTCAAGCTTCTCAACGATGATTGCTTCGACGTCGTGTTCTGTGACATCAAGATGCCAGGGCTCGACGGCGTGGACTTTGCGCGCACCGTGAGCCGGTTCAACGATCGACCGCAGATTGTCTTTGTCACCGCGTACGACCACGCGGTTGACGCGTTCGAATTGCAGGCCACTGACTACCTGATGAAGCCGGTTCGTCCGGATCGCTTGGGTGAAGCCGTGCGGCGCGTGGTGTCCGCCGCTGGTCACGACACCGGCCAGGCAGACGACGAGACGATCGCGGTCGAGTTGGCAGGGGTCACCCGGTTCGTACGTCGCTCACAGGTGCGCTATGTCGAGGCGCAAGGTGACTACGCTCGGCTGCACACCGCAAACGAGAGCCATCTCCTCCGCATCCCGCTGTCGACATTGGAGCATCGGTGGGCCGAGGCCGGGTTCGTGCGGATTCACCGCAGCACGCTCGTTGCCCTAGCGCACATCGATGAGGTCCGTTTCACCGAGGGGCGCTACACCGTGTCTCTGGGGGCGGTTGATCTGCTCGTGAGCCGCAGGCACAGTCGCGATCTGCGTGAGCGTCTGGCCCAGCCATGATCAGCGGGCTGACCGAATCGAGACGTGTGGTGCGGTGACGAACCCAGACAGGCCGATCGGACGGGTTCGGGTGACACACCCGCGCACCGAGGCTGCTCGTCGCGTTCCGCGCCGCCCGGCGAGCCGAGAGATAGATGAGCAGACCGAGCTCGGCGAGGTGTACATGTCGTCGCTGATCCGCAGCCAGCGTCGCCTCGCCGTTCTGGTATTCACAGTGATCGCCGGGCTCCTGGTGGGGACGGCCCTGCTCGGCGCCTGGTCAGCAGGCTTTGACGACTTCACAGTCGAGGGCATTTCGCTTCCGTGGGTGGTACTCGGCATTCTCATCTACCCCGTCCTGATCGGCCTGGCCGCATATTCCCTGCACCAGGCCGAGCAGAACGAACGCGCGTTCACCGAGCTGGTTCGCCGCAAGTGAGTGCAGACGGCGAGGCCTTAGCTGCTGTCGTTCTCGTCGCAGCGGCGACCGTGCTGGCTGGAACGCTCGGCCTGCGTAGAGCCCGAACGACGAGTGACTTCTACGTCGCATCCCGTGCCGTCACCCCGCGGTGGAACGCCGCGGCAATCGGTGGCGAGTACCTGTCCGCGGCGTCATTTCTCGGCATCGCCGGATTGGTGCTGGCATTCGGTTTCGATGTTTTGTGGTACCCGGTCGGCTACACGGCCGGTTATCTCGTTCTGCTCGTGCTGGTCGCCGCACCCTTGCGGCGCTCCGGCGCGTATACGCTTCCGGACTTTGCTGAGATTCGACTCGGATCCTCGGTGGTGCGAACCGCAGCCAGTGTTCTCGTCGTGCTTATCGGTTGGCTCTATCTGGTTCCGCAACTGCAGGGCGCGGCGCTGACCCTGGCTACTCAGACGCGAGCCCCCACCTGGGCCGGCGGTCTTGTCGTGTGCGTCGTCGTACTTACCGCTGTCGGGGTTGGCGGAATGCGTTCGATAACCTTCGCCCAGGCGCTCCAGTTCTGGCTGAAGTTCATCGCCCTGCTGGTTCCGGCGATTGTGCTTGTCGTGGCCTGGCAGCACCGTCACCCGAGCCTTGCCGATGGCTATCCGCGGGCCCAGGCCCGCACCGTGGTGACGGTCTCGAGCGCGACGTCCGTTCGGGTGCCAGTCGCCGAGACGTTGCAGGTCAATGGCCGCCTGGACGGGGTCGCTCGGCACGGCCCGGTGCTCCTCGCCGCGGGGGAGCATCGTTTGGGTGGCGGCGCGGTGGTGACGCTGGCCCAGGGCACCGTCGTGCCCGTGATCACCTCCCTGCCGTCGCAGCGCAACGAAACGTGGTTGCGCCCGCTGGGTTCGGGTATACAGCACCCGCTTTACGCCAGCCTGTCGCTGATTCTGGCAATCTGCCTCGGCACCATGGGGTTGCCGCACGTGCTGGTGCGTTTCTATACGAATCCAGATGGTCGCGACGCCCGGCGCACGACCCTCGCGGTCGTCGTCCTGCTCTCGGCCTTCTACTTGCTGCCCACCCTGTATGGCGTGTTCGGGAGGCATTACGTACCCGACCTCCTACTCACCGGGAACACGGACGCCACTGTTCTGCTACTGCCCGTGCGCATGATTCACGGGGAGCTCGGGGTATTGCTCGCAGCGCTGGTCACAGCGGGCGCGTTCGCGGCGTTCCTGTCGACTGCCTCGGGCTTGACGGTATCGGTAGCGGGGGTGCTCTCCCAGGACCTCCTGCGACTGCGTGCCCGGCGCCCCGACCGCGCGCGATCACAACGCATTCGCTCGTTCCGCCTCAGTGCGGTGGCCGCTATCGGCATTCCGTACGCCTTGAGCTTGCCGAGCCAGCACCTAGGACTCGCCGCTATCGTCGGGCTGGCATTCGCGGTCGCGGCAGCGACGTTCTGCCCGTTACTGGTCCTCGGTGTGTGGTGGTGGCGGCTTACCCCGGCCGGCGCGATGGCAGGTCTTGTCAGCGGCGGCGCGCTTGCTACCACGGCGGTGATCATCACGATGATCGGCGGCGTAGCCAGGGGCTGGGCCGGGGCATTGCTCGAACAGCCGGCGGCGTGGGCGGTCCCGTTGAGCGTGGCCGTCATGGTCGGCGTCTCCTTGCTCACCCCACGGCAGGTGTCGGCCGACGTTGGGCGCGTGATGGTGCGGCTGCATGCGCCGGAGGCGGTAGCGCGGGAGATCCCGAGCCTGGACCGTTAGTCCCGCGTCGCCGACCGCTCAGCGCGGGACTCGTGCCGCACGGCGCGTGACGGACCGCCTCCACAGACTCATGCCCGCCTGCTCCTACCACGTGACGCCGCGCACTGGCAGCTTCTGGTCACACCGGATAACCGAATTCGGAATGTTTGCGATGTCTCGAGAGAGGACGACGCAGATGGTTGCTCCGCAACAGGACAGAATCGTGAGTACCCCCGCGCCCGTAGTAGCCGGTGCAGGCTTCGCCGATCCAGGACCATTGGGTCTGGCCGGATTTGCCATGACAACGTTCTTCCTGTCGACGGTCAATACGAACATGGTCGGCGGCACGGTGACTGACGTCGTGCTCGGACTGGCTCTGTTCTACGGTGGCCTGGCCCAACTCCTGGCCGGAATGTGGGAATTCGTGAAGGGCAACACCTTCGGAGCCGTCGCATTCACGTCGTTCGGGGCCTTCTGGATGTCCTTCTGGTATCTGCTAAACCACGTACCCAAGGCACCCGGTGTCGACCTCGACCACGGACTCGGCCTCTACCTGCTGGGCTGGGCGATCTTCACCGCATATATGACGATCGCTGCGACACGCGTCTCCGGTGTCGTCCTGGCGGTCTTCGCCTTTCTGACGCTCACCTTCGTGGCGTTGGCGGTCGGCAAATTTGCCGGCAATCCCACTGCCATGGTGCCCAACGGCTGGACCAAGCTCGGCGGCTGGCTCGGACTCGTGACCGCGGCACTGGCGTGGTACGGCTCGCTGGCCGGCGTCATGAATGCGACCGCCAAGCGCATCGTCTTCCCGACTTTCCCGCGCTAGGTTCGCGGGTATGACCGAAACGATTTCCAACCTCTCGCATGAGGACCGCAGGTTTGCGCCGTCGGCAGAATTTGCCGCCGCGGCGAATGTTGACGCCTCGGCATACGCTGCGGCCGGCAAGGACAGGTTGGCGTTCTGGGAGACGCAGGCGCACCGGCTGAGCTGGACCCGGCCGTGGTCGCAGGTCCTGGATTGGTCGGGCGCGCCGTTCGCCAAGTGGTTTGTCGACGGCCAGCTCAACGTTTCCTACAACTGCGTGGACCGGCACGTGGAGGCCGGCCACGGGGACCAAGTTGCCTACTACTGGGAGGGCGAGCCCGGCGACACGCGCACGATCACCTACGCCGAACTCAAGGACGAGGTGTGCAAGGCGGCCAACGCCCTGATCGCGCTTGGTGTCCACAGCGGTGATCGGGTGGCGATCTACCTTCCGATGATTCCTGAGACGGTCATCGCGATGCTGGCCTGTGCACGGCTGGGAGCACCCCACACGGTGGTCTTCGGTGGATTCTCGGCCACTGCGCTCTCGGACCGGATCGTCGACTGTGACGCCCGTGTCGTGATCACGGCCGACGGTGGCTATCGCCGTGGCGCTGCGGCCGCACTCAAGCCGGCCGTCGACGAGGCATTGCTGAAGTGTCCGGACGTGCGTTCGGTGATCGTGGTTCGGCGGACCGGTCAGGAGACCGCGTTCAACCCAGGTCGCGACGTGTGGTGGCACGAGATCGTCGGCAAGCAGTCCACCGAGCACACGCCAGAGTCGTTCGATGCCGAACAGCCCCTGTACGTGATGTACACGTCGGGTACGACGGGCAAGCCGAAGGGGATCCTGCATACCAGCGGCGGGTACTTGACCCAGGTGGCCTATACGCACCACGCGGTATTCGATTTGAAGCCGGACCAGGACACGTACTGGTGCGGCGCTGACATCGGCTGGGTGACCGGTCACAGCTACATCGTGTACGGGCCGCTGGCCAACCGGGCGACCTCGTTCATGTACGAAGGGACGCCGAACACCCCGCACGAGGGGCGGTGGTGGGAGATGATCCACAAGTACAAGATCAACATCCTGTACACCGCACCGACCACGATCCGGACCTTCATGAAGTGGGGGGAGGACATTCCTGGCAAGTACGACCTATCCTCGCTGCGACTGCTCGGCTCGGTTGGTGAGCCGATCAACCCCGAGGCCTGGATCTGGTACCGGCGCGTGATCGGCGGCGACCGCGTCCCCGTGGTCGACACGTGGTGGCAGACCGAGACAGGGGCCATAATGATCAGCCCGTTACCCGGCGTCACGGTTGCCAAGCCTGGCTCAGCGACCAGGCCGTTGCCGGGTGTCGGCGCAGATGTGGTGGACAACGAAGGAACTCCCGTACCCAACGGCAGCGGCGGGTTGCTGGTGCTCACCGAGCCCTGGCCGGCGATGCTTCGTGGCATCTGGGGCGACCCCGAGCGCTATCGGGAGACATACTGGTCGCGCTTCGCCGAGGCCGGGTACTACTTCGCCGGGGACGGTGCGAAGAAGGACGACGACGGCGACCTGTGGCTGCTGGGGCGCGTCGACGACGTGATGAACGTGTCCGGACACCGGATCTCCACCACCGAGGTCGAATCCGCGCTGGTCTCGCACCCCTCGGTTGCTGAGGCGGCCGTGGTCGGCGCCACCGACCCGACCACCGGCCAGGGCATCGTCGCTTTCGTCATCCTGCGCGGTGGAGGACCCACTGGCGCCGCGGAAGGGGAGGAGCTGATCAAGACCCTGCGTAACCATGTGGCGAGTGAGATCGGCCCGATCGCCAAGCCCCGCCAGGTCATGATCGTTCAGGAATTGCCGAAGACCCGTTCGGGCAAGATCATGCGCCGCCTGCTTCGCGATGTCGCCGAGCACCGCGAACTTGGCGACGTGACGACCCTGACGGACTCCTCCGTGATGGACCTGATCAGCGAAAAGTTGCCGACGGCAACGGCGGAGGAGTGATCCTCAGCTCAGCATCGCGCCGAGCGTGAGAGCGTCGAATGGTGCCCGGACCTTGACGTCGTTGTCGAAGTAGACGTAGCTGTCGTGACCCTGCTCGGCCCAGCCGCAGATAGTCGACGCCCATCCGCGGAGGGCCTCGTCGCTGTAACCACTGGTGTATAGCTCCTTGTCGCCGTGCAGGCGCACGTAGGCGAAATCGGCTGTCACCTCTCGAATGAGCGGCCATTTCCCGGCTGTGTCGGCGACCACGACCGCGATCTGGTGCGCACGGAGCAGGTCGGTGAATGCGCTCGTCGCAAAGCTGGTGTGCCGAACCTCCAGAGCATGGCGCAGCGGGCGATCCCGGTCCGTCTCCGTGAGCGCCCGCCCGTCGAGCCGTTCGTCGTGACGCCGCGCCAGTGCGGCAGCTTGCGCGGTAGACCGCGGCAGTTGCTGGAAGAACTGGGCAAGCGGTTCGGGCTCGAAAACATAGTTCGGTGGCAGCTGCCATAGGATGGGACCCAGCTTGTCGCGCAGGGCGAGCACGCCTGATGCGAAGAAGTTGGCGAGCGGGGTCTGGACCTCTCGCAGTCTCTTCATGTGGGTGATGAAGCGTGGCGCCTTGACCGAGAAGACGAAGTGTTCGGGCGTGCTGTCGTGCCAGGTGCGAAAGCTTTCCGGCCGCTGCAATGCGTAGAACGTGCCGTTGATCTCGAGCGTCGGCATCGAGTCGCCGACAAAGCTCAGCTCTCGCCGATGCGCCAGGCCTTTGGGATAGAACACCCCCCGCCACGGGGGATACGTCCAGCCCGATATCCCGACTCGAATGGTTGCCACCGGCTCATGATGCAGCCAGGTCGATCGTGGCGCGCACGAGGGCTCAAGAGCGCTGAACGCTAACCGGGCCCCGGGCCCTCAGCGGATTGAGCAGAGCGGCTTGCTCGTCTGGCCGGATCCCCGCTGGTCGCGACCGTCTCCGATGCCGCCGCCAACGGCGGGCTTCGCGCCGCCAACGCCGGGCTTCGCGCCGCCACGGCGCAAGGCTTCGACCGGTGGCGCGATGCTCTGACGGCGGCGCGCGCCAAGGCGGCGCCAAGGCGGAGTGGCGGCCGGCTAGTGCACGTAGGCTTCGCCGGGGCCAGCCCCTGGGGCATCGGGGTGCGAGGAGGTCTCGCGAAACCCGTCCTGCAAGGTCTTCAGCCCGTCCAACAGCGGCTGGGCGGCCGCACCGAGCGAGTCGCGTGAGGCTGCCACGAGCCCAGCGAGCGCGGTGATAAGCAGGCGGGCTTCGTCGAGGTCGACCCGAGGCTCTGCCTCTGGGGCCAGCCCCAGCTTCTGGGCCGACGCGCTCATCAGCATCACCCCCGCCCGGGTGATGACCTCAGAGGCTGGGATTTCGGCCGGCTCGGGGACCGAGACCTGGTCGAGTATCGCGAACCCGTGCTCGGGCAACGGAATGGCGTCGGTGGGATGCGGACTGGAGGCGCTGCCAGGAATTCCCGAGCTCCAGACGGGGTTCGCCACTGTGGACGCAGGTTTTGGGTCAGTGTGTGCCACGCTGATACCCTGTCATTGCGACCAGCCTCCGCCGACGGTGGGGGTGTGCAAGCGGAAGCCTTCCAGCTCCCACCCGGCCATGAACCTCCACTTCGTGAGCCGGGTCCGGTCCGCGATGCTCGGCCGACGGCCGGGCACTCGCCGCATACTCGCGGCGATGCGGGCAGGTTGGCAGGCCCCGTGCGCACGATGCGCAGCGGGGCTTTTGCTTTCCCGAAGCGTAAAGAATCTGCGAGACCAACAGCACCGACCAAGGAGGATTCATCAGCTCTGAACCGAGGATCAACGACCGGATCCGTGTTCCCGAGGTAAGGCTCGTAGGACCCGAAGGCGAGCAGGTCGGCATCGTGCCGATCGGCAAGGCCCTCGAGTTGGCTGCCGAGTCAGACCTGGATCTCGTTGAGGTCGCACCGATGGCGCGCCCGCCCGTCTGCAAGCTCATGGACTACGGAAAGTTCAAGTACGAGAGCGCCCAGAAGGCACGGGAGTCCCGCCGCAACCAGGCCCTCACCGTCATCAAGGAAATGAAGCTTCGTCCCAAGATCGATTCCCACGACTACCTGACCAAGAAGGGTCACGTCGAGAGGTTTCTCAAACAAGGCGACAAGGTGAAGGTCACGATCATGTTCCGCGGACGCGAGCAGTCCCGCCCCGAGCTGGGCTTCCGGCTGCTGCAGCGCCTGGCCGACGACATCCAGGAGCTCGGCTTCGTGGAGTCCTCGCCGAAGCAGGACGGTCGCAACATGGTCATGGTCGTCGCACCGCACCGCAGTACCAAGATCACTCGAGCTCCCCGGGACGTTGAGACCGGGACCGACGGACCGGCGTGAGCCGCTCCCGAACTGAACAGGACTCCACATGCCGAAGAACAAGACCCACAGCGGAATGAAGAAGCGGGTCAAGGTAACCGGGAGCGGCAAGCTGCTCACCGAGCGTGCGGGCAAGCGTCACCTGCTCGAGCGCAAGTCCTCAAAGCTGACGCGCCACCTCACGGGTACCACCGAGGTCGCCCCGGCCGACGCGCCGCGCGTGAAGAAGCTGCTCGGCCGCTGAGCCCGGCAATTCCTAATTCGATCCCGCCGTCCTGTTCCAGGGCGGCCCGAGCCCACCGAGGGACATACCGTGGCACGCGTCAAGAGGGCAGTGAATGCCCATAAGAAGCGCCGGAGCACACTCGAGGCAGCCAGCGGCTATCGCGGCCAGCGCTCGCGTCTTTATCGCAAGGCCAAGGAGCAACTGCTCCACTCCGCGACCTATCAATACCGTGATCGCAAGCAGCGCAAAGGCGACTTCCGCCAGCTCTGGATCACCCGAATCAACGCCGCCGCGCGCGCGAACGACATCACCTACAACCGCTTCATACAAGGCCTTCGCCTCGCCGGGGTAACGGTCGACCGAAAGGTGCTGGCCGATCTCGCGGTCAACGACGCGCCCGCCTTCACCGCGCTCGTAGAAGTGGCTCGGGCGGCTGTGACAGCTGAGGGCACCGGCGGCGCGGCGGCGCAATCGCCCGCGGCCTGACCGCCGTCATCGGGTCTGGCCTCCATCAGCAGATTACCGAGCCGGCGCATGCGTGAGTCCCGAGCTCAGCTCGCCGATTCCAATGCCCGGATCGCGGCGGCTCGCCGGCTCACCCGTCCAGCGGGTCGTCGCGAAGTCGGGCTGTTCCTGGCCGAGGGTGCCCAGGCCGTACGGGAGGCGTTGCGCAGCTCAGACGTCGTCGTTGACGTCTTTGCGACCGCGGAGGCATTCGAGCGGCACCACGACCTGCTGGCCGGTGTCCAGGTCGATCTGATCAGCCAGCGCTCGGCCGCCGCGCTGTCCGAGACGGTCACTCCCCAGGGCCTGGTTGCGGTGTGCCGGATGATCGACGTGTCGCTGGACGTGGCGTTGGCGAAGCGTCCCGATCTGGTGGTTGCCCTCATCGACTCGAACGATCCTGGCAACGCCGGGAGCATCCTGCGCACCGGTGACGCCGCCGGCGCGCAGGTCGTCGTGCTGGCGGGCGGGGTGGACATCTATAACGGCAAGGCCGTCCGAGCGACGGCGGGCAGCCTCTTCCATCTGGACGTGGTCCTGACCGCGGATCCCGCCTCCCTGGTCTCGACGGCGCGCGCGGCTGGTTTCGCCGTGCTCGCGACAGCTGGCGCGGGACGCCGGGACCTCGATGACCTCGTGAGTTCGGGCGCGCTGGCCCGTCCCACGCTGTGGCTGTTCGGCAACGAGGCGCACGGTTTGCCGGGTGGCCTGCTCCACGCTGCCGACGACAGCGTCCGGGTGCCCATCCATGGTCGGGCCGAGAGCCTCAACCTCGCCGCGGCGGCCGCCGTCTGCCTCTATGCCAGCGCGCGGGCGCTGCGAATTCGCGATGCCGTCGAGCCCGGCGAAGCCGTCCACATCAATTCGGCCCAGGTCAATCCGGCCCACGTCAATCCTGTGAAGCCCTCCTCATAAACTCGACCTGAGCGCCCTCGATACCCGACGATCGATCCCCCGACGAAAGCTGCCGCATGTCCACCCAGAGCTTCGACCCGGTCGTGCCGCATTCGTTGCAGCCGGCCGTGATCGCGGCTGAGGTCACGGCCGCTCTGGCCGCGTTCGCGGCAGCTGGCACCGTCGACGAGCTGAAAGCGGCCCGGCTTGCCCATGCCGGGGATCGTTCGCCGCTGGCGGTGGCCAACCGCGAGATTGGGCTGCTGCCCCCAGCTGCCAAGGGTGCCGCGGGCCAGCGGCTCGGGGCGGCCCGAGCAGAGGTCACCGCGGCCTTGATCGCCCGCCAAGGCCAGCTCGAGGCCGAGCGCGACCGGCGCGTCCTGCTCGAGGAAGCCGTGGATGTCACGCTGCCTACCGACCGCCATCCGGCCGGCGCCCGTCATCCGCTCACCACCGTGCAGGAGCGCATTGCCGACGTGTTCGTCGCCATGGGGTACGACGTTGCGGAGGGGCCCGAGGTCGAGGCGGAGTGGTACAACTTCGACGCCTTGAACATCAGTGTGGATCACCCGTCGCGTTCGCTTTCGGACACGTTCTTCGTCGAGAGCGAGGATTCCGGGCTTGTCCTGAGAACGCAGACCTCTCCGGTCCAGGCCCGCACGATGCTGACCAAGGATCCGCCCATCTACGTCGTCTGCCCGGGCAAGACGTTCCGCGCCGACGAACTCGACGCCACTCACACGCCGGTGTTCCACCAGGTCGAAGGCCTGGCGGTCGACGAGGGGCTGACGATGGCACACCTTCGGGGCACGCTAGACCGGCTGGCCGAGGCGATGTTCGGGCCTGGGATAACGACGCGGCTGCGTCCTTCCTACTTCCCGTTCACCGAACCCAGCGCGGAGCTCGATCTCGTCTGCTTCGTGTGCCGGGGTGAGTCTGTCGGCAATCCTGATCGCCCGTGCCGGACCTGTTCCAGCGAGGGGTGGATCGAGTGGGGTGGCTGCGGGATGATCAACCCTCGGGTCCTGCTCACCTGCGGCATCGATCCCGAGGTCTACTCGGGCTTCGCGTTCGGCATGGGCATCGAGCGAACGGTGATGTTCCGCAACAGCGCGCAAGACATGCGCGACATGGTTGAGGGCGACGTGCGCTTCACGGCCGCCTTTGGTTTGGAAGCCTGATGCGGGCGCCGGTCTCGTGGCTCGCGGAGTTCGTCGAGCTTCCCGCTGACCTGTCCCCCCGGGAGGTGGGCGAGGCCCTAGTGCGGGTCGGCTTGGAGATCGAGAAGGTGGACTCGGCTTCCGAGGGTGTCTCCGGACCGATCGTCGTGGGACGGATCGTCTCCTTCGACGACGAGCCGCAAAAGAACGGGAAGGTCATCCGCTGGTGCCAGGTCGACGTTGGGGTCGACCACCCGCGGGGCATCGTCTGTGGCGCACATAACTTCTCGGTAGATGACCTCGTTGTCACCGCCTTGCCCGGAGCCACCCTTGCGGGCGGCTTCGAGATCACGGCGCGCAAGACGTATGGGCACATCTCTGACGGCATGATCTCCTCCGCCCGTGAGCTGGGGATGGGCGACGAGCACGCCGGTATCCTGGTGCTCGCGCCAGGCTCCGCCGAGCCTGGCGACGATGCCGTGGATGCTCTGAGCCTGCGCGAGGCCGTGCTCGACATGTCGGTCACCCCCGATCGTGGATATTGCCTGTCGATGCGGGGGCTGGCGCGCGAAGCGTCCACCGCGCTCGATGTTGCCTTCCACGACATCGAACTGCCGCTGCCGCCCGTGGACGGACGCGCGTACGAGGTCACTGTCGAGGACCCGGTTGGCTGCGACCAGTTCTCGGCCCGAGCGGTTGCGGGCCTGCAGCCCGGCGCTTCGACGCCGGGGTGGATGGCTCGTCGGCTGCGCCAGGCCGGAATGCGACCCATCTCGCTGCCCGTCGATATCGCGAACTACGTCATGCTCGAGACCGGCCAGCCGCTGCATACCTTCGACCGCGCCAAACTCAACGGTCCCATCGGGGTCCGCCGGGCGTTGGCCGGCGAGAAGCTCACCACGCTTGACGGCGCGGTACGGGATCTCGACCCAGACGACCTCGTCGTCACTGACGACTCGGGTCCGATTGCCCTGGCCGGCGTCATGGGCGGTGCATCAACCGATATCGATGCGGGGACGACCGACATCGTCCTCGAGGCAGCCCACTGGGATCCGGCCTGCGTCGCGCGCGCCGTTCGGCGTCACAAACTGCCCAGCGAGGCGTCCAAGCGTTTCGAGCGCGGTGTGGACCCGGCGATGGCCGGCGTTGCCTTGCAACGCTGTGTCGACCTGCTCAGCGACCATGGCGGGGTCACCAGCGTCGACGGCTTCACCGTGGTCGGCTCCGGTCCGGCTCCGCGGCTCATCGCACTGCTAGGTACCAGGCCGGGCGCGGTTGCCGGGATGCCGATCGATCGCAATGCGGTGCTGGCGCGACTTATGGCGATCGGCTGCACGGTGGACGGAGGGGAAGCGCTGCAGGTACGGCCACCGACGTGGCGACCTGACCTGACCGATCCCGCCGACCTCGTCGAGGAGGTCGTGCGGCTGGAGGGATACCACCGGATTCCGTCGGTGCTGCCCACGCCGCCGCCCGGCCGCGGGCTCACCGAGCTCCAGCGGGTGCGGCGCGCCATCTCGCGGGTGTTGGCGACCAGCGGATACGCCGAGGTGTTGTGTTACCCGTTCGTCTCATCCGCGATGCACGATGCGTGCGGCCTGGCTCCCGATGACCCTCGTCGACAAGCGGTCAGGCTGGCCAATCCACTGTCGGACACCGAACCTGAACTGCGCACCTCCCTACTGCCGGGACTGCTCACCACCCTTAACCGCAACGTCGGTCGGGGCAGTCGTGATCTCGCCCTGTTCGAGACGGGGCTGGTATTCCTTGCGCGTCCGCACGCGCCCAAGCCGTCACGGCCAGGGGTCGACCGGCGTCCGAGTGATGCCGAGCTGGCGGCGCTGGACGCTGCTCTGCCGGACCAGCCTTGGCATGCTGCCGCCGTCCTGTGTGGACAGTTTGAGCGCCAGGGTTGGTGGGGCCCGGGCCGCCGCGCGGACTGGTCCGATGCCCTCGAGGCGGCCCGAGCCGTCGCTGCGGCGGCTCGCCGCGAGATCGAGGTCCGCCCCGCGGACCTGCGGCCCTGGCACCCCGGACGCTGCGCGGGTTTGTGGTTCGAGGGTGCGCTCGTCGGTCATGCTGGTGAACTGCATCCGCGGGTAACGGCCGCCCTCGACCTGCCCGAGGGAACGTGCGCGATGGAGATGAACATCGACCTGATCACGCCCGCGCCGCCGGCCATGGCCCCCCACCTGTCCGGCTACCCCCCGGTGCTTCTGGACATCGCGCTCGTCGTCGCCGAATCCGTCCCATCTGCCGACGTCCTCACCGCGATCAAGGAGGGCGCCGGCGAACTGCTCGAGTCGGTGCGGCTGTTCGACGTTTACCGCGACGCGGTCCGGCTCGGTTTAGGCGTGAAGTCACTGGCGTTTTCGATGCGATTCCGGGCCCCAGATCGGACGCTGACCCTGGAAGAGGCGTCGGCTGCCCGGGATGCGGCACTCGCGCGGGCCGCTGTGCGGGTGGGCGCACAGCTGCGCGGCTGAGTCACAACCGGATCCACCCACCGAAGGTGTATGAAGTTGCGTCATCATGCATAATAGTGCACATGGGTTATCGGGTCGCGATCGTCGGCGGCAGCGGCTACACCGGCGGCGAGCTGTTGCGACTGGTGTCCGCTCATCCTGATCTCGACGTCGGCACCGTTACCGCGCACGGCAACGCCGGGGAGAAGGTCGGAACGCTTCACCCCGGCCTGCGCGGCGTGGCCGAGCTGACATTCGCGCAGACGAGCCCCCAGGTCTGCGCGGACGCGGACCTGGTCTTCTTGGCATTGCCGCACGGAACGTCGGGAGCGTTCGCCGAGAAGCTGGCCACGGGCCAGCGGGTCGTCGATCTCGGCGCCGACCATCGCTTGCGCAACGTTGAGGCCTACGAGCGGTATTACTCGGGCGACTACCACCCCGCGTGGACATACGGCCTGCCCGAACTGCCCGGTCAGCGCGCACGGATCGCCAGCGCCAGCCGGGTGGCGAATACGGGCTGTTACGCCGCTGCCACGATCCTCGCGTTGGCTCCGCTGATCGCGTCCGGCCTCGCCGAGCCCGACGACGTGGTGGTGGTCGCGGCCAGCGGCACCACCGGCGCGGGCCGAGCGGCCAAGGCCCACTTGCTGGCCAGCGAGATCATGGGCGATCTGAGCGCGTACCGCGTGGGCGCGCACCAGCATGTGCCAGAGATACTGCAGGCGACGGGGGCCCGCACGCTGTCGATGACCGCATTGCTTGCCCCGATGCCGCGCGGCATCTTGGCTACGGTGACGGCGCGCCCGGCGCGGTCGGCGACGTCGGTAATGGTTCGCGAGGTACTGGCTGGGGCCTACGACGTCGAGCCGTTCGTCCATGTGCTGCCCGAGGGGCAGCAGCCGCACACGGCGGCTACCGCCGGCTCGAACGCCGCGCATCTGCAGGCGAGCGTCGACCTCAACTCAGGGCGGCTCATCGTGACCTGCGCGATCGACAACCTGGGGAAGGGCGCCGCCGCCCAGGCGGTGCAGAACGCCAACTTGATGCTTGGCCTGGCGGAGACTGCCGGGCTGACAGCTGACGGCATCGCGCCGTGAGTGTGACTGCGGCTCTCGGTTTCCGGGCGGCAGGGATCGCCGCGGGCATCAAGGA
Source organism: Actinomycetota bacterium (assembly GCA_030775825.1). Lineage (GTDB taxonomy): Bacteria > Actinomycetota > Actinomycetes > Mycobacteriales > Jatrophihabitantaceae > JALYIL01. Next base: position 19,235 of record JALYIL010000167.1, read on the forward strand.
CAGCGGCGGTCGCGATATCGCGTTGGTCGTCAACGACGGGCCTTCCGACGCCGCGGCTGCGGTCTTCACCAGCAACCGGGTGCGGGCGGCTCCGGTGCTCTGGACGCAGCAGGTCATCGCCGGCGGCCGGCTCAGAGCGGTCGTGCTCAACTCCGGCGGTGCGAACGCCTGTACCGGTCCAGGCGGTTTCGCCGACACGCATCGCAGCGCCGAATACGTCGCGGCGGCTCTGGGGGTCGGTGCTGGTGAGGTCGCGGTCTGCTCCACGGGTCTCATCGGTGAACGACTTCCCATGGACAAGGTCTTGGCCGGCATCGCCGCCGCCGCCGCGTGCTTGCAGCCAGATGGTGGCTCGGACGCAGCTGATGCGATACGCACCACGGACACGATTGCCAAGCAGTTCGTGTTCAGGCATGCCGACGGCTGGGTGGTCGGCGGCATGGCGAAGGGCGCCGGCATGCTCGCACCCGGACTCGCGACCATGCTGAGTGTGATCACGACCGATGCGGCCATTGACGCAGGCGAGCTGGACGCCAGCCTGCGGGCAGCATCACGCCGCAGCTTCGATCGCATCGACGCCGACGGCTGCATGTCGACGAACGACACGGTGATCGTCATGACCAGCGGCGCGAGCGGCGTGCGGGCACCCGCCACCGAGTTCGCCGCCGCCCTCGAGACGGTGTGCCTCGATCTGGCGCGACAACTTCTCGCCGACGCCGAGGGTGCCACGAAAGAAGTCGCCATCGAGGTCATGGGAGCTGCTGACGAGGACGATGCCGTCGAGGTCGGCCGGTCGATCGCCCGGAACAACCTGGTCAAATGTGCGCTGTTCGGCAATGACCCGAACTGGGGCCGGGTTCTCGCGGCGATCGGCACGACCTCGGCCGCCTTCGACCCAGATCGCCTAGACGTCTCGATGAACGGGATCGAGATCTGTCGCGCTGGGGCGGCTGGGGAGCCGAGGGACAAAGTCGACCTCACCGGCCGCGGCATCACCATCCTGGTGGACCTGCATGCCGGCGATGCCCGCGCCACGATCTGGACAAACGACCTGTCGCACGGCTATGTCGAAGAGAATTCGGCGTACTCCTCATGAGCCAGCAGCAGGCGATGGTCAAGGCGGCCGTCCTCATCGATGCATTGCCGTGGTTGGCGCGCTTCCACGGCAAGATCGTCGTGATCAAGTACGGCGGCAACGCGATGACGACCCCGCAGTTGCAACGCGGGTTCGCCGAGGACGTGGTGTTCCTGCGCTACGCCGGTCTCAAGCCGGTCATCGTGCACGGCGGCGGCCCACAGATAACCGAACAGCTGGACCGGCTGGGCATCGCCACCGAATTCCGCGGTGGGCTGCGGGTGACCTCTCCTGAGGCGATGGCCGTCGTCCGGATGGTGCTGGTCGGCCAGGTCAATGGTGACGTCGTCAACCTCATCAACGATCACGGGCCTTTCGCCGTAGGGCTGTCGGGCGAGGACGGTGGGTTGCTCACTGCCGAGCGCCGCCCCGCGATGATCGACGGCGTGCCGGTCGACATCGGTCAGGTCGGCGACATCTCGGTCGTCGATCCGGCCACGGTGCTCGCGCTGCTGGACGCCGGACGCATCCCCGTGATCGCAACCGTGGCCAGAGGTGTGGACGGCCAGTCCTACAACGTCAATGCCGACACGGCGGCCGCGGCGATAGCCATTGGCGTCCAGGCGGAGAAGCTGGTGGTGCTCACCGATGTCGAGGGGCTCTACGCGGACTGGCCGGCCAGCGGCGAGGTAGTCAGCCAGATCTCCGTCGAGGAACTGGCTGAGCTGCTGCCGACGCTCTCTTCGGGGATGGCGCCGAAGATGGAGGCCTGCCTGCGGGCCGTCAAAGGTGGGGTCTCGCGCGCGCACGTCCTGGATGGGCGAGTGCCTCATGCCTTGCTTCTCGAGATCTTCACCTCCGAAGGCGTCGGCACCATGGTCGTCGCAAACAGGGAGCAATCGTGAACCTCGCCGATCGGTGGGACGCCGTGATGATGGCCAACTACGGGACACCGCCGGTGACGCTCGAACGTGGGTCCGGGGTGCGGGTATGGGACGTCGAAGGACGCGAATATCTCGACTTCGTCGGGGGTATCGCGGTGTCCTCGCTCGGCCACGCCCACCCAGCCATCGTCAAGGCCGTCACGGAACAGGTGGCGAAACTGGCCCACACGTCAAATCTCTGCATCCACCAGCCCGGCGTCGCGTTGGCTGAGCGGCTCGTCGAACTGCTGGGTGTGCCGGCGCGCGTGTTCTTCGCCAACAGCGGGGCGGAGGCAATCGAATGCGCCATCAAACTCGCCCGCAAGCACGGCCGGTTGCTGGACCCTTCAGGTGGGCGCGTCGAGCTGGTGGCCGCGCACGGTAGCTTCCACGGGCGCACGATGGGCGCGCTGTCGATCACGGGCAATGCGGCCAAACGCGAACCCTTCCAGCCGCTGCCGGGGCCGGTAGCGTTCGTCGACTTCGGCGACGTGGCCCAGCTGCGCGAGGCAGTCTCTGAGCGGACTGCGGCGATATTCCTCGAACCGACGCTGGGCGAAGGCGGAGTTGTTCCGGCGCCCCCGGGCTACCTCGCGGCGGCCCGCCAGCTGTGTGACGCCACCGGTGCATTGCTGGTTGTCGACGAGGTGCAGAGCGGGCTGGGCCGAACAGGCCATTGGTTCGCGAGCATGGCCGAGGGTGTACGCCCGGATATTCTCACTCTTGCCAAGGGGCTGGGCGGCGGCCTGCCTATCGGCGCGTGTCTCGGCCTCGGCGATGCCGGGAAGCTGTTCGCCCCCGGGGAGCATGGCAGCACGTTCGGCGGCAATCCCGTTGCCTGTGCCGCCGCGCTGGCCGTGTTGAGCACCATCGCCGACGATCACCTGCTCGACAACGTCAAGCGAGTAGGGGAGTACCTGGCCAATCGACTCGCTGCGATCGGCAGTCCGCTTGTTGCCGGCACCCGGGGCAGCGGACTTTGGCAGGGCGTTGTGCTCACCCAGGAGCTCGCCAGCGACGTGGAGGCCGCGGCGCGAGCGCGCGGCCTGCTCGTGAACGCGGTCAAACCGGGTGTCCTCAGGCTGGCGCCCCCTCTAATTCTCACCGAAGCAGACGTCGATGTCGCGGTACCCCTGCTGGCTGCCGCGATCGCGGAGGTCGGCTCGTGACCCGTCACTTCACCAGAGACGACGATCTCCGTCCGGCGGAGCTGCTCGAGGTTCTGGATCTCGCTGACACGATGAAGGCCGATCGCCTGCGCCATCGGCCCCTCGCGGGTCCCCAGACCGTCGCGGTCATCTTCGACAAGCCGTCAACCCGCACGCGCGTGACGTTCACCGTGGGCATCGTAGAACTCGGGGGATACCCACTGGTCATTGATGCCGCTGCCAGCCAACTCGGGCGCGGCGAGCCGGTCCAAGACACCACCCGGGTGCTGGACCGCCAGGTCGCGGCGATCGTGTGGCGAACCTTCGCCCAGGAGCGGTTGGAGACGATGGCCTCGATCAGCCGGGTGCCGGTGGTCAACGCTCTGACCGACCACTTCCACCCCTGTCAGATCCTGGCGGACCTGCAGACCATTCGTGAGCACAAGGGCGCCCTCGCGGGGCTCACGCTCACCTATGTCGGGGACACCGCGAACAACATGGCTCATTCCTACCTGCTCGGCGGCGCATCGGCCGGAATGCATGTCCGGCTCGCCGGACCGCCCAGCCACCAGCCCGATGCGGCGATCGTGGCCCAGGCAGACCGCCTCGCGGCCACCACCGGCGGCTCGGTCCTGGTGACAACAGATGCGGACGCGGCCTGTCTCGGGGCTGATGTCATCGCGACCGACACCTGGGTCTCGATGGGACAGGAGGACGAGAGCTCCGATCGCGACGCCTTGTTCGTCCCCTACGCAGTAGACGCGGCAGCTCTCGGACGTGCCGACTCCAGCGCCATCGTCTTGCACTGCCTGCCGGCCTATCGCGGCAAAGAAATCGCCGCCGAGGTGCTGGACGGTCCGCAGAGCGTGGTGTGGGACGAGGCGGAGAACCGGCTGCATGCGCAGAAGGCCTTGCTCGCCTGGTTGCTGGCGCAAAGCTGATGCAGACCACGGGAAAGCAGACCGAGGTGCCCGAGGTCATCGGCAAGGCCACCCGCGCCGCGAGACACTCACGCATCGTGGAGATACTCGGCGCCCGAGCCGTTCGATCGCAGGCGGAGCTCGCAGCTGCCCTCTCCGATGCCGGGGTGCATGTCACCCAGGCCACGCTCTCCCGCGACCTGGACGAACTCGGAGCGGTGAAGCTGCGCACGCCCGATGGTGGCTTACCAATCTATTTCGTGCCGGAGGACGGCTCACCGTTGACGGCTCGCACGGCCGACGACGCACCCCCGCAGCGGCTGGCCCGCTTGCTCGGCGAGCTGCTGATCTCCGCCGAGTCCAGCGCCAACCTGGCCGTCCTGCGCACGCCTCCAGGCGCTGCCCACTTTTTGGCATCGGCCATCGACCGCGCCGGCCTGCCACTGATTATCGGAACGATCGCGGGAGATGACACCATCCTCGTCATCGCCCGTGAGCCGGACGGCGGCCAAGCTGTCCTCGAGCATCTCGTCGACCTTCCGCACACCATCTGATCGGAGCATTTCTCATGACTAGGCGCATCGTCCTCGCGTACTCGGGAGGGCTCGACACCTCGGTAGCCATCGGCTGGATCGCCGAGGAGACCGGAGCGGAGGTCGTCGCCGTGGCCGCCGACGTTGGCCAGGGCGGCGAAGACATGGACGTGATCCGCGAGCGCGCCCTGGAATGCGGTGCGGTGGAGTCGGTGGTCCTCGACCTGAAGCAGGAGTTCGCCGAGAACTACTGTCTACCCGCGCTGCGCGCGAATGCGCTCTACCTCGAGCGCTACCCCTTGGTTTCGGCGCTGTCGCGACCGGTGATCGTCAAGGCGCTCGTCGAGGCTGCGAAGCAATTCGGTGCCGACACCGTCTCGCACGGCTGCACGGGAAAGGGAAATGACCAGGTGCGCTTCGAGGTGGGCATCGGTGCCCTGGCACCGGACCTCACCGTGATCGCCCCGGTGCGCGACTCCGGGATGACCCGCGACAAAGCGATCGCCTTCGCCGAAGCCAAGGGGCTTCCGATTGACCAATCAAAGCGCTCGCCGTATTCGGTCGACCAGAATCTCTGGGGCCGCGCGGTCGAGACCGGTTTCCTCGAGGACCCGTGGAACCCACCGATCGAGGACCTGTACTCCTACACCTCGGCACCTGCGACGGGCAGCGACGAGGTCGTCATCTCCTTCGTCGACGGAGTCCCGAGCGCGATCGACGGGCGAGCGGTCTCCGTACTCGAGGCCATCGTCGAACTCAATGGCCGGGCCGGTGCCCAGGGCGTCGGCCGGTTGGACATGGTCGAGGATCGGCTGGTCGGGATCAAGAGCCGGGAGGTCTACGAGGCGCCGGGAGCCATCGCGCTGATCGTCGCCCACCGCGAACTAGAGGATCTCACCGTCGAACGGGATCTGCGGCGGTTCAAATACCAGGTTGAACAACGCTGGACAGAGCTGGTCTATGACGGTCTGTGGTTCAGCCCGCTCAAGCGTGCGCTGGACTCGTTCGTCGACTCCTCGCAGCGTCATGTCACCGGCGACGTCCGGCTTCGCCTTGCCGGCGGTCAAGCAGTCGCCACAGGCCGGCGCGGCGAGGGGTCGCTCTACGACTTCAACCTCGCGACCTACGACACGGGCGATACCTTCGATCAGTCACTGGCGAAGGGCTTTGTCCAGCTGTGGGGCCTGCCCAGCCGCATCGCTGCGCAGCGCGACCTGCGCTCATGACCGATGGCACGCGTCTGTGGGGCGGCAGGTTCGCCGGCGGTCCTTCCGACGCGCTCGCCAAGCTGTCGCTCTCGGTGCATTTCGACTGGCGCCTGGCCCCATACGACCTGCTTGCTTCCAAGGCGCATGCTCGGGTACTGCACCGCTCGGGATTGCTCACCGACGACGAAGCCACACGCATGCTCCTGGCCCTCGACGACATAGCAGAGGCCGTCCGCGCGGGTGAGTTCCGTCCTGGCCCGGCCGATGAGGATGTGCACACGGCACTCGAACGAGCTCTGCTCGAGCGCCTGGGCGCCTTGGGCGGCAAGTTGCGGGCGGGCCGAAGTCGCAACGACCAGGTCGCCACCGATCTGCGCCTGTACCTGCGCGAGCACGTGCGCCGCATCGTGCTGGCCGTCGCCGATCTCGAGACGGCCCTGATCGGGGTCGCCGAGCGGCATCGTGACGTCGCCATGCCGGGTATGACTCACCTGCAGCATGCGCAGCCAGTGTTGCTGGCGCACCATCTGCTCGCCCACGTGCAGGCCTTCGCTCGCGACGTCGATCGCCTGCGGGACTGGGACAGGCGCGCCGCTGTGTCGCCACTCGGATCGGGAGCGCTGGCGGGCTCATCCCTGCCGCTCGACCCAGCAGCCGTCGCTGAGGAACTCGGTTTCGATCGTCCTGCCGCCAACTCGATAGACGCCGTATCCGACCGCGACTTCGCCGCGGAATTCCTGTTCGTGGCCGCGCTGCTGGGCGTCCACCTATCCCGCATCGGTGAGGAGGTCATCCTGTGGGCGACCCCCGAGTTCGGCTGGGTCCGACTGGATGACGCGTGGTCGACCGGTTCGTCGATCATGCCGCAGAAGAAGAATCCGGACATCGCCGAGCTCGCTCGCGGCAAGTCCGGGCGCTTGATCGGCAACCTCACTGGCCTGCTCGCGACCCTGAAGGGATTGCCACTTGCCTACGACCGGGACCTGCAGGAGGACAAGGAACCGGTCTTCGACACCGTCGACCAGCTACTGATGCTCTTGCCCGCGGTCACGGGGCTAATGGCTACCTTGACATTCGACTCCGAGCGCCTGAGCGCTGCGGCACCGGCTGGGTTCGCCCTGGCTACCGACGTCGCTGAATGGCTGGTGCGCACCGGGGTGCCGTTCCGCGAGGCTCACGAGATCAGCGGTGCCTTCGTGTCATTGTGCGAGGAGCACGGACTGGAGCTGGATGAGGTGTCAGACGAGCAGCTGGCCGGTGTCGATCCCCGCCTCACGCCCGAGGTCCGGGGAGTCCTGTCTGTCGCCGGCGCCATCCGAGCACGATCCTCGGCCGGTGGAACCGCTCCAGCCCGCGTCGCCGAACAGTCCGCCCAGCTCGCAGACGAGGTGCACGCGCAGGTGGCCTGGGCAAACGCCCAGCAGCGCCGCTAGGCGGACGGGGTGCCCGTCGCGCGCGCCCGCCTGGCGGCACCCGCCGTGCTGCTGGCTCCGCGCCTGCTGGGTGCGGTTATCCGCTCCACCACCGAGAGCGGCGAGGTCGCCGTTCGGCTGACCGAGGTCGAGGCATACGAGGGCCGCGACGATCCCGCCTCTCATGCCTTTCGGGGGCCAACCCCTCGCACGGCCGTGATGTTCGGCCCCCCGGGCCACTTGTACTGCTACTTCACCTACGGGATCCACTGGTGCATGAATATCGTCTGCGCGCGGGACGGGGAGGCCTCCGCGGTGCTGTTGCGGGCTGGCGAGGTGGTACGCGGGGCGGACGCCGCGCGTTCACGCCGTCCAGTGGCCGGGGATGACTGCGGCCTGGCCCGCGGGCCAGCGCGGCTGGCGGGGTGTCTGGGCGTGGGCCGTGAGCAGAACGGCATCGACCTGTGCGATGCGTTCTCGCCGGTGGTACTGGAGTCGATGCCCGCGCGTCGGCGCCGTGACGTGCTGGCGGGCCCGCGGGTGGGGATCCGCGCGGCGACCGATCGTGCCTGGCGCTTCTGGCTGCCCGGCGAGCCGTCGGTGTCGGCGTACCGACCAGGTGGGCGCAAGCGAATCCGTGCCGACCGGCACACTGGCACTCGTGAGTGACTCGACGTTCGACGCGCTGACGTCCGAGCTCCGCGAAACCCACGAGGTGCTTGCCTCCGGAGCAGCCCAGATCCTTCCCCCGGACGGCCTCGCCGAGCGGCTCCTGGCCGCCGCGCGTGAGCGACGGCCGCTGCGAGTCAAACTCGGCATCGACCCCTCGGGCAGCCAGTTGACGCTCGGTCATGCCGTGGTGCTGCGCAAGCTGCGCCAATTCCAGGACTTCGGACACATCGCGGTACTTGTTGTGGGTGGCTTCACCGGCCAGGTCGGGGATCCCTCCGGACGGACGGCCACCCGCAGTGCCCGGTCCGCCGAGGACGTAATCGCGAACGCTCAGGGTTACTTCGACCAACTGATGCGGATCCTGGATCGGTCTCGCACCGAAGTTGTGAACAACGCCGACTGGCTCGGCACGATGCAGCTTGCCGAACTGCTCGGATACACGCGCCAGATAACGGTCGCCCAGCTGCTCGAGCGCGACGATTTCGCCCGCAGGTTCGAGGCAAACCAGCCGATCACCCTCTCGGAGTTCTTCTATCCTCTATTGCAGGGCATCGATTCGGTGCAGGTGCGGGCCGACGTCGAGCTGGGCGGCACTGATCAGACGTTCAACAACCTGGTGGGGCGTGAGCTGCAGCGATCCAGAGGCCAGTCCCCGCAGGCGGTTCTCACCGTTCCATTGCTGGTCGGCACCGAGGGCGTCGAGAAGATGGGCAAGTCGCTGGGCAACTTCATCGGAATCGATGAACCTGCTAGCGAGCAATTCGGCAAGCTGATGAGCATCCCCGACTCGGCCGTGGGCCAGTACGCGCGCCTGTGCAGCGCGATGCATCCGCGCGAAATCGCCGACCTGGACGTTTCGGTCGCCACGGGCGGACCGGCGGCGAACCGAGCCAAGCGGCAGATGGCGCGCTCGGTCGTGCAGCTCTATCACGGAGCTGAACAAGCTCGCGCTGCCGAAGAGCGCTTCGATGCCGTCTTCAAGCGCGACGAACTGCCGAGTGACGCCCCCGAGCAGCCGCTGCTCGCGGGCGACCCGGTCCATCTGCCGGCAGCTCTGGTGGCGATCGGCTTGGCCCCGAGCAGCAGCGCAGCCCGGCGTGAGATCGACGCCGGGGCCGTCCGGGTCGGCGGCGCGCCCGTCGCGCCGCGACACTACGACCTGGCGCGAGGGGAGCTGATCGGCCAGATCGTGACCATCGGCAAGCGCCGGGCAGTTCGGCTGGTCGAGAACTGAGAGCTGGGGTGCGCCAGGTCACACGATGCCGGGGCGCCGTCGGGCGCCCACAGCTGTGTGCAGGCAGGGCAGCGCCCCAGAGAAACAGGGCACCGAGAGCGATTCGGGCGGGAATTTGACTGGTCACAGCGACGCTGACTACTGTTAGCGGTGTTCAACGCACGGAGCCACCACGGGCCGCCGAGGCATCGGCGCGCAGACCAGGTGGGTCTGGTTGAACTAAGCCCCCAAGCGCGACGCGCCACGGTATGCCGTGTGCGACGACCAAGTGGGAAGCCGGGCGGTGCTGGGTCAGGTTTGACCGAGCGAATCCGACCGGGTAGCGTAACGCAGGTTGCCCCTGATCCGCCCGAGAGGGTTGTGACGGTGTGCGTCCGCTCCTTGAGAACTCAACAGCGTGCCGAAAGTTAGTGCCATTTATTAACTCTCGTCGACGATCTTCGCTCCGGCGGATTTCGTTTAGAGATTCCTTTGGTACATCGAGCAAAGAAAGACGTTTCGCTCCTTGAGCGAAACGATTGACCAGCTCGTATGAACCAGTGATTGAAACCGTCGCCAAGACGGTGACTTTCTGTGTCGACAAACCCGGTTCGCCGGGGAGTCAATATACCTTCACGGAGAGTTTGATCCTGGCTCAGGACGAACGCTGGCGGCGTGCTTAACACATGCAAGTCGAGCGAGGCCCTCCCTTCGGGGAGGTGCCCTAGCGGCGAACGGGTGAGTAACACGTGGGCAACCTGCCCCTAGCACTGGGATAACTCCGGGAAACCGGGGCTAATACCGGATATGACCTCAGAGGGCATCCTCCGAGGTGTAAAGGATTCTGGCTAGGGATGGGCCCGCGGCCTATCAGCTTGTTGGTGGGGTAATGGCCTACCAAGGCGACGACGGGTAGCCGGCCTGAGAGGGCGACCGGCCACACTGGGACTGAGACAC
>JALYIL010000168.1 GCA_030775825.1 Actinomycetota bacterium
GGCCGGACGCACCAGCCCGCACCCCGATCTTCTCCATCGACCTGCCGATCGTCGATGACCCTCTCCCGAAGTTCCTCGACGACGCCCAAGCCGCTGCGCTGCTCCGCACCGCCTCCGCTGACCCTGACCCGCTGCGGACCCTGGTCATCCACCTGCTGTTGCGCACCGGCATGCGCGTCGGTGAGCTCAGCCGCCTCGACAGCAAAGCGGTCGTCACGATGCGCGACGGGCACTGGTTGCGGATCCCACTCGGCAAGCTCCACAACGACCGCTACGTTCCGCTGCACCCGCACCTGGTCCAGCTCCTTGCCGATTGGTCGGCTCGGCACGACGACCACGGCACAGGGCTGCTCCTGACCCGCAACGGACGACCGCTGACCCTGAGCATGATCGCGGGGATCGTCCGGACCATGGCCAAGCAGGCAGGTATCGGCCACGTCCACCCGCACCAGCTCCGGCACACCTTCGCCACCCAGGCGGTGAATCGCGGCATGCGGATCGAAGCCATCGGAGCGATGCTCGGCCACCGGACCCTGCGGATGACACTCATCTACGCCCGGATCGCGAACCAGACCGTCGCCGACGAGTACCGCGCAGTCAGCGACAGAGTCGACGCCCTCTACGCCGAACCCGACCTCGATAGCCGCGACCCCGACCCCGCCGAGACCGTCGAGATGCGGCGACTTCGACTCGAACACCGCCGGATGCTCGGCAACGGTTGGTGCTCCCGACCCGCCAAGCTCGACTGCGCCTTCGAAACGATCTGCGAAGGCTGCGGCTTCTTCCAGACCACCATCGCCTTCCGACCCACCCTGAAGGCCCAGCACGACGACGCCCTCGCCAAGGGCCAAGACGGTCGCGCGGAACTGTTCGCGAACCTGCTCAACAGCCCAGCCAGCAGGGCCGCTGGCTAGCCCCACAGCCCGATCGGGCCGGGCCCTGACCCGCCCGCCCGATCACCGGCATATCCCGCAAGTAGTTGACAGGATCACCGGCATAAGTGCCGTTACCTGCTCTGTTCCAAGGCACCGCGTTACATGAGGCAACGGCACTTATGCCGACGCGCACGGCCCATACCGACGGGTCGCTGAATCCGGCTGTCGTGCAGCGGAGCACGAGGCAGTCGACCGACTCGGGGCCACGCAGTCGCGGAGCGTGCCCAGGAGTGTGGGCAGCGAGATGACCTGCCCCAGTGGTCACGTGACGACAGGTGACGCTTGTGGTGACGTTTGTGGTGCGGCCGGTCCACATCGTTCGACATATGAAGGTCCCCGACCGTGAACTGACCGGCTCCCGACAGCTGGGCCGCACTGCACCCTCGCGGAGCGCCGAACCAAACCTGCGCCCACCGTCAGCGGCGCGATGACGCCGACCGAGCGCGTCATGAGGGCGCGCCTGGCCGCGCATTCACTGCATGCCCGGATTCATGACGAGACCGCGCACACGGCACCGGCCCGCCTTGCCTTCCTCGCCCGATTCGAACGCGAGGTCGACCCCGGCGAGAAACTACCGCTGGAGGAACGTCGACGGCGTGCCGATCATGCGCGCAAGGCCTACTTCACGCGACTGGCCCTGGCGTCAGTCAAGGCACGTCGGGTCAGCCGAGAGCCGGCGCTGGCGAACGTCAGCCGGCAGCACCCCGCCGGTTCACCGCGCGGCCGGCTCATTGCCGAGCGCTATCGAGATTGATATCATCGTTCCATGTCCGATCTGCTGATCCGTGATGTACCGGCCGATGACCTCGAACAGATCCGCGCGGCGGCAGCAGCGCGGGGCACATCCGTACAGAGCTACCTGCGCGACGCCGTCCACGCTCAGGCTGTCTATGTGCGGCGGCAAGCGGCCTTGGGCCACATTGCCGGACTGCTCAAGGGCCGGCCAGGCGTCCCGGAGGAGGAGCGAAGCGCGGTCCTCGCCGCCATCCAGCTCGCCCATGACGAGCGGGCGGATGACACGGGCGGACCTCAACGTCGGTGATCGTCGATGCCTCGCTCGTCATCGACGCGGTCGCTGACCCAGGTCCGAGGGGCGTCGCGGCACGGGCCGCGCTTGCCGCATTGCCCCCGCCGGAGCCGCTCAGCGCACCTGGTCACTTCGCGTTCGAGATCATGTCGGGGTTGGCTGCTGCCGCCAAACGGCCCGGTCACCCCCTTCAGCCGGCGGACCTCGACGCCGCGCTACACACGGCGGAGAACCTGGGCATCGTGATCGACGCGACGCCCTGGTCCGATGTACGCCGGGCCTGGAGTCTCGCTCAAGGGTCTCTGCGCTACGCCGATGCGATCTACGTCGCCGCCGCCGAGCGGCACGAAACCGCATTGCTCACCTCCGACGGCCGCATCGAGCGATCCGGCGCTGCCTTCGCCTGCGAGGTCATCACGGTGATGCCGCCCGAAGACACCACGGGAACGGGAAAGCTGGTCTAGGTTGGGGGCTCAGACCCGCGGTGCTGACACGGGTCGGCAACGCAGGACATAAGTTGGCCGAAAACGTTCACGTCGGCGCCAGTCTACAAGCGTGAAAGCACAGCGTTCGGGCCCGTCCTAGCTCGTAATGAGGTTGTCCGGAGTTCGATTCTCCGAGGCGGCTCCACGTCCATGTACTCCAATCCTTGGGCGCCCCGAGCGCCGAGCGCCGGGCCCCGCGCCCCGCCGC
>JALYIL010000169.1 GCA_030775825.1 Actinomycetota bacterium
GGTCACGCCCGTGCCCTCCCCGCGGCCGAGCGGCATGCCGGGCTCGTCGTCGGACGGGGCGCCTGCGCCCATCCGGACGGCGCGTCGCGCTTCGTCCGGTCCGGCCTCCGCGTGCTGCACGAGGAGCTGGACGCGCATCGCCATGGCGGTTGCGGTCGTCCCGTCCGTCACCAACTGCCGACCGGAGCGTCGTCATGAGCGCCCGCGCCCCCGAACAGACCCTCGAGATCGACTGGACCCGCTGCGACGGACACGGCCTGTGCGCAGAGTTGCTTCCCGACCGAATCGCTCTGGACGACTGGGGATTCCCGCTCGTTCGGCGCACGGCCGTCCACTCCGCGGAGACGAAGGACGTCCGTCGCGCGGTCGCCTTCTGCCCGGCGCTCGCACTCCGGTTGCAGCCGAGATGACTGCGGAAGCGAAGCAGGACGTGACCGCCTTGCCGGAGCTCGCGGTGTTGGACGTGGAGATCGTCGTCCCCGTCTTCAACGAGGAACTCGACCTCGAACCGAGCGTGCGCCGCCTCGACGCGTTCCTGTCCGGGCAGTTCCCGTTCCGCACGATCATCACGATCGCCGACAACGCGAGCACGGACGGCACCTGGCAGGTCGCGACGGCGCTGGCGAGCGAGTTGCCCAGCGTCCGGGCCGTCCATCTCGATGCGAAGGGCCGCGGCCGCGCCCTACAGCACGTGTGGACGGCGAGTACTGCGCGCGTCGTCGCCTACATGGACGTCGACCTGTCCACCGATCTCAAGGCCCTGCTCCCGCTCGTCGCCCCGTTGCTGTCGGGCCACAGCGACGTCGCTATCGGCAGCCGATTGTCGCGATCAGCACGAGTGGTGCGCGGACCGAAGCGCGAGCTCATCTCGCGCAGCTACAACCTGATGCTGCGCACCACGTTGCGTACGCGCTTCACCGACGCTCAGTGCGGCTTCAAAGCGATGCGCGTGGAGTCGGCACGCGCCCTGTTGCCGCACGTGCGCGACACGTCCTGGTTCTTCGACACCGAACTGCTGGTCCTCGCCGAACGCAGCGGGTTGCGCATCGCCGAGGTTCCGGTCGACTGGGTGGACGATCCCGACAGCCGCGTCGACATCGTGTCGACGGCGCTCGCCGACCTTCGCGGTGTCGCCCGGATGGCTCGCTCGCTCATCCGCGGCGACCTGCCCGTCGGCGAGTTGCGCACCCAGCTCGGCCACCATCCCGCCGCGCCGGAATCGCTGTTCCGCCAAGCGATCCGCTTCACCGCGGTGGGGGTCGGGTCGACGCTCGCGTACCTGCTGCTGTTCCTCGTGTGGCGCGCCCCGCTCGGGGCGCAGCTGGCGAACCTCCTCGCTCTGCTGGTCACCGCGGTCGTCAACACCGCGATCAACCGGCGGTTCACGTTTGGGGTTTCCGGCGACGGGGCGGTGCGACACCAATTGCAGGGCCTGCTCGTGTTCGCGCTCGGGCTCGCGCTCACCAGCGGGTCGCTGGGTTTGCTCGGCATCGTGTCCAGCCATCCCTCTCGCGCCGTCGAGGTGATCGTGCTGATCGTCGCGAACCTCGCCTCCACCGTCTTGCGCTTCGTCCTGCTTCGTGAATGGGTTTTCGCCCGGAAAGGGTCCGATCGATGACGACCGCACCAACGACTTCGCCCACCACCCCCACCGTGAGCGGTGGCTCGGACGGCGGCGACTGGTCGCCCATCGCTGACCACCCGCGAGCGGGCCGACCACTCGTGCGGACGGGGCGGGAGAAGGGCGCGCTCGCGATCCTGCTCGCCGGCACCGCGGTCCTCTACCTCTGGGCGCTCGGGGCGTCCGGCTACGCCAACGACTTCTATGCGGCTGCTGTGCAGGCCGGCACCAAGTCGTGGAAGGCGTTCTTCTTCGGCTCGCTCGACTCGGGCAACGCGATCACGGTCGACAAGCCACCGGGCGCGCTGTGGCCGATGGAGCTGTCCGGCCGGATCTTCGGTTTCTCGTCGTGGTCGATGCTCGTACCCCAGGCGATCATGGGCGTGCTGTCGGTGTGGCTGCTCTACGCCATGGTGCGCAGGTGGTTCGGCCCGGCCGCCGGGCTTCTGGCCGGTGCGTTGCTCGCGGTCACCCCGGTCGCCGTGCTGATGTTCCGCTTTAACAACCCCGACGCGCTGATGACGCTGCTCATCGTCGTGGCTGCCTATTGCCTCACGCGCGCCCTCGACGATGCCGCGACCAAGTGGCTGCTGCTCGCAGGCACCGCAATCGGATTCTCCTTCCTGGCAAAGGGTCTACAGCCGTTCACGGTGCTGCCCGCGCTCGCGGTCACCTACCTCGTCGCGGCGCCGACCTCGGTGCGGCGACGTCTCCTGCAACTGCTCGGCGCCGGAGTCGCGATCGTCGTCGCCGCCGGTTGGTGGGTACTCGCGGTCGACCTCACCCCGGCGTCCTCGCGTCCCTACATCGGCGGATCCGGGAACAACACCGCCCTCGGCCTCGCCTTCGGCTACAACGGCCTGTCGCGCATCACCGGCGGCAGCGGCGCGGGCGGTGGCGGGGCGAACTTCAGCGGCGCGACCGGTGTCGGACGGCTGTTCAACTCACTCAACGGCGGCCAGATCGCCTGGCTGCTGCCGGCGGCGTTGCTCGCGATCGTCGCGCTCGTAGTAGTAGCGGCGCACGCGCCGCGGACCGACCGCGCCCGCGCAGCCGCGGTGCTGTGGGGCGGCTGGCTGCTCGTCACCGGCGCGGTGCTGAGCTTCGCCAGCGGCACGATCCACACCTACTACTCGGTGGAACTCGCTCCGGCGATCGCCGCTCTGGTCGCCGTCGGCGCGGTGGTGCTGTGGCGGCGTCGCGACGAGCTCGCGGCGCGCGTCGCGCTCGCGGCGGGCGTGCTGATCACCGGACTGTGGAGCATGTCGCTGCTGCACCGCAGCAGCACCTGGTTCCCCTGGCTCGCAACGCTCCTCGTCGTTGCCGCGGTGCTTGGCGCGGCGGCACTGCTCGTGCCCAAGGGGCGAGCGCGCGTGGCGACGCTAGTCGCGGTGAGCGCCGGAC